>JADFIH010000007.1 GCA_022566715.1 Pseudomonadota bacterium | reverse complement strand
TCTCGCTCAGGGATTCGCGGTTCAATTCGGCGAGATAGAGCTTCGTCGCCTCATAAAGAGCATCGACGTTGTCATCCATCCGTCCAACCTGCGCCAGCAACTTGCGGTCGCCGTCGCGGAAAACGTCGATCGCTTGCTGCAACATGGTTTCGACAAGGTCACCCATGCGCAGGATTTCGCGGGCCGCCGCGGCCAATGCCGTCTTGGGGTTCTCCAGGGCCTTCCGGTCGAGATGGCGCGGCGTTGCCGGGCTTTCCGCCTGCGCCTTCGCGGGCAGGATCACCGCGGCCAGGCGCGCCACGGGATCGGTCAGAAAGATAAAGACGGCGGCAAGCGCGAGGTTGAATCCCGTGTGGAAATTGGCGATTTGGCGCGCCGGATCCGACTCCACGGACGCGGCCAGGGACTGAAGTTCGCCGATGAAGGGAACGGCGACCGCCACGGCGGCCAGCTTAAACAGGAAATTCCCAAGGGCCACCCGGCGCGCCTCCGTCTGGCCGCCAAGGGTCGCGACGATGGCGGGAAACGTGCCGCCAAGGTTCGCCCCTAGGACGAGCGCGAAGCCAACGTCCAGCGGCACGACGCCGGCGGTCACCAGGGAGATGATCAGCAGCACCATCGCCAGGCTGGAATGGGCGAGCCAAGTGAGCAGCGCGGCGATCAGGAGCGCCAGAACAGGCTCGCCCTCGAGGGATTGGACGATCGTTTGCAGAAGGACCGATTCGCGCAGGGGCGAGGAAACGCTCAAGATCATTTGCAGGGCAAGAAGGACCAGACCCAACCCAATCGCGACGCGCCCCAAGTCTTTCTGCCTGGTTGATTGCCCCGCGCTAAACGCGAGCAGCCCGCCAACGATCAACAGCGGCGAAACCCAACTTAAATCGAATGACAGAACCTGGACCACGAGGGTGGTGCCGACATCGGCGCCCAGCATGACGGCGAGGGCGGGCGCGACCTTGACGAGCTGGCGTCCGGCGAAGGAGGTAATCATTAGCGCCGTCGCCGTGCTGCTCTGCAACAGGGCCGTGACCCCGACCCCGACCCCGAAGGCGGCAAATCGGTTGCGCGTGCTGGCGCCGAGAACGCGCCGCAGATCCGTGCCATAGGCGCGCGTCACGCCCGTGCGCACCATGCGAATGCCCCACAGAAGCAGTGCGACGTTGCCGATGATATTCAGCAGTATGGTCGTGCCGGAAATGACTGCCCCCTAGGTGCGGCTGACCGGTCTGGACCGGCTGGCGGGGCGGGTTGCTCCCGCGACGGCAATCCCGCGTCAGCGGGGGTGGCGGAAAAACTGGTTGAGAAGATATCCTAAGCCTAGCAAATGCGCCTGCGATGAAATAGGTGCAATGCTCGGAATCTTGCCCACGCAAGGCCGTTAATGAGCTTGAACGGCCGCGGGCATGTTTCGGTACGCGGCGCTCCCGCCATGCCTTAGGATAACGGTCGAGGAGGCCCCGTTGACCCAAAGTGATCTCAGTGGACAGGCGGCCGTCGTCACCGGCGGCGCCAAGGGAATTGGCTTCGCCATCGTGAAGCGCCTTCTTGGCGCCGGCGCACGCGTCGCCATCTGGGACGTCGATGCCGCGCAAGGCGAGAAGGCCATGGGCCTTGCGGGCGCGGGCGATAGCCTTCAGACCCATCAAGTAGACGTGAGCGATCCCGAGGCCGTAGAGGCGGCCGCCGCCAACACGTTATCGGCGCTTGGACCCGTCGACATCCTGGTCAACAACGCCGGCATCACCGGCCCCAATGCGACCGTATGGGACTACCCCGTCGAGGCTTGGAAGAGTGTTATTGGAATCGATCTTGTCAGTGTCTTCCTATGTTGCCGGGCGTTGGTACCGGCGATGCGCGAGAAAAATTATGGGCGCATCGTCAACATCGCTTCCATCGCCGGAAAGGAGGGCAACCCCAATGCGTCGGCCTACAGCGCCGCCAAGGCGGGCGTGATCGCGTTGACAAAATCCCTCGGCAAGGAGCTGGCCGAAACCGGCATCACCTGCAACTGCGTCACACCCGCGGCCGTCGAAACCGACATGTTCGATCAGATGAAGCCGGAGCACATCCAATACATGCTCTCGAAGATTCCGATGGGCCGCTTTGGCACGGTGGATGAAGTAGCGAGCCTAGTGTCTTGGCTTTGCTCGAAAGAGTGTTCCTTCTCAACGGGCGCGGTTTTCGACATATCCGGGGGACGCGCCACTTATTGACGACCCGTCATCGCGGCGAGGGATGTGCGTCGGTACGGCAATTCGAGTTTTGAGGAGGAGGCCGGTATGCCGCAAGAATCGGGTGAGAAGCTAGTCGTCAAGAACATCGGCATGGTTCTGTCCGGCGCGCTCGAGGAGCCGATCCTCGATGCCGACACCGTTGTCGCCGTGGATGGAAGGATCGCCGCGCTCGGCAAGGCCAAGGACCTCGATACGGAGAACGCCGCGCTGACGATCGACGCGAACGGCGTGACCCTGTGCCCCGGCCTGATCGACAGCCACGTGCATCCGGTGTTCGGCGACTGGACGCCGCGCCAGGGTCAAGTCAATTGGATCGACAGCTCCATGCACGGCGGGGTCACGACCATGATCTCCGCCGGCGAAGTGCATCTGCCGGGCCGGCCGAAGGACCGCAAGGGCATCGTCGCGCTCGCCATTACCGCCCAGCGCGCCTTCTCGGTCTTCCCCGTGGGCGGCGTCAAGGTTCACGCGGGCGCGCCCATCGTCGAACAGGACATGGTGGAGGAAGATTTCAAGGAAATGGCCGACGCCGGGGTCACGCTGCTGGGCGAGATCGGCCTGGGCAGCGTGAAAGCGGGCGACGAAGCCAAGAAGATGGTGGATTGGGCGCGCAAGTACGGCCTCCAGAGCACCATACACACCGGCGGGCCCTCGATCCCCGGCTCGGGCCTCATCGACGCGGACGTCGTGCTGGAAGCGGGCGCGGACATCATCGGCCACATCAACGGCGGCCACACCTCCCTGCCGCTGGATCAGATCCGCTGCCTGTGCGAGCAATGCGAAGCGGGCATCGAGATCGTGCACAACGGCAACGAACATTCCGCGCTCTACGCCCTGCGCACGGCGTCCGAGCTCGGCCAGCTCGAACGGGTCATCCTCGGCACCGACGGCCCCGCGGGCTCGGGCGTCCAACCACTCGGAATCCTACGCATGGTCGCGATGCTGTCGGCCCTGGGCGACGTCCCGGCGGAGCAGGCCTTTTGCTTCGCCACGGGAAACACCGCGCGCATGCGCGATCTCGACTGCGGCCTGATCGAACCGGGCCGGGCCGCCGACTTTGTGTTTCTCGACCGGCCCCAGCACTCATCGGGGAAAACGCTCCTGGAGGCGGTTCGCTTCGGCGACATCGCCAGCGTCGGCATGGTGGTGATCGACGGCAAGGTCGCGAGCGGGCGCAGCCGCAACACACCGCCCGCCGAACGAATTCCGGAGATCGTCTAACGGACGGTTACTACCGAAGCCCGTCGCCGTCCTTGATCTCGTCCTTTTTCAGGCCGCCGACGCGCGGGAAGGGGCGGCCCGAATCGGTGACCGCGACCGCCACCAGGATTTCGTTGGCGCGCGGCGCATCGGGCAAGCGCACCTCCATGCCGTCGAAGTGGCTGCGCACGAAAGCCGCATCCTTGTGGCCGAGCGGCACGTCGATGGGCGTGCCGGGCCCGCCGAGCTTTTTGACCGAGGGGACCAGCGCGGCCCCCTTCTCCACCGCCTTGCGCAGGGGCGCGCCCAGCTTGGGATGGAGGATGGCGGCGGCGTGCTCCCACTCGCCGTTCTCGCCGACGATGGCGGCCTTGCCGTAACTCTCCGCCTGCTCGGGCGTAATGCCCAGCGCCTTGACGCACATCTCCCCGAGCAGACCGCCGAGTTCGGCGCCGATCTCCATGAGGTCCGAAAGGTCCTCGACGTAGCGCCCGGCGAAGGGATTCTCGATCACCGCGATGGCCGCGGCCTTGCGGGTCGGCGGGTCGACCGCCCTGCCGATGTCCTTGCGCGTCTCCTCGACGATCACCGCCGTCTTTCTGATATCGGCCTTCATCGCAATCCATCCTCCCCCACGACATCCGCATCGGCGAGCCCGCCCGCGCGGCTGTAGATGCGGGCCGACGTGGACATGGACTGAATCCAGACGATCTCGTCGGCGCGCGGCGCATCCGATATCGAACACTCGATAGAGTCAAAGTGGCTGCGCACGTAGGCCGCATTGGCATGGGCGAGCGGCACGTCGATGGTGCGTCCGGGGCCGCCGACTTTCTTCGTCGAGGGGACGATGGCTTTAGATTTCTCCATGAGCTGGCGCATGCCGTAACCACCGGGTTCGTGCCACAGGGCGGCGTGCTCGAGTTCGCCGTTCTCGCCGACCAGCGCCGCCTTACCGTAGGCGACGATACGGCCGGCGCCCCCCAGCACCGCCATCAGGCGCTTGGCCATCTCGATACCCAGCGGCTTCAAGGCCGCCATCAAAGGCAAAATGTCCTCGACGTAGCGCCCGGCGTAGGGGTTGTTGGCGACCGCGGCGATATAGCCTTTCAACTGCGGCGGATCGGCGGCCGGGCCGAACTCGTGCAGCACCTCCTCGGTGTGCACGACGAACTTGCGCACTTTGACGAGTTCGCCGAAATCGCCGGCCGGCGCCGTCTCGATCGCCGGCCTCGCATCATCCATTTTCATCCCCTCCCGATCCGCCTAAGCAGCGATGGCCGCGGGCGCCCCGACGGATTGCGTCACGCCCTTGAGCCGCAGGGCCGCACCGGCAATAAGCCCGCGCCGGTGCATCGCGTCGGCAATCGCGGCGCCCGACGCAAGCGCGGCGTCCACCGAGGCTTCGCCGATGTCCCCGACCGCCACCGTCACGAGCCGCGCGCCCAGGTCGGTGTTGTCGTCCACTTCATTTGCGGGTCGGCGCCCGATGGCGGGGTGATCGACGTTCACCGCATTGGCGATCAGCGTCGCGGCGACATCGGCCGACGCCGCATCGCGCGCCAGAACCGTCACGGAATCCGCGATCCCAAGGGACCAGCTCCGGCCCTTCCATCCGCTGCTGGCGATGCCCCGCACGGGCAGGTCGTGGCGCAACCGGGCAAGGCCGTCGACCGCCGGCTGGTGCAGGTCTCCGACCATGCCGAGGGTCAGCGATTCGCCTGGGGCCAGGTGAATGGCGATGTCGCCGCCGTTGTTGACGTAGGCCGAGGACAGGCCGAGGCCCCGCACCAGCGCCGCCAGCATTTCGTCGGCGACCGCGCCCGCGACCGCCGCCATCGGCGTGACAAAACATGCCCGGTGCGGCCACACCGCCTCCATCATGCGGCAGGCGACCGGCCCCGTTGGTTGCCACCGCGGATCGCACACAGGTTGGCGCAACTTCGTTAGCTCCCCGGCCAGGGCCGCGAGGATGTCTTCGAAGCGCTCACGCGCCTGAGCGTAAGCACGCGCGATCTCACCCGCCCCGCCGTTGGCGCCGATCACGAGGTCGATCGGCCCGTGTTGCAAATGGAGGCGTTTGCCGTCCGGCAGCAACGCGGCATGGGGAGCGCCGGTCACGCCTAGCGTTCCGTCCGGATGGGCCCGTCGAGGGGCCAGGGATGGGAACCGCGCCACGGCTCCACGCGCACCCGGTCATCGGCGAGCACGTCTTCCAGGTTGACGATTTCATCGCCGTAGCCGCCGATGGCGAGGTATTCCTCTTTTTTCAAGGTGAACTCGATGGGCGCGACCAGGGCGGGCGTGGGCACGTAGCCGAAGGAATTGTCGGGCATGTTCATCACGTCGACCATCAGGGTGATGCCGCCCCCCGACCAGATGTAGACCGGAGCGCCGCCGCAGGTGACGCGCGTCAGAAGTTTCTTGACCGAGCGGTTGAGGCGCACGGGGTTGACGGTCACGCCCGCGCGCAGGCTGCCGCCGGCGCCGCCCATGAACAGAACGCTGCACAGCGCGGGCTCGCAGTTCTCGCCGATGCGCTCGACCACCACCCGCAACGGGCCGGGCATGTCCCGCTCGACGGGGTTCAGGTCCCCGTCCAGTTCGAAGTAGGCGGCGTCCTCGCCCGTGGTGCTCACCATCAGGAGCTTGAGGCCGGGCCACGCCGTTTCCGGGTCGATCTTTTTGATGATGCTCAGGGGATCGGTGACGCTGGTTCCGCCCCAGCCGCTTCCGGGCTCGGCGACCTGGAAATATCGCCCCGGCGTCGAGCGCCGGCCGTTCACGCGAATGCCGGCGGGCGGCATGCCGAGGAACTTGCCCGACTGGTGCTCCGTCAGGACGCCGGTGATGTGGTCGTCGACGACGATCACTTCGTCCGCGTGGCCATGCCATTGCGGCGCGAAAATACCGATGGTGGCGGAGCCGCAACCGACGCGCATGCGTTCTTCTCTGACGCCATCGATGACCGGCGGCTGGCCCGCTTGTACGGTGATGGTCGAGCCCTCGTCGACGGTCATCTCCACCGGCTCCTTGTTGCAGAGCGCGAGCAGCGCCTGGCAGGTCACGTTGCCTTCCTTCTTGGAGCCGCCGGTCAAATGCCGCACGCCGCCGAGCGCCAGCATTTGCGATCCATACTCGGCGGTCGTGACGTGACCGATCTGCTCGCCGCCGACGCGCACGGGCGCGGGTTCGGGTCCGATGTAGCGGTCGGTATCGATCTTGACCTTGACGCCGCAATAACTGAACACGCCTTCGCTCACCACGGTCACCATGTCGATGCCGTCGTGCTCGCTGGCGACGATGAAGGGCGCCGGTTTGTAGTCGGGATAGGTTGTGGTCGCGCCGATCCCGGTCACGAAGGTCGGCGCCTGGGAGACGATCGTCCCGTCCCAGTCCTCCGCCCCCTTGACGAAGGGGACGACCTTGCCGTGTTCGTCCAGCGTTTTTTGCGTGACCAGGAGGGGGTCCAGCCGGACGAGGGCGCCGTCGAGGTTCGCATAGCGGTCGCAGGCCCCAGCCTTGCCCAGCCGGATTCGGCACAGAACCGGGCAGGCGTCGCAGGTGACGATGTTCTCGTCTTTTGCGCTTTTGCTTGCGCTCACGCCGCGCCCTCCTTCGCCGCAAGGATCGCCGCCCGCACCCGATCGGGCATCGCCGGCGCCCGGGTCATGCGGGCCCCCGTGGCTGCATATATTGCCCCAAAAATGGCCGGCGCGGTTGGAATCAAGGCGTGCTCGCCCACGCCCTTGGCGCCCCAGGGGCCGGTCGGCTCGGGATCCTCCACCAGGATCACCTCGATCTCGGGCATGTCGCCGATGGTGGGAATGAGATAGTCGTGCAAGTTCTCGGTGCGGCCGGGGATAAATTCCTCCATCAGCGCGAAGCCAAGGCCCTGGGCGATGCCGCCCTGGATTTGCCCCTCGACCTGGGTCGGATTGATGGCGCGCCCGACATCGTGCGCCGCGACAACGCGCCGGACGCGCACCAGCCCAAGCTCCATATCGACCTCGACCTCGGCCATCTGCGCGGCGAAGCCATACGTGGCGTAAGGCGCCCCCTGCCCGTTCCCGTCGAGCGGCGAGGTTGGCGGGTCGAACGTGCCCTCCCCCACCAGCACGTCGCCCGCCCGAAGCGGCGTCAGGGTGGAAAGGCCGATCTCGCGCACGGCGTCTCCGTCCCGCACGATCAAGCGCCCGGACCCGAATTCGATCCGCGCATCCTCGCCTACGTTCGCCAACCTGAGAATCTGGCGCCGCAAATCCTCGCCGGCGCGTTTCGCCGCGTTTCCGGAAACGTAGGCTTGGCGCGAGGCTGAACTCTTGCCCGCATCGGCGGTAAGGCCGGTGTCGCCCCAGACCAGCCCCACGCCGGACATTTCGATCCCGAGCGCGTCCGCCACGCATTGCACCATCGTGGTGTTGGTGCCCTGCCCGATGTCCTGCGCGCCGGAATAAAGCGTGACCGCGCCATCCGGCGCGACTCCCACGTGCATCGTCGAGGGGTTCGACATCGAGGTGTTGCCGCACCCGTACCAACAGCAGGCGATCCCCGCGCCGCGCCGCGCCGCGCCGTTCGCGCGCGCGTTGAAGGCCGCGCTGTCGGCGCGCGCCTTGCGCCAGTGCGGGCGAAGTTCGTCCAGGCAGGCGGCAAGGCCGCAGCTCGCCTCCAACACCTGCCCGGTCGCAGTCGCCTGACCGGTGCGGATCACGTTCTTGTGGCGGAATTCCAGGGGGTCCATGCCGATACGCTCGGCCATCCCATCCATGAGCGCTTCATGGGCGATGGAGGCCTGGGGAACGCCAAAGCCCCGAAAGGCGCCCGACGGCGGGGCGTTGGTGAAGACACCGCGCGCGTTGGCGAGCACCGCCGGCACGTGGTAGGGGCCGGTCGAGTGCACGGGCACCCGGTCCTTCACCGTGAGCCCCCAGGACACGTACGCGCCGGTGTCGAAATCGCCGTCGAAGGTGTGGGCCGTCAGCAAACCGTCCTGCGTGCAGCCAAACCGCGCCTTGATGCGTGACGGGTGCCGCTTGGTGGTCGAAGCCATCGACTCGATGCGGGTGTAAGTGCAGCGCACGGGCCGGTCGAGCACCCAGGCCGCCAGCGCCACCAGGGGCTGGACCGCGATGTCGAGCTTGCCGCCGAAACCGCCGCCGCAGGCCGTGGGGATAATACGCACGGCGTCCGGCGCGATGCCGATGATCTGGGCCACCTCGTCGCGGTCCATGTAAGGCGATTGGGTCGAGCTCGCGACCTCGATCCGGCCGCCCCGGCGCCGCGCCCAGCCGGCTTCGGGCTCGATATAGGCGTGCTCGACAAAGCCCGTCTCAAAGGCGCCCTCGACGACGATATCCGAGGCCGCAAGCGCCGCCGCCGCATCGCCCTTCTTGACCAGGCCGTGCGCCAGGATGTTGCCGGGATAAGCTTGGTGTAGCTGACGCGCACCAGCGCCGAGCGCGGCGTCCAGCCCAACCACCGGCACGCGCGGCTCATAGGCGATGGGAACGTCCTCGTCGCGGATGCCGTGAACGGCGCCGTAATCGCCAACCAGGGCCACCACCGCCTCGCCGCGAAACCGCACTTCGCCGACCGCCAAGACCGGTTGGTCCTTGATGTCGGGGTAGATGCCAAATCCGTTGTTGCCGGTCACGTCGGCCGCCGTCAGGACCTTGACCAGGCCCGGCCATTTGGCGTGGAGGTTGTCGAACGGGCCAAGCGTGAAGGTGGCGCTCGCGTGGGGGGAGCGCACGGCGCGCAGCCACAGGGCGTCCTCGGGGGCGCGGTCCGCGCCGAAAATCGCGCCGCCGTCGAGCAACGCGAGACCGTCGGTCTTCGGCACCCGGGCGCCCACCGCCTCGCCGACGCCCGGATCTTTCAGTAAATTGCCGCCGGGTGAAACCACGCCCATCACCGCCTCGACGATCTTGCTGTAGCCGGTGCAGCGGCAAAGGACGCCGCCCAGGGCGTCGCGGATTTCTCCCTCGTCCGGCGCTTCGTTGCGCCGCAACAAGCTCGCCGCCGCCATCAGCATGCCCGGCGTGCAGATGCCGCATTGCGCGGCACCATGCAGATGAAAGGCCTCCTGCAGGGCGCTCAACTTGCCCCCGGCGGCGAGTCCCTCGACGGTGACGACCTCGCGCCCCGCCACCTGCGCCACCGGCGTCATGCAGGCACAGACTTGCGCGCCGTCGAGCAGCACCGTGCAGGCGCCGCAATCGCCGGCATCGCAACCGATCTTCGTGCCGGTTAGGCCAAGGTCCCGGCGCAGCACGTCGGCGAGACGCCGGACGGGATCGGCCGCGGTCACGGTGGCCTTTCCGTTCAGGGTAAAGGCGATTTCGCGTTCCAGGCCGCTCATGGGGACCCGCCCAATTCGGTGAGCGCGCGTCTGAGGAGGGTCACCGCCGCATCGCGGCGGTAGGCGGCCGGACCCCTGATGTCGCCGATGGGCGAAAGCCCGGACAGGTGGCGCGGCGCGGCGATAGCCGCGAGCGCGGGCGAGAGCGCCCGGCCAACGAGGTCCTCCTCCAAGGCCGGCAGCCGCATGGCGACCTCTGAACAGGCCCCGACGGCGAGGCGCGCCGCGGCGACGTTGCCCTCCCCATCCTCCTCCAGCACCACGGAAACCATAACGATGGAGATCACGAGATAACGCCGCGCGCCAAGTTTCAGGAACACGCCGCGGGCGGGCAGCGCCGGTTTGGGAATCATTATTCCGGTGACCAGCTCGTTATCGGCGCGGCGGGTGGCCCGGTTCCCGGTGATGAAATCCGCGAGGGGCAGACGCCGCTCGCCCTCGACCGAGGCCAATTCCACGGCCGCGTCGTAGCTCAACAGGACGGGCACGCCGTCGGCGGCGGGCGAGGCATTGCACAGGTTACCGGCGATGGTCCCGGCGTTCTGAACCTGAACGCCGCCCAACTCCCGCGCCGCGCCCTTGAGCGCATCGAACCACGGCGGTAGGTCGGCGCGAAGGATGTCCGACCAAGTGATGAGCGCACCGATGCGGTAAGCGCCGCCGGTGTCCTCGATGCGGCCCAGGCCGCGAAGCGCCGTGACATCGAGGATGTCCTCGTCGAGGGGCTTGCCGACGCGGGCCGGGTAATAGTCGGTTCCGCCCGCGATGATGGTGCGCGCACCGGCATCGAGCGCGGCGAGCGCCTCAGTCAGCTGGGTCGGGCGAAGGTATCGGTCCATGGCGTTACGGGCGCCCCTAGCGCGCCCGATCGTTGTGCCACTGCTCGACAAGAACCTTGCGGTCGAGCTTACCACGCGCCGTCTTAGGCAGGCTGTCGGCAAAGATAATGGCCTTGGGCGTTTTGAATTCCGGCAACCTGCGCCGGCAGTGCTCGGAAAGTTCCTCCGCCGACGCGGCGGCGCCGGGCTTCAAGGCAATATAGCTGACGACCTCCTCGCCATAGGCCTGATCCGGCACACCGACCGTGGCCGCCTCCGCCACCGCGGGATGACTGGCCAGCACCGCATCGATCTCGAGCGGCGCGATGTTGACCCCGCCGCGGATGATGATGTCCTTGGCCCGGCCGGTGATTACGAGGTGGCCGTCCTCATCGAGATAACCAAGGTCGCCGGTTCGCAGCGGCGCGGGATCGCGTATTTGAACCTCTCCCTGATCCGACAGAAATCCCGAAGCCTGTTGCTTACCACCGTCCACGACGATCTCGCCGATGGCGCCGTTCGGCAACCTCTCACCCCCGGCATCGGCGATCCACAGCAATTGGTGTTTGAGTGGCGGACCAACGGTGCCGAACTTGCGCGCATTTGGCGGTTGCCCGCAGGTCCAACCGCCTTCGCTGGAGCCGTATCCCTGGATGACGCGGGCGCCATAGCGCGCTTCGAAGGCGCGCCAATGCTCCTCCAAAAGCGCCGCGGAACTCGACACCACGAAGCGCAACGACGATAAGCCGCCGGGCGCCACATCCACCGGATCGCCGAGGAGACGGCTGATGGCGGTCGGCACGCAAACGGCCACGTTAACTTTATGCTCTGCAATCCACTCGAAATAGCGGCTGCGCGAAAAACGTCGGGCCATGATGACCGTGGCCCCGCGCAAGAGCGGTCCGCCAAGGCCCATCTCCATCGCCGAGCACCAGGAGTAGGGCCTGAAATCGAGAATGCGGTCGCCCGGATTCAAGCCTATCCACTCGCCGACCGCGTCGAAATTGTAAAAGAGGACGCGGTGGCTGTAGATCACCCCCTTGGGCCGCGCCACGGTCCCCGAGGTGTAGAAAATGACGGCCGGGTCGTCGGGCCCACACAGGGGCGCCGCGCCGTAGTCCGGCGCGAAGCCGTCGAGCTCCGCGAACAGCCCGCTCGATCCGCCTTCCCGCCACTCGCCAAGTGGCCGCCACGTTCCGGGTGCCTCCCGCGACAGCGCGTCGAGGCCGTGGCCGTCCTCATAAAACACGAGCTTGGGATCGATGGCGCGGCAGATGGCCGCCAAGTGCTGCCGGTTGGCGTCCACGTTGACGGCCGCCAACGTCGCCCCATAGCGCAAGACGCCCAGGTAGAGGAGCACGAACTCGATGCTGTTGTCCGACAGCAGCAGCACGCGGTCCGCCGGGCCAAGACCCTGGCGCGCAAGGAAATGGGCGATCCGGTTGGTCAGGTGCAGGAGCTGCGTGTAAGTGAGTTCCTTCCCGCCCTGATCGACACTCTTTATGTAAACTTGGCCACCGTGTTCGCGCGCACCGCCAGCGATCAAGTCCGCCATGGACCGGTAGGTCTCGGTCGTGTTCATCGTCTCCGGCTCCGCCCCAAAAAGGCCCCGTGCCGCCGGCTCAAGCGTACCCCGTCCTCCCGAGAAAATCGAAATACGGATCTTGGAGGCCCTTGAGTTCGCGAATCTCGTCGTCCGAGAACCACTTTGAAAAATCCATGTCGGCGACGGGGTAAACGGCGCGCTCGTAATGTTCGCGGTCCCCAAGAGGAACCGTCGCGTCGATACCGATACCGCCGTCGGCGACGGAGATTTGACCGGTCTTGAGCTCCGAGGGCTGGAACGCCTGGCCGCGCCCATATTCGTTGAAGACCACGATGTCGCGGCGCGGGCTCACACGGCTTTGGAAGGCCCACATCACATCCTCGGGCGACCAGATGTTGATGTCCTCGTCGACCACGATGCACAGGCGCATGCCCCGGTGGGTCGTCATAATCGCGCCCATGATGTTGCGTTGCAGCCCTTCGTCGGACCGCTTTTGTTTCTTCACCTTGACGACGATACCACCCCAGGTGGTAAGGCCCGTCCAGCCGGCCACGTCCTGAACGAAACCCGGCGCCATGCGGTCGCACATCTCGTAGATCGACGCGCAGATGAAGGGAATCGTGTACCAGATGGCGCCGAAGTGCGGCGTGTAATAGAAGGGTTTGTCGGCCCGGCGGGTGATCGCGGTAAGCTCGAAGGAGCGCGGCGTGCGGTAGGCGCGGCCCATGTAACGCGCCCATTCCGGGTGCAATTTCGCCTCGCCCTGTTTACCCAGCCGCTCTGCTTCGTCCGTCTCCCAGCGCCGCTCCCCTTCCAGGACGTAGCCCTCGAGCACCCATTCGGATTGCGCGATGGCGTAGGCGTCGACGGTCTTCGCCTTGACGATCTCCACTGGCGATCCCTGCAGCGCGCCGGCCATGCCGATCTCGTCCGTCATGCCGGGAAACACGATGGGATTGAAGGAACTGACGCCCATGAGCTCGATCCCGACCGGCGGGCAGATGTTCACCGTACAGGGGATCTTTTTGCCCTTGTGGCGGGAACAGATGACGTCGCCCTGCCCGCCCGGCACCATGTTGATCGAGGCGAACTTGTTCGAATCGCGAAAGGCCATGCGGTACATGGAGAACTGCGTGCCGCCATCGGGCACCCAGGGCGGGCCGAAATAGTGGTGGCCCGAACCGAAGATGCGTCCGCCGTCCTCCGGTGTATGCGTGACGATGGGCAGCACATCGGTGACCTGATCGAACTCCTCCGGCATGATGGTGATTTCTTGGCAGGGCGCGTCCTTGGCCTCGACCTCCTTCGGCGCGATCGGATTGCGCAGGGAATGGAGGATCACGGACTTCGCATCCTTGTATTCCTCCACCCCGAACAGCCGCGCCGTACGGTCCTGCGTGGCGTAGAGACTGGAAATCATCCGGACGTCGGGATACCCGGTAATATTATTTGCAACCAGCACCTTACCGCCGTCGAAGGCCTTGGTGATGGCGGTCATCTCCAGGAGGGGGCTCACCGGGTTCTCGATGTAGTGAACCTCGTCGCCGAGCCATTCGAGGGTCGAGCGAAAGCTGCGCATCGCTTCGACGCGGCCGCCATCGGGTTTGTCCGTTAACTTCATTGCCATTTATGAAACCCGCCAAATCTTGATGTGAAACTCAGGACTCATTATCGCCGGTGAGCATATCGGGCTATCGGATGCCTCGGCAACACTCTCTAAGGGGCCAAGGGACCCGAAGAATTGACGTGGGCGGCTGCCGCGCTACTTTGATCCCAACATAATGAGCCCGGCTCAGCCGGGAAAGGGAGGAAAGACATGGAACCACGGCGCTATGGCCCGTTCCCCTACACGCCAATTCGCGGCCGGCCCAAGCTGACCTGGCCGGACGGCGCGCGGGTTGCCCTGTGGGTCGCACCCAATATCGAGTTCTTTCCCTTCAACGAGGCCATCCCCTTCAGCATCGGCACCAATCCCGACGTGCTCGGCTGGTCCGTGCGCGACTACGGCGCCCGCGTCGGCGTTTTCCGCATCATGGATGTTCTATCGCGCCATGGCATCCGCGGCACGGTCTGCCTGAACAGCGAGGTCTGCGACGCCTATCCGCAGGTCTTGGAAGAGGCCATGAAGCTCGATTGGGAGTTCATGGGGCACGGCGAAAGCAACGCCCGCTCGACCGACGGCCTGTCACTCGAGGATGAGCGCAAATCCATTTTCACGACCTTCGACCGCATCGAGGAATTCACCGGCAAACGGCCGCGCGGCTGGTTGAGCCCCAATATCCGTATGTCGTGGAACACCCTCGATATTCTGGTGGAGGCGGGATGCGAATACTTCTGCGACTTCACCAACGACGATCAGCCCTACCTCATGGACATCGGCGGCAAGCGGATGGTCTCCGTGCCCTATTCGCTGGAGATCAATGATTTTCCCGCCTTCATGTTTCAGAACCGCACGGCGGAAGAATTCGAGACCATGATCAAGCGCCAGTTCGACGTGCTTTACCGCGAAGGCGCGGAGTCGGGGCGCGTCATGGCGATTTGCCTGCACCCCTTCTTGATCGGCGTCCCCCACCGCATCGATGCACTCGATTCGGCGCTGGAATACATCCGCGGCCACGACGGCGTTTGGCTCGCCACGGGCTCGGAAATCATGGATCACTATTTGAGTTCCGGCGCGACTTTCTAGGGTGGCTCCGGCTTAGCCGGGACCACGACGCGGTTCGGTTCAGGGTTGTTATTTCGTGTAATATAAATGAGTTAAGGCATTTAAGTTAAGGTGAACTCTCCGGGTTGATGGATCGCCTTAGGCGGATCAACCCAGGGCGAATCCGGTCAACCCGGATTTGCCCTACGGGCCCGCGGGCCCTCCAAGGGGATGATCCCGGGGGGTGATCCCGCCACATTTTTCCGTTGCGACCCCTTGCAATTTATTATACATGTAATATGTTACATGTATAAACGGAATGGGTTCATTTATGGCGTCAAGGAAGTCGTCCTACTACCAGTCCAGGTACCGTGCGCGATTGCGCGAAAAAGGGTACGTAAAGCGGGAGATATGGATTCCGCCCGACTATACGAAGATATTGAAGGACTGCGAAACAGCGTTAAGGGCCGGCGTCATGCCGATCATTCCGAAGACGGTAAGGGAGACCAAAATGAGCGAAGACGGAAACTGGACCACCGAAACCCTCTTTAAGGCGCTCGGCCAATCCGAGCCCGCGGGCGACGGCGAAATCGAGGTGGAATTGGTCGAAGGCACCGACCCGGGGATACTCATCACCATGACGGAGTTTGGCGACTTGCCGGTCCTCATGAGCGTCAGCGGCAGCCAGATCCTTGTCGATACGCTTCTGTGGCCGGTCGACGAGGTCAATGACCCCGCGGCCTTCAACACATTTATTTTGAAGACCCATAAGCTCCTCCCCCTTTCGACGTTCGGTATTCGGCTGGGTCCGGACGGCAAGGACTATTACGAAATGTTCGGCTCCTTGAGCGCGGGCTCGATCTTGGAGTCGGTCATTTTCGAGATCGAGACCCTGGCCGACAACGCCATGCAGGCCGCCGCGGCCTATCAGTCGGACCTGAGGGATGTCGCCTGACGGAACGTTCGGCAGACCCCACATTCACATTTGACGAGGAGCGTAAACGCCATGAGCATCTGGAGAAAAGTTACGACGGCCGTCCGCGGCGGCGTTAGTGAAGCCGGCGAGGCCATCGTCGACAATCAAATCCTGCGCATCTTGGACCAGGAGATCCGGGACGCCGACAAGGAGCTCGGCAAATCGAAGGACGCCCTCACCGGCATCATCGCCAAGCGTAAATTGGCCGACAAAAAGGTCGAAAGCCTGAAATCGTCGCTCACGGAATATGAGGGCTATGCCATGCAGGCGCTCGATAAGGGCGACGACGCGCTGGCGACCGAGGTCGCCGAAAAAATCGCCGGTCTCGAGACCGAGTTGATGGGCGAGGAAGGCGTCGCGAAATCATTCGCCGTTAGCGAAGGGCAACTGCGCAAGGCGGTGAGCCACACCGACGCGAATCTGAAGCGGCTTAAGCAACAGGTCGATACCGTCAAGGCGACCGAAAAAGTGCAAAAGGCGCAGGCCGCCGTGGCGGCGCGTCATTCAGGGGCGGGCTCGAGCATGCGTAGCGCACTTGACAGCCTGGACAGGCTGAAAACCAAGCAGGCCGAACGGGCGGCGAAATTCGAGGCCGCCAGTGAACTCGCGGAATCCACCGAGGAAGTCAGCCTCGACGCCAAATTGAAAGCCGCGGGAATCGTCGGCGGCGGCGCCAGCGGCGGCGACGTCTTGGCCCGGCTGAAGGCGAAACGAGGCCGCTAGGGGGACGGAAATTCCACCGGTTCGTCCCGGCTGACCAGCCCTTCCCGCCGCGACTCGGGCGCCGAACGGCCCCACCGCCATGCAACGCATACCTGTCGCCCAGCGGCCGGATCTGAAGGGCGCGGCCCTGCGGCACGGCTACGACTACAGCGCCGGCGCTGGGGTCCCCTTTTGGGATGAGACCGCCTACTACCGGTTCACCCTGCGCCAAATCGAGAACGATCTCGAAAAGCCGGCCGAGGAAATCGACGACATGTGCTTCCAGTTGCTCGACCGCTCGCTGGCGGACGAGACGGTCTATCGCCGATTGTGCATTCCCGAGGGATACTGGGATTATATCGCGGCGAGTTGGCGGAACCGGGAAAAGGACCTCTATGGCCGGTTGGACTTTTCCTACGACGGCGCCGGGGATGCCAAACTGCTGGAGTACAACGCCGACACGCCAACGACCCTCTACGAGTCGGCGGTCTTTCAGTGGGTCTGGCTCGAAGAGGCCATTTCGGCCGGTCTAATTCCGCCAGACTGCGATCAATTCGCGGAGCTCCATGAAGATCTGGTGGCCGCGTTCCAGACGATGGGGGCCGAGGGGCTGTTGCACCTGGCCTGCCTGAGGGATGTCGAGGACGACCGCGAAACCGCCAAGTACCTCGAGGAATGTGCCCGGGAAGCCGGTCTGGAAACGAATCTTCTCGCCATGAGAGATATCGGCGTCGATGCGTCGGGGCGGTTCACCGACCTGGAGGACCGGGTCATCACCACCCTGTTCAAACTCTACCCCTGGGAATGGATCATGGAGGAGGAGTTCGGGCGATTTCTGGTCGGCTGCGGCGTGCATTTTCTGGAACCGCCCTGGAAGGCGGTCCTATCCAACAAGGGACTTCTGCCGCTGTTATGGGACATGTTCGAAGGCCATCCCAATTTATTGCCGGCCTATTTTGAAGACGATCCGCGGGCCGGCGCCCTATCGGACAGCTATGTTCGGAAACCATTGCTTTCGCGCCAAGGCTCGAATATCGAGATCGTGCGTGACGGCATGGCGTTGTCCCGCAAGGACGGGCCCTATGGCGAGGAAGGTCACATCGTGCAGGCTTTTCATCCGCTTCCGGAATTCGACGGGAGATTTCCGCTGGTCGGGTGCTGGATCATCGCCGGCCGGCCGGCCGGCGTATCGATTCGCGAAGGCCGAACCCTGATAACGGGCGAAGATGCGAATTTTGTTCCGCACGTCATCCTGGATTAGGGAATTCGATGTGCGCGGACGAATTTTTCGTTTTGCCCCGGTTTTTCGTTTTACCTAAGAGGTCGGAGTTTGAATTATACTTCGGGACGACGGCGATGCGGGGCCGTGGGCCCAACGGCGCCGTGTCAGCGGATTATTGGGAGGCGTAACTTTGGCGGACGGGATTGATACGCCGGCGTTCGTGATCGACGAAAAGGCCTTGCGGCGTGACGTGGCGTTGCTCCGGAAGATCGCGGATCAAGCGTCGTGCAAGCTTCTCTATTCGCCCAAGGCGTGTTCGCTTTCGCCGGTGCTTCGTGGGGTCGCGCCGAAGGTCGACGGATTCGCCTGCAGCTCTCTCTTCGAGCTCCGTCTGGTCGACCGGCAGTTTGGCGGCGCCCCGACACTGCACCTGACAAGTCCGTTGATCGAGCAGAAAACCCTGGAGGAGTTCGGCGGGCGTCTCGACTACCTCACCTTTAACTCCCTCTCCCAATGGCGCCGTCTTCGCGGCGCGGTGTCGGCGGAGACCCGGGTTGGGCTCCGTGTGAACCCACAGCTGTCCTTCATCCGCGATCCCCGATACGACCCCTGCCGGCGGAACTCGAAACTCGGGACGCCCATCGGCGGGCTGGCGGACCTTATCGAGTCGGAGCCCGCCGGCCTTCGCGGCGTCACGGGCCTTCATTTTCACACCAATTGCGAGGCCACCGATTTCGCCGGCCTCCTCGCGACGGCGCGGCACATTCGAGACGTTATCCCCAAAGTCCTGAAACAAATCGATTGGATCAATTTGGGCGGCGGCTATCTATTTGATTCAGCGGGCGATTACGCCGATTTTTACGAGGCGGTCGCGATCTTCCGCGAGACATTCGGCCTCGAGGTCTTCATCGAACCCGGCGCCGCGGCCGTGCGGCGCTGTGGAACGATCGAAGCGACGGTTCATGATATATTCGACGGCGACGATATCCAGATCGCGATCCTCGACACGACGGTGAACCACATGCCGGAGGTTCTTGAGTTTCAGTTCGAACCCGATGTTCTGGGGCACGTCGATGGCGGGCTCCATTCCTATATGCTTGCCGGTTGCACCTGCCTGGCCGGCGACGTGTTTGGACAATATTCGTTCGACAGGGCCTTGACGCCCGGCTCCAGAATCACGTTTCTAAATATGGGGGCCTACACGATGTCCAAGGCCCACCGGTTCAACGGGGTCGGTTTGCCGGCGATCTACGCACGCCGTCCCGACGGTTCCCTCGACGAGGTCAGGACCGACCGTTTCGAGGATTTTGCGCAAAATGCGGGGGTCACCGACATTGCAGTTGCTTGAAAAAGCCGTCACGATTCCAGCCGCGTCGGGAAATCGCGGCATAATCGAACATCTTGAAAAGGCCCTGTCGTTCAGGTTCACCGAAGGCGAGATCCCGGTTCGGCTGGCGATAACTTCGGTCGGCGGCGACAAATATCACTGCGAAGTCGGTTGCTTGATCGGTCCCGACGGTTCCACCGCGGACGGCCATGACTCCATATTCCGGCTGCGGCGGCGGGGTAGTGAAAACGCCGAGCAATTCAATGCGGTTTATGTGGTGCCGACCGGCATCGGCGCGGAGGTCGGCGGCCACGCCGGCGACGCCACCCCGGCGGCGCAACTCCTAGCGTCGTGCTGCGATCGATTCATCACCCATCCCAATGTGGTGAACGCCAGCGACATCAACGAGATGCCGGCCAACGCCCTCTATGTGGAGGGCAGCGTTCTGTCCCGGCTGCTCATGGGAACCGTCGGGCTTGAGCCGGTGCGGGCGAACCGGGTGATGGTCGTTTTCGATTCTCAGTCCGATCCAATGATCGAAAATCTCGTCTTGAACACGGTGGAATCCGCGCGGGCCACTTATGGGCTTCAATGCACGGGTCTCTACAAGCTCGATCCGCCGTTGGAACTAACGGCAACTTTCTCGGCGTCGGGACGGGCGGTCGGTTCCGGCCGGGGCATCGACAGGCTTTTCGAGTTGCTCAAGGAGACGGCGGACGACTATGACGCCGTCGCTATTTCGTCGTTGATCGGCGTGCCCGACGGGTTTCACGAAAAGTATTTCAGCAGCGGCGGAACCATGATCAATCCCTGGGGCGGCATCGAAGCCATGCTGACCCACGCGGTATCCCATTGCTTCAACGTTCCGTCGGCGCACGCGCCGATGATGGAATCCCGTGAAATACTGAACGAGGATCCGGGCCGGGTCGATCCGCGCATGGCGGCGGAAGCCATTTCCTCGTCCTTCTTTCAGTGTGTTCTGAAAGGGTTGAAACAATCGCCGCGCATCGTGACCGATCCGGACCGGATGGCCGCAAGGGGTGTGTTGACGGTCCGGGATATCTCATGCCTGGTCATACCGGAGGGATGTATCGGGCTGCCGACCCTTGCCGCCCTTGAACAGGGAATTCCCGTCATCGCGGTTCGTGAGGGCAGCGGCCTTAGCGCCGGCGACCTCAACACCCTGCCGTGGCGGGACGATCAGCTCTTTAGCGCCGAGAATTATTGGGAGGCCGCCGGCATATTGAGCGCGCTCCGGGCCGGGATCGCGCCCGGTTCGGTCAGAAGGCCGATCAACAGGCTGGAGGTGAAAACTTGGCGGAAAGCGGACCCGTCTGCATCATCCCTTCGCCGCCAGAACCTGTAGAGCGGTTCCGACTTGATCGGAACCACTCTAGCATTTTGGCGCTCACGGCCGCGGACCGGCCAATCTCGGATGAATTAAGGATGGCCGCGCCTACGCGGGCCCGCCGGTTATCCGGCGCGCCGGCCTTCGGTAGGGACACATGATCGCCAAGTTCGCGAATGGAATTCGGCCCGTACTCGCGCTCGTCGCCCTGATCTGGGCGGTCGAACTCGTGAACCTGTTGCTCGGACATCGGCTCGTGTCGTGGGGGATATTGCCCCGCACCCTACGCGGCCTGATCGGTATTCCGCTGTCCCCGTGGATTCACGCCGGACTCTGGCACGCCGTTTCCAACACGATTCCGATATTGATTCTCGGCGGCCTCACCCTTGCGGGGGGAAAGAGAAAGTTTTGGGAAACGACCATCAGCGTCATCCTGCTGTCGGGCATATTGGTGTGGATTTTCGCCCGCGGAGCATTCCACGTCGGCGCGAGCGGATTGGTGTTCGGCTATTTCGGAGTGATCCTGGGCCGCGCCGTTTTCGAACGAAGCGCTATCGCAATCGCCATCGCCATCGGGACGGTCTTGGCCTACGGCGGATTATTGTGGGGCATTCTCCCGCTGCGAAGCCAGGTTTCCTTCGAGAGTCACCTGTTCGGCCTGATCGCCGGATTCGCCGTTATTTGGCTCGGCCACAAGTTCAGAAAATCCCCACCGCCGTCTTGATCAAGACGGGCCAAACGGCGCGGCAAAACGCCGGCCGCAACAAAAGGCGCTACCGGGTCAGCTTCCCGCACCCCTGGCCGTCGCCCGGGAGCCAAATCCTCCCCGTGCAACGGTGCGAGTCCTTACCGGCGGCTTGCTGACCTGAGATTTGGCGACCTGGGTGCGGCCGCCCGCCGACACCGCCCCGACGGGACTTTTGCCCGCCGTATAAAACCGGCCGGGATTCGAACTCGGGCGGTAGAGCGGCTGCGAAAAACCGAATCCGCCGCGCGGCGCCAGCATGTAGCCAACCATGAACGGCAGCCAAAGCGACGACGAACGCTGCCGATAGCATCGATTGTGCCCGTATTCCGAATAACACTGGTTTTCAGAGGCGTAACGGGGCGCGACCTCCTCGTGAAGTTTCTCCGCCTTGGCGAATTCGGCCTCGCATACGGCTGGGTCCTGCTGCCCGGCCGTAATGCAGGCTTCGGTGGAATCGTAGACCAGGACATCTTCCTTCGCCCGTCCGCGGGCGATGAAGGCGACGAGGACGATCGCGGTGGCCCCTAGAAGGGCATACTTCAACAAGTTCGAGTTTTTCATATCGCTACGCCTCTCGCCTCAGGTCGTCGTGCCGGTCAAGTCGTCATGCTGGCGGCGTTTAGGATACCCGCCACAATCGACCACGCGCCGAGCCAAACTCCAGCGGCCACCTCATTGTCCTCGATTCGTTTCGAAATGCGCGGCATGGGAAGGCGAATGAGGAGATAGACGAGCACCTGAACGATCAGCGCGACCAAGCCCCAGAGCACCATTTCAAGTATGGTGACCGAATTGATCATCGTGCTGGCGAGCGGCAGCGCGAACCCGATCAAACTTCCGGAAAAAGCAGCCGCGGCCGCCGCCGAATTCTTCTTGATAAGGGCGATCTCGTTATGTCTCGTGACGCGCGTGTAGACGACGACGAACACGATCGTCAACGCGGCGGCAACGACGAAGAAAAGCAAAAACTCGGAAAGGTTTTCCAAAAATGCGCTCATTCGAGTCTCCAGGTCTGCGGCTCGGTGACGCGGGGCGTGTGCCCTGTCACCTCTTCTTGTGCCGTCAACTCATATCACTTTCAAAGTGGAAAATTCGAGGTCAACGCCGACCATCAGCTCGACCGTCCGTTGGCCTTCGTAGGATTCAACCGAAACTAAAAGGTATTCGTTTTTCTTTCCATCCTCAAGGTTGCGTCCATAAAGCATGACCTGGTGGCGCACGTCGCTGCATTCGTCGGAGTCCGGGTCTTCATACACCGATTCCGTGAACTCCACGGGTTCCGCGTACCCTTCCGTGGAATCGAACCAAACGCGCGTATATTCGGTGCCGTCGTCGAGCCGGAAGGTCGCCGCGCCGATTTTGCCGCCCGTCCCCGTCCATTGCGCCCAGGCGCCGTCGCCGTCCGGGTAATAACTTTTGTGCGGCACGAAAAGGGTGAGTTCCTCCACATGCTGGTCGTCCATGCCCGCCACGGTCAGGACCTGAATCATGGTGTCATCGGCGGTGTAATAGCGGTGAGCGTGGGTCCCATCCCCCAAATCCACGTACCCTTGGGCGGCGATGATCAGCGTTTCCTCGGGCAGTTCGACATGAAGATCGGCCGCGTGCATGCGCAGCGGCAGGGTATCGATATCGACCGCGGCCCCGATGCGAAGTCCGAGCGGTGTGGGAAATTCGTCCTCCTCGCCGGATTTGGAGAATTTCTTCTTCAAACCACTGGCTCCGCTCTTGAGACCGCCGGCGCCGCTCTTAAAGAGCGACTTCATCGTCGCGCCAAACATATTACCTCCGCGTTCATCCGATTATACCCGGTTGCCGCGCTCATTGCGCGCCCAGGGCGCCCCAGCGGATTTTTTCCGGTTCGAGACGCCGGGCCGCCATGAAATAGAGGATCATGCCGGGACCGACCCGGTGGTCCGACGGCGCGTTCAAGACAAGATCGTCGCCCAGGGTACTCTCGGCGACGCCGAATAGGGTCGCGTCGTGTTTGGTTTTCAGTTCCGTGAATAGGGCTCCGTAGCTGACCGGGTTGGCGTCCGCGGGCACTTGGAGGCTGAACTGGGTCGGTCCTTCCAAGGCCGACAGAAGTTGGCGCTGGACCCGGCTTGACCCCGGATCCTGGGCCGAGCGCACCATCATTTCGATGGAGAGCGAGACATTGCATTCCGCGTTGGGGCAATGGGCCTTGAGAAGATCGGCAAAACTTTGCTGATCGAAATAGGCGACGATGTGGGCGTCGCCGTTCACCGCCGCCGCGCCCAGGGCCGCCGCCAAGGTCTCGTTGTCGTCGTGGCCGAGCGCAATGATATATTTTGCGTTCGCCACCGCGGCGCGATGCAGAAGATCCGGCGTGTTCAAAGCGGGGCCGCGAACGAAGCGGACCAGTTCCGGCATTGGGTTTTCGATGGCTTTAGCGGAGCACAGCACGATGTCGCGCTCATGTTCTCCTTGTCCGCCGCGAATGTGATCCACCATCCGCTCGGTACGGGAGCCATGCCACCCTAG
Organism: Pseudomonadota bacterium; assembly: GCA_022566715.1. Lineage (GTDB taxonomy): Bacteria > Pseudomonadota > Alphaproteobacteria > SHVP01 > SHVP01 > JADFIH01. The sequence continues at coordinate 23,966 of JADFIH010000007.1, read as the reverse complement.
AATGACGATATGATCGGTCAAATTCTCGTAGCTTGCTAGTCCACGCAACCTTCTTCTCCATTTACCAGCAACCTGTTGCACGATCTTGGCGATTATTGTCGTAAAAAGCGCGATGCCGCCAGGCATGATCCATAATATGGTTATGCCCTGGCCCGCTTCGGTAACCGGCGAAAAGTCGCCGTAGCCGACGGTCGTCACCGTGGTGACATAGAAGTACCAAAAAATCTCGCCGCTGGCGATTTTCTCGCCGCCGACAAGCGCGATCAGTCCCCAGGAAACCGCGAAATGAAAGGCCGTTATTGTTAGGACGGTATACCAACTTAGAGCCGAAATCCTGGTGTAGAGGCGCCTTGCAACCGCCGACAATATTACGTACATGCCCGATATCCGTTTGAATTCGTAACCACGCGCAATTTTTCTCGCCCGCCCGGCCTGGTCCCGCCAATTCGGTCCCGCCAAAATTTTTTCAAGCGGCGGCTTCTCGTCCTATTTGTACGCCGTCGGGGGCGTTTAACCGAACGTTTAGTTGGCGGCGAACCACACGGACCGCGTCGTGGATTTCCTGCACGCCATCCTTGAATGCCATCCCCCGCATGGCCTAGGGGAGGCCGTCCGATCCATCTGGCCCGCGCCATATCCCCGGGGCGTTTGGACGGATGCCACATTGTCGCTGGAACGATTTAAGTATCCTTGGAACGATTTAAGGCTCCTTGGAACGATGCCAAACTGTCCTAGGACCGATGCCGCAATGTCCTTGGACCGACGCCAAACTATCCGTGAAACGATGATTGTGGCGTCCTCGACTCGCTTTTGCTAGATTGACTGCAAATCAAAACAAAAAAAACAAAACAACTTGGCTCACCACGCTTTCGAAAGCGAAAGGGATGGTGGCATCAAACGTTGAGAGGAGGACGCAATGAAACGATTACTAAGCCTTGTTGGGACTCTAGTCCTTTCCGCCGGCCTTGCCGGAACCGCGCTTGCCGATCTGACGGTGGCCGTGCCAAACGGCTCCGAAGGCGACGGCCTGCGGGCCGCGGCGGTCGATTACTCGAAGCTGAAGGGCGTCAAGATCGAGATCGTACAGGCGCCGTACAGCAACCTGTTCGAGCGCGCGGCGACCGCCGCGTCGACCCGCTCCGGCGTCTTCGACATCGTCCTCATGGACGATCCGTGGATTCCCTTCTTTGCCGAGAATGGCTTCCTGGTGGAACTCGGCCCCTTCTTCAAGGGCATCGGAACCGACGGGCCGGACAACGATTTCTTGTCGAAGTCGGTGGCGTTATGCCGCAACCCGTACAACACGGGGCCTTACATTTGTCTTCCCTACGTCGGTAACGCCCAGCTCTTCTTCTACGATCCCGAGCAATACGCCTCCGTCGGCTTTCCCGACGGTCCGCGGACCTGGGACGACGTCCTCACGGCGTCAACCGAGCTGACCGGGGACGGTAGCAGCCGCAAGTACGGCTACACGATGCGCGCCGCCGAGGGCAATCCGGTGGTTGCGGACTTCATGCCGATCTTCTGGTCCTTCGGCGCCACCCTGTTTGACGCGGACCGCAAGGTCTCGCTGCAGACTCCCGAGGCCCTCCAGGCCGTAAAGATGTTTCTCGCATTGGCCAAAGTGGCGCCTCCCGGGGTCGAAAGCTTCGGCGCCGACGAAGTCGGCACTGCGATCGCTCAGGGCTCGGCATATTCGGCCATCAACTGGCCGAACTGGGTCGCTACCTTCGAGGACCCGGCACAGAGCCGCGTCGTCGGCAAGATCGCCAACGTCAAGATGCCGGACGGGACGTCTGCCGGCAGCTCCGAAATCGGGCATTGGACGATGGGCATCTCCATCGATTCCAAGAATAAGCAAGAGGCCTTCGATTTCATGGTCTGGGCGACCTCCGCCGAGCAGGTGAAGATCTCGGCGCTGCGCGGCAATCCGCCGGTGCGGTTCTCGGTCTTCACCGATACCGAACTGACCTCGCAGGAGCAGTACCGGCACTATCCGACCCTCATGCAGGCGATCAACTTCTCGACACCGAGGCCGCGCCACCCGCAATGGCCGGAGATCGAGAACGCCTTCGGCCGCGAGTTGTCGGCGGCGGTCGCCGGGCGGATCAGCGCCGAAGAAGCGCTCGACCGGTCGCAGAAGGCGATCGAGGCGATCATCGCACGGTAGTTGGTTCGTAAAGGGCGGTCCGGGTCTCCGGGCCGCCCTGCGCGCGCTGCAGAGCGGTCGAGCCCGAGGCATGGACGACAGCGCCAGCACAGCGACGGTGGGGGACACGCCGGCGCCCTCGTTTATCGGCGAGAGGCTGGAACGTTGGGTGGAAACCCACCTGCGTTACATCATGCTGGCTCCGGCCGTGCTGATTCTGGCGGCGCTCACTCTGTTCCCCACCTTTTACATGTTCACGCTGTCCTTTCAGAAGTTCAACCCGGCCGTGGACGTGCCCAACGAGTGGGTCGGGCTCGGCAACTTTGCCCGCCTTCTGACCGACGAGAAATTTCACAACGCGCTCGGTAACACTCTCTTTTTTACCGGCGCCGCGGTTGGGATCGAGTTCGTTCTTGGCCTTTCGTTTGCGTTGTTGGTCGACAAATACATCCGCCGGCTCAACTTCATCAAAACGATCCTGATGCTGCCGATGATGCTGCCGCCGGTCGCGGTGGCGATCACCTGGAAGCTGATCTACCAACCGCAGTTCGGCGTCCTCAACGATTTTCTGTTCCGCCTCGGCCTGCCGACCGGCGTGTGGACGTCGGGCGCCGACAGCGCCATGTGGGCGATCATCTTCGTCGACATCTGGGAATGGACACCGTTCATCTTTCTCATGATGCTGGCCGGCATCGCCAGCCTCCCCGAGGAACCGTACGAGGCCGCCGATCTCGATGGCGCCAGCGCCTGGCAGAAGTTCCGCGACCTCACGTGGCCGTTCCTGCGCCCCGTGGTGACGATCGCGCTGCTGTTGCGCCTGATGGACGCGCTCAGGCTTTTCGATCAGGTGTTCATTCTGACGCGCGGCGGCCCGGCGAGCGTGACCGAGACCTTGAGCCTTTATATTTTCCGCGTCGCCCTTCGCTTCCAGGACATCGGCTACGCGGCGGCCATGTCGCTCTTCGTCCTCTTCAGCACGATTGTGCTTTCCACTTGGTTCATCAGACGCATGCAAATGGATGACAGCAAGGCATGACCGACACAACGCCCGCCACGCCCCTGGACCCCCTGGCCCCCCTGGGAAAAATAAAAGAGTTCAACCCGACGCGCCAGCGGATCAAGAAGTGGCTCGTGTTCGCGGTGATTGGCTTCGCGCTGTTCTATACGCTGTTCCCGGTTTACTGGCTGTTCTTGAACTCGTTCAAGACGCGCTTGGACATGTTCGCGACTCCGGCGATCTGGCTCCTCGATGCGCCGACCCTGTACAACTACGTCCAGACCTTCGTTGAACGGCCGTTCCTGAGGTTCATGTTCAACAGCCTCGTCGTCGCCGTGGGAACGACCATCCTGGCGTTGGTCTTTGGAACGATGGCGGGGTTTGCATTGGCCCGGTTCGACTATCCGGGGCGCGCGAAATACCATGTTTCATTCTGGATCCTTTCGACGCGCATGATGCCGCCGATCGTGACGATCATCCCGCTTTTCCTGTTTTTCGCGTTCGTCAACCTGCTCAACACCAAGACCGCGTTGGTGATCGCCTACACCGGGTTCAACCTCCCGTTCGTGATCTGGATGATGAAAGGCTACTTTCAGGAGTTGCCGAGGGAGCTCGAAGAATCGGCGATGGTCGATGGCGATACGCGGCTTGGCGCCTTCATCCGGGTGCTGATCCCGCTGGCCCGGCCCGGTCTGGCGGCGACCGCGATTTTCACCCTGATTCTGTCGTGGAACGAGTTCCTGTTCGCGCTCATCATCACCGAGACGCAAACCTCGAACACCTTGCCGATCGGCATCGCGGGACGCATCACTCAATACAAGACCGAGTGGGGTGAAATCAGCGCCGCCGGCTTTGCGTCCTGCATTCCGATCATCATTTTCGCCTTCATTGTGCAAAAACACCTCGTGCGCGGATTGTCGTTCGGCGCGGTCAAGGGTTGACGGTCATGGCCAATATCACCTTCGAAAACGTCACCAAACGCTATGGCGAAGTCACCGCCGTCTCGAACCTGAACCTGGAAGTCCTGGACAAGGAGTTCCTGGTCCTACTGGGCCCCTCGGGCTGCGGCAAGACGACCACCATGCGTATGATCGCGGGCCTCGAAACGATCACGGAAGGGACATTGAGAATCGGCGGCGTGGAGGTCAACAACGTTCTGCCCAAGTACCGCAACGTCGCCATGGTCTTCCAGAACTATGCCCTTTATCCGCACATGACCGTGGCCGAAAACATCGGTTACCCGCTGCGCGTCCGCAAGGTCCCCAAGGAAGAACGCCGCAAGATCATCGAACAGGCGGCCCGCACGGTCGAGCTCGGCGAGCTTCTCGAGCGCTATCCGAGGCAGCTTTCGGGCGGTCAGCGCCAGCGCGTCGCGCTTGCACGGGCGATCATCCGCCGGCCGACCGTGTTTTTGATGGACGAGCCGTTGTCGAATCTCGACGCCAAGCTCCGCATACAGATGCGGGCCGAGCTTAAGCACTTGCAGCGCGAGCTGGCCACGACGACCGTTTACGTGACACACGACCAGATCGAGGCGATGACCCTCGCCGACCGGGTCGCCGTGATGGACCAGGGCGTCATCAAGCAGTTGGGCCCGCCCAAAACCATCTATGGCGATCCGGACAATATTTTCGTCGCCGGTTTCATCGGGTCGCCGGGCATGAACCTGACCCGCGGCGAGCTGCGCGACGGAACGTTCGCGGGTGAGGGTTTCACCGTTCCGGGCGTCGGCGGCGGCAACCGCCGCGCCGCCGTTCTGGGCGTGCGGCCCGAGGATCTGCGCATCGTCGGCACCGGCGAGGGACATTTGCGGGCACCGCTCTACTCGGTCGAGCTCACCGGCGAATCGACCCTCCTTACCGTTCGGACGCAGGACGTCTTCGTCATCATTCGCACCGACAAGGACTTCGCGGGCAATGTCGACGACGAAATCGAGGTCGCCGTCAATCTCGACAAGGCGTACCTGTTCGACGCCGAGACGGGGGAGCGCATTCGCGGTTGATCCGGAGTCCCGCCACGCCCAACGCCCTCCGCTTTCTCGCTGCCCTCGCCGTGGCAACCCTCGCCGCCGTGGCCGCCGTGGCGGCGCCCGGGGCGAACGGCGCGGGACCATTCCCGGAAAATCCCCTGATGGCCATTGGCGGCGGACCCTTCGTCTTTGGAAGTGACGACGGCGAGTCCAATGAGGCTCCGGCCCGGCGTACCGATCTCGCGCCATTTTCGATAACCAAGTACGAGATCAGCAATCGTCTCTATCGGGCTTTCGCCGCCGAAACCGGGCGCCGCCCTTCGTTCCACGCCGCGCATCCGGCGCTCGGGCTGCCGGACCATCCGGTCGTCGGCGTCTCGTGGGACGATGCGGATGCTTTCTGCCGCCGCTACGGACTGAAGCTCCCGAGCCCGCGGCAGTGGGAGCGGGCGGCGCGCGGCCCGGACGCCCGGCGCTTCGCCTGGGGTAACGAAGACCCGACACCGGCGCACGCCAATCGCGGCGCCGAGGACTGTTGCGGCCCGGACCCCTCGGACGGATTTTCCGGCACGGCGCCGGTCGGGTCGTTCCCGCTCGGCGAGACGCCGGAAGGGGTTGCCGATCTCACCGGCAACGTTTGGGAGTGGGTCGACGGATGGTTCAACCCCCATGACGCGGAGCCCGCGGCCCGCAGGACGGAATTTCGCGTGCTACGCGGCGGCGCCTGGAACAGTGACACCTGGCGCCTGCGCACCACCTATCGCCTGGCCTTTCGCGGCGACTTCCGCTTTGCGGCGAACGGCGGCTTCCGATGCGTCTCCTCCTAACGCTTTTCGCGGTCGCGGCCCTCCTTCACGCACCGGCGCGCGCCGAGCCGAGGGCCGCCCCCGGGTGGCGCGTCGAGCCCCTGCCCTACGGCCTCGACTCTCCGTCCGGCGCGGCGCGCGACGGCTCCGGCCTCGTGCTGAGCGATCTCGCGACGGGCCGTATCGTGCGCGCCGGCGCGGACGGCGGGATCGAAATCCTCCATTCCGGCCTGCCGGTCGGCCGCGACGTTCTCGGCGAAAGGACGGGGCCCTACAAGGTCCGCCTGCGCGGCGGGCGGGTGTTCGTGTCGCAGGGCTGGCAAGATGCCGGCCGCGCGGAGATCGCCACCGACCACGCCATTCTGGAACTAACGCCCGGCGGCGGCGTACGTACGCTCAGCAACCGGTTCTGGAACCCCTACGATTTCGAATGGGGTGGCGATGCGTGGTACGTGGCCGACGCGGGACAGAACGCACTGATGCGCCTCGCCCCCGGAGGGGCGCTGTCCATGGTCTTCGCCTTCCCCGACCTGGTGCGGCGGCGGACCGATCTGAGCTTCCTGTCGCCGACGGAATTCAAGGGCGGCGAACCCTACGCGCTCGACGCCGTCCCGACCGGCATCGCGCTACGCGGCGAGCGGGTTTTCGTCGCCCTGTTCGGAGGCTTTCCCTTCATCGCCGGGAGCGGGCGAATCGTCTCGCTGCCCAAGACCGGAGGCGCGGACGCGCGGCTCGAACTCGATGGGCTCGATGCGCCGGTCGATATCGCATTCGATGCAAAGGGCCGGCTGCTGGTGCTCGAAATGGGCCGGTTCGACCTCGCAAGCGCGGCGTTTCGGCCCGGCACGGGACGTCTGAGCCGGCTCGACCTGGTGCGCGGCGAACGCGAGGTCCTCCTCGAGGGGCTGTCCCGGCCCGTCACCGTGGTGCCGGTGGCGGACGGGGCCTACGTGGTCGTGCAATCTGGCGGCGGTATCCTGCGCCTCGAAGCCCGCCCCTGAGAGCCTCCCGGGCCAGTCCAGGGCGGTTCCGGTTCAACTAGAATCGCTCAAGGCGGCTAGAGAATCGCCCAAGGCCGCTGGAATCGCCCAAGGCCGCGAGGCGGCCCGCCGGTTATCCGGCGCGCCCGCGCAGGCGCGGCCATCCTTAATTCATCCGAGATGGGCCGGTCCGCAGCCGTGAGCGAAAAAACTAGAGTGGTTCCGGCCAAGCCGGAACGACTCTGGGACACCGGCGGCCGGGTCCGCGCGCGCCTATAAACCAGCCCGGCCCGCGTCGATGATGTAGCTTTGAGCCGTGCACGCGCCGCCATCGTCCGCCGCCAGGAACAGCACCATTTGGTTGAACTCCTCGGGGTAAATCCGCCTCTTGAGGCATTGCGCTTTCATGGCCTCGTCCTCGCCCTCCTGGGTCCACCATTTATCCAGCTGGCGCTCGGTAAAAACCCAGCCCGGCACGACGGAGTTCACCCGTATGTTGTCCGCGCCGAGATAACGGGCCATCGTCCGGGTCAATCCTTGCACTGCCGATTTCGCGGTTGCGTAAGCAGGATAGAAGTCCTCCTTAATCATCCATCCGGTGCTGCCGAAGTTGATGATGGACCCGCCACCGGCCTCCCGCATGCCGGAAATGACGGCCTGAATGGCAAAAAACTGGTGGCGCAGATTCACCTCGAAGCGTTCGTCCCAATATTCCGGCGTCACGTCCTCGACTTTGTGCCGGTCGTCGCTGGCCGCGCTGTTTACGAGCACGCGAACCGGTCCGAACCGGTCGGCGGTTTGGTGGATGGCGGCGCGAAGCCGTTCGATGTCGCGAACATCTCCCGGGATGAACAACGGTTCCTCATTGACGCCCGCCTCGGCGCACCACGCCACGTTTTCGCGTCCCGCCGGTTCGTTGATGTCGACGAAACCGACTTTCGCGCCCTGCTTGGCGAATTGCCGCACCAAGTCGCCGGCGATCCCCGATGCGCCGCCGGTAATGAACACGACGCGCTCGTCGAGGCTCGGGTAGTTCGCATATTCAGGCATATTTCCACTCTCCCGCTGACCGTTCTTCGCTCATGTTAGCGGCATTCTTGCTTCGCCTGAACACCGATCCCCGATCTCCAGGCAATCGTGCCGATCGCCGCACCCCCCGCGCGCCGATCCTCGGCCGCGTCTTCGACGTTTCGGCGGATTTCCGTTATGATCGGTCGGAGGCCAAGGGTCCCGGAGCATCGCGGCGAATTTCACCGCATGGGGCGGCGCCCGCCACCGTAAAGGGAAGGTCCACTTATGGACGAGGTTAGATGGGGGGTCCTCGGCGCCGCCAAGATCGCGCTCGAACATGTCATACCCGCCCTGATGAAAAGCAAGGGAAGCCGCCTCGTGGCGATTGCTTCGCGCGACCTCGCCCGGGCGCGGGAAATGGCCGACCGATTCGGCGTTCCGACGGCGCATGGCTCCTACGAGGCCCTTCTCGCCGACCCCGAGGTCGAGGCCATTTACAACCCCCTGCCCAACCACCTTCACGTGCCCTGGTCCGAGAAAGCGGCCGAGCACGGGAAGCACGTGCTGTGCGAAAAACCCATCGCCCTGACGGCGGCGGAGGCGCAACGCCTCATTGAGGTCCGCGACCGTACAGGTGTGTTGATCCAGGAGGCGTTCATGGTGCGATGCCATCCGCAATGGCAGCGCGCCCGGGACTTGGTGAAAGAGGGGAAAATCGGCGATCTGCGCGCGGTTCAAGCCTTCTTCAGCTACATGAACCGCGATCCCAAAAACATCCGCAACATCGTCGAGATTGGCGGTGGGGCGGTCTACGATATCGGGTGCTATCCCATCGTCATCTCGCGCTTTCTGTTTGGCGAGGAGCCACGCAGGGTGGTGGCCTTGATGGAGCGCGATCCGGACATGGGAACCGACCGCCTGACCAGCGCGATTCTGGATTTTCCCTCGGGCCAGGCTAGTTTCGCCTGTTCAACCCAACTCGCCGGTCATCAGCGGGTGGAGATATTCGGAACCAAGGGCCGCATCGAAATCGCCATTCCGTTCAATGCACCCGCCGACGAGACGACCCGTATTTATCTCGACAGGGGCGGCAAGCCCGGTGGCGCGTCGGCGGAAGCCGAGACCATCGAGGCCGTGGACCAATACACGCTTCAGGCGGACTTGTTTTCCCAAGCCATCAGAAACGGGGGCGGCCTCGCCTTTCCCCTGGAGGATTCGGTCAAGAACATGCGGGTGATCGACGCCGTTTACAGGTCCGCGCGCAGCGGAGCCTGGGAGGAGGTTTAAGAGAAAATATGCCGGACAAGCCCAAACCCCAGCCCAAGTCTAAGCCCAAGTCTAAGTCTAAACGCCGGAGCGCGGCCTGGTTCGGTCCGGCTGACCGCGACGGCTTCCTGCACCGCAGCTGGATGAAGAACCAGGGCTTGCCCAACCATCTGTTCGACGGGCGGCCGGTGATCGGCATCTGCAACACCTGGTCGGAACTCACGCCGTGCAACGCTCACTTCCGCGACATCGCCGAGCACGTGAAACGGGGCGTTTACGAAATGGGCGGCTTCCCGCTTGAGTTTCCCGTCATGTCCCTGGGCGAACCGCTCATGCGGCCGACCACGATGCTGTTCCGCAACCTCGTGAGCATGGACGTCGAGGAGACCATCCGGGCCAACCCGCTCGATGGCGTGGTCCTCCTCACGGGCTGCGACAAGACCACGCCGGCCCTCATGATGGGCGCCGCAAGCTGCGACTTGCCGACCATCGTGGTGTCCGGCGGCCCCATGCTGAACGGGAAGTTCCGCGGCCGCGACATCGGCTCGGGGACCGACGTCTGGACCTTCAGCGAGGACGTTCGGGCGGGCAAGATGGAGCTCAAGGACTTTCTCGACGCCGAATCCGGCATGTCGCGCAGCATCGGCCACTGCATGACCATGGGAACCGCTTCCACCATGGCCAGCATGGTCGAGGCCATCGGCATGGGGTTGCCGGCCAACGCGGCGATTCCGGCGGCCGATTCCCGGCGCTCCACGCTCGCGCACATGGCCGGGCGCCGCATCGTCGAGGCGGTCCACGAAGATCTTCGCATGTCGAAGATTCTCACGCGCGAGGCCTTCGAGAACGTGATCCGGGTGAACGGCGCGATCGGCGGCTCGACCAACGCGGTGGTGCATCTTCTCGCCCTGGCCGGGCGGGTCGGTATCGACCTGACGCTCGACGACTGGGACCGGCTAGGGCGCGACGTGCCCACCATCGTCAACCTCCGGCCGTCCGGCGAATTCCTCATGGAGGACTTTTACTACGCGGGCGGACTGCCCGCCGTGATCCGCGAGATCGGCGAGTTCATCAATAAGGACGCACTCACCGTCAACGGCCACACCATCTGGGAAAATTCCAAGGACGCCCCCAACTACAACCGCGAGGTCATTCGGCCCCTGGACCGTCCCCTTGTCGAAAGCGGTGGAATCGCCGTCCTGCGCGGCAACCTCGCCCCGGACGGCGCCATCATCAAACCGTCGGCGGCGACGCCCGAGCTCATGCAACACAGGGGCCGGGCGGTGGTCTTCGAGGACATCGACGATTTCAAGGCGCGCATAGACGACCCCGGACTCGAGATCGACAAAGATTCGGTGATGGTCCTGCGGAATTGCGGCCCCAAGGGTTATCCGGGCATGCCCGAAGTCGGCAACATGCAGATTCCAACCAAGCTGCTCAAACAAGGCATCACCGACATGGTGCGTATCTCCGATGCCAGGATGAGCGGCACGGCGTACGGCACCGTCGTGCTCCACGCAGCCCCCGAGGCCGCGGCCGGGGGGACGCTCGCCCTGGTGCGGACCGGGGACGAGATCGAGCTCGACGTAGCGGGCCGCAAGCTTCAACTGCTCGTCTCCGAGAAGGAGCTGGCGGAGCGGCGCCGGGATTGGACGCCGCCGTCAGGGGTCGAGCGCGGCTACTACCGGCTCTACGGCGAGCACGTGATGCAGGCCGACCGGGGCGTCGATTTCGACTTTCTCGTTGGCCACAGCGGCGCCGCCGTGCCCAGGGAGTCGCACTAATAAAGGAGTCCGACGGCCTACTGAAACGCCGGCTGCTCTTCTGGAAGCTTGCCCAGAATGATCATGCCGAGCGCCTGTTCCTGGGTGAGATCGGCGGTGGCGCGCGTTCCCACCATTCCCCCATTCTTCATGACGCTGATGCGGTCTGAAAGATCGAAGACGTCGTGCAGATCATGGCTGACGAGAAAAATTCCGATCCCTTCGCTCTTCAGCTGCTTGATGAGTTCGCCGACCATCTCCGATTCCTGCGGACCGAGGGCCGCCGTCGGCTCATCCATGACGAGGATGCGCGCGTTGAAATGGATGGCGCGCGCGATGGCGACCGCCTGTCGCTGCCCTCCGGAGAGGTTCCCCGTGGGCTGCTTGATATTGGTAAAGCTGGGGTTCAGACGCTGGAGCACCTTGCGCGCCTCATGTTCCATGGCGTCATCGTCCAGTGTGCCCATTGCCGTGACGATCTCACGGCCCAGAAACAGATTGGCCGGCGCGTCCAGGTTGTCGGCGAGCGCCAGGTTCTGATAGATGGTTTCGATTCCGTGATGGCGCGCATCGCGCGGGTTGCGGATGTCGATGCGTTCGCCGCGGATGAAAATCTCGCCCCCATCTATGGGAAGGGCGCCGGAGAGCCCCTTCATCAAGGTCGACTTCCCCGCCCCGTTGTGCCCGACGAGCCCCACGACCTCGCCCGCGAAGAGATCGATGGTTACGTCCTCCACCGCGTGCACACCGCCAAACCGCTTGTAGACATGCCTCATTTCGACAAGGGGCGCTTCAGCCATAGGTCACTGCCGCACTTTGTTGAGCGAGACGTCGGACCAAACCGCGAGGATCAATACCACCCCGATCACGATCTGCCGCATCGGGCTGGAGACGCTCATCAGGACCATGCCGTTGTCCAGGCTCTGAATGATGACGGCCCCCAGGATCGCACCGGGGATGGTGCCGCGGCCCCCGGCGAGCGCGGTCCCACCGATCACGGCCGCCGCAATGACGCTGAGTTCCGCCAAGGTGCCCATGGAGTTGGTGCCCGCATTCAGCCGCGCCGTGGTGATGATCGCGGCAACGCCGCACAACATACCCATCAGGATGAATATCCAAAGGGTTATCCGCCGAACATTGATGCCCGAGAGATTTGCCGCTTCGGGGCTGCCGCCCATGGCAAAAACGTAGCGTCCGAACTTCGTCATCCGCGCGAGCAGAGTCATGCCCACGACGACGGCTATGAGGATCAAAACCGGAACCGGAATGCCTCGCGGGATTTCCGTGCGTGGTTTGTTATATGAATTCATGATCACGACAAATGTGATGATCAAGACGGCGGAGACGACGATCAAGCCGACCGCCGCCCAGAGCGGCTTGGTTGGAAATCCGAATTTTCGCCGTTTCGCCCGGGCGCGCGTACTCATGACGACGACGGTAACAACGGCCACCGCTCCCAGTATCCAACTCCACAGGGCGCCGATCGAGCCGTCAATGCCGCCGCCCAGAAGCTGATAGGTCTGATTCAACGGGGCGATGGTGCGCCCGTCCGTAATCAGAAAAGCGCCGCCGCGGAAGATCAAGAGACCGCCCAGGGTAACGACAAACGCCGGAACGCCGCGGTAGGCGATCCAGTAACCCTGCCACGTTCCGGCAAGCGCCCCCACCATGATCCCCAAGACGATCGTCAGGGGCCAATTCCACGCGGCATCGATGGGGAACACATCGACCTGGAGGAATGCAATGATCATTCCCACGAAGCCCAGGACGGAACCGACCGACAGGTCGATGTTCCGGGCCACGATGACGAAAACCATCCCGGTGGCCATAACGCCGACGACGCTACTTTGAACCGCCAGGTTGAAGAGATTGCGCGGCGACAGGAAAATCCCGCCGGTGAGAACGTTAAGGACGATCCAGATGACGGCGAGGGCGCCAATCATCGCGAGCAGGCGCGGATCCATCTCCGTGGCCGCGAGCAAACGTGCAGCGCCGTCCGTCAGCGCCTTCGGCCGCGCCGAGGTGCGAGCCCCTTCACTCATGCGAGCGTTCCCAGGTCCTCGACCGCCGGCCGTAACGGAAACGGAAGCCGGACCGGGCGAAAAGGAAGCGCGCCGCCGAACGGACGGCGCGCTTCTCTAGCGAGTGCCTACTTGCAGGCGGCCGGCGCATTGGCGCCGACGCCCTGGCAAACCACTTCGCGCGAAACCCATTTCGCGTCAATGACCACGTCCAGGTTATCGTGCCTGATCGGGACGGGTTTCAAGAGAATCGAGTGCATATTCGCGCCCTTGGGGCCGTCACTGAAGATCACCGAGCCCTCGATGTCATCGAGCGACGCACCCTTCGCGAGTTGCACGGCGATGTTGGCGGCCGCCCTGCCGAGGGCGCGGGCGTCCTTCCATACGCTTACGGTCTGCAGGCCACGGGCAACCCGGTTTAGCGCCGCGTGGTCGCCATCTTGACCGGACACAGGCAAGCCTTCGAGGCCCTGCGCGGACAAGGCCGCTACCACGCCACCGGCGGTGCCGTCGTTGGACGCCACGACCGCGTCGACCTTGTTGTTGGTGGCCGTCAGGATCTGCTCCATGTTCTTCTGAGCGTTCTCCGGCAGCCAGGCGTCCGTGTACTGATCGCCGACGATCTTGATGTCGCCGGAATCGATCGCGGCCTGAAGTACTTCGAGCTGACCCGCGTGCAGGAAGTCCGCATTCGGATCGGTCGCGGCGCCCTTGATGAAGACATAATTGCCTTTGGGCTGGACCTTGAAGATTTCACGGGCCTGGATGCGCCCGACCTCCACGTTGTCGAACGTGAGGTAGAAGACGCCCGGGTCTTCGATCAAACGGTCGTATCCGACGACGGGAATACCCTCCGCCGATGCGCGGGCGACGGCGGGCAGGATTGCCTCGGAATCCCAGGCGATCACGATCAATGCAGTCGCGCCCCTGGTAATAAGACTTTCGATATCGGCGAGCTGTTTTTCGCTGGAACTTTGTGCGTCGGCACTGATGTACTTGACGCCCAGCTTGTCGAGCACGCTTTTCATCGCGGCTTCGTCCGTTTTCCAACGCTCTTCCTGGAAATTGGCCCAACTCACGCCGACGATAATTTCCTGAGCGAACGCCGTGGCGCTGGCGGTTACGCCCATCGCGAGGCCGACGGCCGCGCCGGCAATAATCCTTGTTAGCGATTTCATTTCTCTCAATCCTCCCAATTGCCTTGGTTCACTTGTTCTTGTTTTTCAACCAAACATCTTGGCGGAAAAGCCCGTCAAGTCAAAGACTTTGCGCTCTCGTGTCGATCACATGACTGGGACCCAGCGCCGGGCCCCGTTCCGTTCGCGCTCGATTACGAAGAATCGGTTTGCCTGGACCGGGATCCACTCGCCCGTCCGGCCGCCGGGCCATTCCACCCTGACCTCGGCGGTTGCCTCGGAGCCCAGCCCAAGATGAACCCAGCCCAAGGTCCCGCCCGCGTGGCCGCCCCCCACGGTGATTTCTCGCCGTTGCACACGCCCGCCGGCCTTCACCTCGACCCAGGCGCCAACCGCGTCCCGGTTGCCGCCGGATTGCCGCAAGCGTAGGGCGAGCCAGTTCCCAATGGGAACCGGGTTGGCCGCGTCGCCGCGGCCGGCATTGCGCCAAAGCTGGACCGGGTCGCGCCGATTGACAACGACAAGGTCGGGCATTCCGTCGAGGTTCAGATCGGCCAACGCCGCACCGCGGCCTCGCGCGTAACTAATGATCCCCGCCTGTTCCGCGCCCTCGATGAATGTCCCGTCCGGTTGGCCCATGAGCAGGTTGTTGGGATCGCGCATGGCGGCCTCGGGCATTTCCTCGACATTGCCCTTGGCGATGAACAGGTCGATCAGCCCGTCGTTGTTGACGTCCTGGAATTCGGCGTGCCAACCGGTCGACGGCTGGATATCACCGCCCGTGAACGGACGGTGCGCCGTGAGGCCACGGCTCAAGGCGATGTCCTCGTAGGCCGGACCCTGGAACGCAGACACGAGCGATTGCACCTTGTTGTCGCCCATACTGGTCACGACGTACTCGGGGTAGCCATCGCCCGTCAGGTCGTGACCGGCAAGCCCCATCCCCCAGACGACCAGTTTCTTCCAACCGTCGGCCCGGGTGTAGAGCTCCGGCGGCTCGCCGGGCGGGAGCCGCCAGAGTTGTTCCTCGCCGCCACGGTAGTAGTGGCGGTCGTTGGCCACGCGCAGGTCGGCACGGCCCGAACGGTCCCAGTCGCTGAAGAGCATGGAGAGGGAGCAGTAGCCCGGCGACAGGGCGCTCGGGCGGTCGAATCCCGAGTCGTTCGCGGCGGGGCGGTGAAGCACATTGTCGCTGCACGTCCCCCAGGGTGAGCCGGCGGCCTCGCGGTCGACGTAGTTCCCGATAGCCAAGGTGGGCCAAGCACGGCCCTGCTCCCAGCGCGCCGAGAAGCTTGTCGACCACGCGGCGCCGCCCTCGAACCCCCAGGCCTCGTTGGCCCGTTCGAAACGGCAGCCGCCCAGCCCGCGCAAGGCGATATTCTCCCCCACCCGCAGGACGATCAGGTCGGCGATGGCGTCGCCGTCGACGTCGAGCGGGTAGGCGCCGAGCGCATCGCTTATTTCGGCGCCGCTGTCGGGAACGGGCGCAAAGCGCAACGCGCCGCCCACGGCGCTTTCGTTCCGGTACAAAACGGACACCCCGGCGCCGCCCGCAATGTAAAGGTCGGGCCGGCCGTCCCCATTGCAGTCGAAGACGGCCACGCCACCGCCGACGAAGAATTCCCAGCCCCCATCGTATTGGTGCGATACGCCGGAGGTTGCAGTCTCCTCCACGAAGCGCGGAATCTCCACGGCGGGCGCCGGAGCCGCGGCAGCCGCGAGAGCCAGTATTCCGGCGAACGCGCCGATGGAGACCTCAATAGGAAATCGTGCGCTCATAGGTAGCTGTTCACCAGGTTTTCGAGGCGTTCCTGGCGGCCGGAACGCGGCTCCGGGTCCAGGTCGCGCTCGAGGACATAGTCCGCGAGCGAATCGAGCGACGCGCCGCCCTCAAGGATGCTTTGGCCGAGGGGCCCGTCCCATCCGGCATACCGATCATCGAGCAACCCCTGTAGCTTGCCGTCCTCCACCATGCGCGCCGCGATCAGCAGGGCGCGGGCGCAGACATCGATGCCGCCGATATGAGCGTGCAGTATATCGTCCGGCTCGATCGATTGGCGACGAATTTTGGCGTCGAAGTTCAGCCCGCCGGAAGTGAACCCCCCGGCGCGCAAAACCGTGTACATGGCGATTGCAACGTCTTGCGCATTGTTGGGAAACTGGTCCGTATCCCAACCCAACTGCGGGTCTCCCCGATTGATGTCGAGGCTTCCGAAGAGGCCGTTGGCCGCAGCGTAGGCGATCTCGTGTTCGAAGGAATGGCCCGCCAGGGTTGCGTGATTGACCTCGATATTGAGCTTGATCTCGCGCTCCAGCCCGTATTTCCGCAGGAACCCGTGGATCGCGGCGGCGTCATGGTCGTACTGGTGTTTGGTGGGTTCGTGCGGCTTGGGTTCGATCAGGATCGTTCCGGCGAAACCGATCTTATGTTTGTGCTCCACCACCAGGTTCATGAATCGACCGAGTTGGTCGGCCTCCCGGGCGAGATCGGTATTGAGTAGCGTCTCGTACCCTTCCCGCCCTCCCCAAAGAACGTAATTCTCGCCGTTCAACCGGTGCGTCACCTCCATCACATGTTTCACCTGCGCCGCCGCGTAGGCGAAGACCTCGGGGTCCGGGTTGGTGGCCGCGCCGGACATGTAACGGCGATGGCTAAAAAGGTTCGCGGTGCCCCAAAGCAGGCGTACGCCGGTTCGCGACATTTCCCCCTCGATACTTTCGGCGATTCGGTCGAGGTTGGCGTTGCTCCGGGCCAGGGTATCGCCCTCGGGCGCGGCATCCCTATCGTGGAACGTAAAGAAGGGCGTCCCGAGTTTCTCGAACAACTCGAAGGCGGCTCCGAGTTTGATCTCGGCGCCGGCCATCGGGTCCGGCTCATCCATCCAGGGGCGAAAGAAAGTGGGAGCGCCGAACGGGTCGTTTCCCTGCCAGCCGAAAGTGTGCCAATAGCAGACCGCGAAGCGAAGCTGATCCGCCATCGGCTTGCCGAGAACCTCGCGCACCGGATCGTACCAACGGTAGGCCAGGGGATTGTCTGTTTCAGGGCCCTCGTAGGTTATGGCCGTACCCGGAAAGAATGGTTTCATTTTTTCGCTCCACGGCATGCCGCCAACCACGAAAGGCTTGGGATCGCGGGCGGTCCTTAAAACTCGGACACAAGCGCAAGATACAATTTCCTGTACCGCTCGTGTTTTTTCATGAGCGAGTCCCGAAGGGAGGCCTCCGGCTCGACGACACGCTCGACCGGTGGTGGCACGCACACGGCCTCGGGAGGCTCGTCCCCGGCCGCGAGGCGGGCGAGACGGGCCGCGCCGAACGCCGGGCCCATGGTCCCGCCGGAATGATAGGTCAAAGGCCGTCCCAACGCCGAGGCCAAAATCCGCGCCCACAGGGAACTGCGCGCGCCACCGCCAATGATCGATACGTGGCCGATGCCGGCGCCGGCCGCCAGCAGGGCCTCCTGGCCGTCGAGAAACGCAAAGGCCACGCCCTCGAGCACCGCCCGCCCCAGGTCCGCGCGATCCGTGCCATGGGTCAGGCCGAAGAAAACGCCGCGGGCCCGCGGATTGTTGTGCGGCGTGCGCTCGCCCGAAAGGTAAGGCAAGAAGATCACCTCTCCACCCTCCAATCCCGCGCCTTCGATCTCGGCAAGCGCCGCGGTCTCGTCCTTGGCGCCTGTCGCCTTGGCAATCCAGGCAAGGCAGCTCGCGGCGCTCAGGATCACGCTCATCTGGTGCCAGGCGCCGGGCAGGCAATGGCAAAACGCGTGAACGGCCCGTTCCGGATTGGGCGAAAACGCGGCGTTGCAAACGAAATAGACCCCCGAGGTTCCGAGCGACAAGAAGGCGTCACCAGGGCTCACCGCGCCAAGTCCGACCGCGCCGGCGGCATTGTCCCCGGCCCCGCCGGCGACGACCACGCCGCCGCCCATGCCCCACCGGTTCGCGAGATCCTCGCGCAAAACGCCCCCCGGCTCGCTTCCCTCGACCAAGCGTGGCATGTGCTCGCGGGTTAAATCCGTGGCCTGCAGCATGACGTCGGCCCAATCGCGGCGGGCGACGTCCAGCCACAAGGTGCCCGACGAGTCGGACATGTCGGACACGTAGTCGCCGGTCAGGCGCAGCCGTAGGTAGTCCTTCGGCAGAAGGACCTTGGCGATTTGGCGGAAGATGTCCGGCTCATGCCGGGCCACCCAGAGCAGCTTGGGCGCGGTGAAGCCAGGCATCGCCAGATTGCCCGTTATCCGCCGGGACGACGGGACAGCCTCCTCGATGGCGTTACATTCGTCGCCGCTTCGTCCGTCATTCCAAAGGATGGCGGGGCGCAGCACCCGGTCGGCTGCATCGAGCAGCGTCGCGCCGTGCATCTGGCCGGAAAGACCGATGCCCCGGACCGCCGACAATTCGCGGGCGTGCGTCCGCTTCAAGGCGTCGAGGGCGGAGCAACTCGCCGCCCACCACGACTCCGGGTCTTGCTCCGACCAGTTGGGGTGCGGGCGATCGATTTCCAACGGCACGGATGCCTCGCCCACGACGCCCTGCGCGTCGTCGACAAGGATCGCCTTGAGCGCCGAGGTTCCGAGATCGATGCCCAGGTACACGGTCAACCGCGCTGGATGATTTCAACCGGGACGCGGCGGCGCCGGCAATGAATTCGTTCCATCGCCGGAGGCTAACCGTGCGGTGGCACCTTTGGAAGGCGAGAACATCGGTCGTGGGCTCCACGTTAGGAATACGATCAACTTTAGTCATTCGACTTCCTGTCGCCACGGAGATCTCCAAGTTTGATCGGTAAGGATTGACTGTGGGTCCTTTTTGATCCAATATTTTCAATCTAAAATCGGAATTGCCACGACATCTGGCCGCTGGGCCGGGCACGACATCTGGCCGCTGGGCCGGGCACGACATCTGGCCGCTGGGCCGGGATTGTTCGACAGGGATTTTAGGGAGGACCCCAAACATGAAGCGTTTCGTAGCAACTGCGGTTGCGGCCGCGAGTCTATTGGCGTTCGGAATGTCTTCGGCGTTTGCCCAGGACACTGTACGCATCGCTATGCTGGTCAAGAACCTCGGCAACGGGTTCTTTGATTCAGCGTTCGACGGTGGCCAAGAGGCCGCCGCGGAGTTGGGTAATATCGAGTTGATTTTCACGGCGCCGACGGCGCCGACGGCTGAAGGGCAGATCGAGATTATCAGCAATCTTATCGCCCAAGGCGTCGACGCGATCATCATTTCGGCCAACGATCCGACGGCGCTTATCCCGGTGACCAAGCGGGCGATGGCCCGCGGCATCAAAGTCCTGTCCTTCGATTCCGGAATCGCCAAGGAGGGGCGGCTGATGCACCTCAACCCCTCGAATAACGAACTGATTGGTTTCAAGCAGATCGTCATGGCGTCCGACGCCGCCGGCGGGGCCGGGAAGATCGCTATCTTGAGCGCGACCGCTCAGGCCACCAACCAGAATATCTGGATCGAAGAAATGCGGAAGGAGCTCGCCAAACCGGAGCGGGCTTCGCTCGATCTGGTCGATGTGGTCTATGGCGACGATCAATCGGACAAAAGCTACCAGGAGGCGCTCGGTCTGCTCGCACGCTTCCCGGATTTGAAAGTGATCATTGCACCGACGACGGTCGGTATTGCCGCCGCGGCACAGGCCGTGCGTGACAAGGGCTTGGTCGGCAAGGTCTTTGTTACCGGCCTGGGCCTGCCCTCCGAGATGAAGGGCCACGTGGAAAGCGGCGCGGTCTTGAGCTTCGCCATCTGGAACCCAATCGATCTGGGCTACACGGCGACCTATCTGGCCTATCAGTTCGTCAAGGGCGGAGCCACGGGTGCGCCCGGCGAGAAAATCAAGGTCGGCCGGATGGGTGTGATGACCATCGACGAAAATGGCGAGGCCGCGATGGCCGAACCGTTCACCTTTGACGCGAGCAATGTTGCGAAGTTCGCCGAGATTTTCTGACGCCAATATATCTTACGAGAGCGGCGCGGTCGGTACCCCTGGCCGCGCCGCTTCCTTATCCGGCTTCACAGGTGCATGGTAGTGGCCGAAAATGGCGGTCCTTTGGGCCTTCCGGTAATTCCATGGCGTCCCCGGGGAGAGCGAAGAGGTCGAGGGTGTGGTGGCTGGGCCGGTGCTTCTGAATGTTAGGGGTCTTTCCAAACAATTCCCCGGAGTCAAAGCGCTAGACGACGTTTCCCTGCGCGTCAGAGCCGGCGAAGTCATGGCTCTCGTCGGTGAGAATGGGGCGGGCAAGTCGACCATCGTAAAAATTCTAACCGGTATCTACAAGCCTGATGCTGGCACCATCGAAATCGCCGGCACGCCCATGCAGTTTTCCCGCCCCACCGACGCGTGGGCGGCGGGCATATCAGCGATCCATCAGGAGACCTCGGTCTTTGAGGATCTGACCGTCGGAGAGAATATCTTCATGGGTCACCAGCCGACCCGCGGTAGGGGACCCCTGGTTGACTGGAAAGGCATCCATCGGCGTTCGGCGGAGATACTGGACAGGATGGATGTGGCGATCTCGACAAGATCCCTTGTCCGCGAACTGAGCGTCGCCGAGCGTCACATATTAGGCGTCGCCAAGGCGTTGGCCCACGACGCCCAGATCGTCATCATGGACGAGCCTTCCGCATCCCTCTCTCGGAAGGAAATCGACCACCTAATGGTCATCGTGCGCCAGCTTCGCGATGAGGGAAAAGGCATCATCTTCATTTCCCACAAGTTCGTAGAGATCTTTGAGATTGCGGACCGGTACGCGGTCCTGCGCGACGGCCAGCTTGTCGGAGAGGGAAACGTCGCCGATGTCACCCAGGACGAACTCGTGAAGCTGATGGTCGGGCGTTCCGTCGAGGAGGTCTTTCCCAAGGTGGACGTGCCCATCGGCGATGTCGTCCTCGAAGTGAGTCATTTTACCCATGACACGGAATTCGAAGACATCTCGTTCACGTTGAGGAAGGGTGAAATTCTGGGCTTTTATGGACTGGTGGGGTCGGGGCGCTCCGAAGTCATGCAGTCGATTTTCGGCGTTACCCGTTCGCGATCCGGAACCTTGTCCATGCATGGCCGTCCGATCAAGATTTCCAGCCCTAGCGAGGCTATGAAGCACGGCCTTGCCCTGGTGCCGGAGGATCGCCAGCAACAAGGGGCTATCCTCCCCTTGTCCATTCGCCAAAACATGACCCTCGCCCTGATCGATCAATTGAGCCCCCGCGGCTTCCTCAGTCGCCGCAGGGAACTTGGCGTGACACGCGACATGGGGGCTCGCCTGTCCATCAAGGCGGCGCACTGGGACCAGCAGGTCGACGAACTATCCGGCGGAAATCAGCAAAAGGTCGTGATCGGCAAGTGGCTGGCGACCCGCCCGGAGGTCATGATTTTGGATGAACCTACAAAAGGCATCGATATCGGCTCCAAGGCGGCGGTTCACGAATTCATGGGAGAATTGGTTGCCCAGGGACTCGCGGTCATTCTCGTGAGTTCGGAACTGGAAGAGGTTCGGGGCATGGCGGACCGGATCATCGTCATGCACGAGGGCAGGATTTGCGGCGAATTTTCGCGCGACGAAGCAACGGCCGAAGCGATTGTCACTGTCGCATCTGGCGCGCAGGCGGGCCCATGAACCCGGCGGCCCTATTGGCGACCGTGACCGGGCGGCGGGAGCCGGCCCTCGCGCTCCTTATCGTCCTGCTGTTGGTATTGATTGGTTTGCGCGCGCCCTTCTTTATCACCCTTGACAGTTTCGAGGGCGTGCTCACCGATACCAGTATTCTCATGATGTTGGCGGTGGCCGAGATGCTGGTCATCCTGACCCGTGGGATCGATCTTTCCCTGGCCGCCAATGTCGCGCTCACGGGCATGGCCATGGCCCTATTGTCCCAGGCCTACCCGGACCTCCCCGTGATTGCGTATGTCGTCGGCGCCATGCTCTTTGGGGCGGGGCTTGGCGCCTTCAATGGGTTCTTCGTCGCGGTCGTGGGCCTGCCGCCGATCGTCGTGACCTTGGGCACCCTGAGCATGTTCCGAGGGCTCGTCTTCGTTCTCAGTGGCGGCGCGTGGGTCAACAAGCACGAGATGTCGGTGACCTATCAGACCTTTCCAATGAACCGATTTCTGGGCCTTCCCCACCTGCTTTGGATCGCGATCATCGTCATCCCTTTGATGTGGGTGTTCATGCGGCACACCAAAGCCGGACGCTCGCTCTATGCGATCGGGGGAAATCCTCAAGCCGCGCGTTATGTCGGCGTTCCCGTCGCGGCAAGGCTTTTCATGGCTTACGCCTTGGCGGGCCTGATCGCCGGCTTGAGCGGGTATTTGTGGACGGCCCGATTCGCCATCGCCTATACCGAAATCGCCATCGGGCTCGAACTTGTCGTGATCGCCGCCTGTGTCATCGGGGGTGTGAGCATTGCCGGCGGCGTCGGCACGATCCCCGGCGCCGTGCTTGGCGCTCTTTTCCTCGGCATCATCGCCAATGCCCTGCCGGTCATGGGCTGGTCGCCGTTCTGGAAGCAGGCCATTTCCGGCGCGATCATCCTGGTGGCCGTGGTGGTCAACTCACGCAGCGAACGCCGAAAGGGCAAGATTATCGTGCGCCGCGCCGAGGAGCATCCGCGGTGAGCACAAACGCAAGCGAGGGCCGAGCGGCCGTGCGCGATCGGGCGGCAGAGTCCCCTTGGTCCCTGCTGCGACGCTGGGAGGCGATTCTTCTTGTATTTCTCGGCATCGTGTTTGTCATCAACTCCAACGCGACGCCCTATTTTCTCAACATCTACAACCTCGCCGACTCCACTTTCAATTTCTCGGAGAAGGCCATCATTGCGCTGCCCATGGCCCTGGTCATTATCGCCCGGGACATCGATATTTCGGTCGCCTCGATTATCGCGCTGAGTTCGATGTTAATGGGGCTGGCCGCGGAGGCGGGCTTGGGCGTGCCGGGCCTCGTCGTCGTCGGCCTCGCGACCGGCGCCACCGCCGGCGCGTTCAACGGTTTCCTGATCGCCGGCCTGGGCCTGCCGGCGATCGTGGTGACGATCGGAACCTTCACGCTGTTTCGCGGGATCGCCTTCGTCGCCCTGGGAGACGGCGCCGTTACGCAGTATCCGGCGGGACTTGCCTATTTCGGCCAGGGCTACATCGGCGGTTTGATCCCCTTTGAATTCGTCTTGTTTTTGGTCCTCGCCGTCATCTTCGGTGTCGTCTTGCATATGACGGTCATCGGCCGCCGCATCTATGCCATCGGAAACAATCCGGTTGCGGCGCGGTTCACCGGCATCCGCGTCGACAGATACCGGTTCGTGCTGTTTTGCCTCACCGGCCTCATGAGCGGCCTTGCGGCGGTCCTCCTGACATCGCGCATCGGTAGTACCCGGCCCAATATCGCGCTCGGTTGGGAACTTGAGATCATTACCATGGTGGTCTTGGGTGGGGTCAGTATTCTCGGTGGTATCGGCACGATCCTCGGCGTGGTCATCGCGGTTCTCCTGGTGGGAATGGTGACCTTCGGCTTTGGCCTCCTCAATGTGCCAGGCATCATCATGACGGTTTTTATCGGCTCGCTGCTCATCGTGACGATCTCCATTCCGGTCGTCATCCAGGCGGTCCGCGTTCGCGCCGCGGCACGGGCGTCGTCCCGCCGTTAGGGGATCCGCGCAAAACGCCCCCCGGCTCGCTTCCCTCGACCAGACGTGGCATGTGCTCGCGCGTTAAATCCGTGGCCTCAAGCATGACGTCGGCCCAATCGCGGCGGGCGACGTCCAGCCACAAGGTGCCCGACGAGTCGGACATGTCGGACACGTAATCGCTGGTCAGGCGCAGCCGTAGGTAGTCCTTCGGCAGGAGGACCTTGGCGATTTGGCGAAAG
>JADFIH010000236.1 GCA_022566715.1 Pseudomonadota bacterium | reverse complement strand
CCTCCCATCTCGCCTCGGCTTCGGCGAGCAGTTGGCCCGCGGCGCCCGGCGCCTGGGTTCCGTTCACCGCGGCAGAGGACGGTTCGACCGTGACGTCGTAGAGCGCGGCCGTGGTCGCCACGTCGAAACCGTCCGCGTCGTAGCGCAGGACCCGCACCGTCAAGGTGTGGTCCTTGTCGTCGCCCTCGCATGAAATGAACTGGAGGTTTTTCAGGTCTTCGGTCTTGAGCGACCAGGTATTGTCCCAATTGTTGGTGCCGGCCGACAGGGTACCTCCGACCGGCATCCCTTCGATGATAAGCGATATCTTGCCGGCGATGTTCCTCTCGGTCAGGCCCGGGAGCAGATCCAGTGGTGTGCCTGCGGGAATATCGCTCATGGCCATCACGATGGCCTTATCGAAGGGCCTTGCCGATACGGATCGCGACCGTCTGGTCGTCCTCCAGGAACTTGAGGCCCATCTCGTCGTTCTTGCGCCACGTGATCTCGGCAGCCAAGTCGCCGATGCGCGCGTTCCGCAATGTGACCGAGGCGGGACAGATCGCGGCGGCTTCGCTCCGCACCATCGCGCCGCCCGCCGAGATGTTCACGATCAGGCAGGCGGCCGTTTCATCGCCGTAAATGAGTTGGCCCGACCACAGAACCTTCGCACGCTCGAACCGCCGCCGTTCCGGCACAGTCTTTTGCGCTTCCATTGTTCCCTTTCTTTCGCACGTCCGATATTTCCGGCGATCCGCTCCGATCGATACGAAGACCCCGCCAATGGCCGAAAATGTCGCGCCCCGCCGCAACGGGGATACACAACGCAAGAATAATTTATAAGGGAAAGTTGTTAAGGAATATTATAGTGTATTATGGGATTTCCGCGAAAGAATTCGCATATTCATGATTAAGTAATCAAAAACATTATCTATATTTATTTAAAAATAGAAGATACTTCGCTGCGCCCAGGCTACCGGCTCTGGCGAACGTAGAAAATGTGCCGGCCGATCTTGCCTTGGCGGACGATATCCGTTTGCCAGTCGGGCGTGACGCGATCCGCGTGGTACCACAGCGCGCCCCGCGTCGGGTCCTCGAGCCCGCCCGCCAGGATCTTTCCGGCCAAGTCCTTGCTGTCCTCCCAGGCACCCGCGTCGTCAGGCCGGTCGCTCAGCCCGTCGCACCACCAGGAGAACTGGCAGCGGTTGCGGGGCCGTTCCCCGCCCTGCTTGACGACCGCACAGACCCCGGCCGGAAAGTCCGGGTCGCCGACCCGGTTCATGACCACCTGGCCGACGGCGATCTTGCCTTCGCGCGGTTCGCCGCGCGCCTCATGGTAAATATTGAGGGCGAGGCAATCCAGGCTCGCGCTCAGGTCGAGCCGGGGTGCGGGCCGCCAGGACGTGGGCCGCCAGGACGTGGGCCAGAGAACCGCGGCCACGGCGAGCGAAACCGCCAGGCCGGCGCCGAGCGCCCGGCGCGGGCGCCGGAGCGCCCAGCGGCCCAGGCGCACCCCGGCGCGCCGTGCCATCCGCCGCGCGATCATGCCAAATGCCCTGTCCATGCCGGTCGCCGCCCTTCAACCCGAGAGCTTCCAGAGTCGCCGCAACCGCTGAATATCACGGCTTTGCGGCGCAAATCGGGCGTACCGCGAGCGACGGCTATGGCGAATCAAACCGAAGAACGTAGATGTCGCCCATGACCGGTTGTCCCGACTCGAGACGGAGCGGGACCTGTTCCCGCGCGCCGACCCGGAACCCGTTCTCGCGCGCCAAACCTTCCACATAGGGCCTCGAGTGGGCGTAGCGCCCGGTCGTGGCCAAGGCGTAGTCGTCGCCCGCGCAGATCTCCGTTGAAAATGCGAACAACGCGTTTCGCTCCGCGCGTTGGCTAATCGCGGCGAAAATGCCCTCGAGCGCGCCTATGTAAATGAACACATCGGTTGCGATGAAAAGATCGTATCGGGTCCCCGGCGCGCTCAGAAAGTCCTGAATGTTCGCGACCTCCAAGCGGTCGTAGACGTTCTTTTTTTCGGATTCCTCGATCATGCGCGGGGACAGGTCCACGCCGTGCACGCATCTCGCGGCGTCTCTGAACTGGACGCCCGACAGGCCGGTCCCGCAACCGAGGTCGATGACCTTGTCGAAGCGCCGCCCGGGCTCCATCAGCCGCCCAACCAGGCCGCGAATGAACGTAGGGACCTGATATTGCAGCTCCTGGACCATATAATTTTCGAAATATCCCGCGTAACTGTCGAATATCTCTTGCAAACAACTTGCCGGAGCGGCCGGCATCGTCTCGCCGGTCAGCGCCGCCAGAAAGTAAGCCGGCAGTTCCCAGCTCGGGTCGAGCGCGACCGCCCGCTCGAAGGCCTGCGCCGCCTCGTCGAGCCGGCGCAGCTCCCTCAGCGCGGCGCCCAGGTTCGCGTGATACTTCGGCACCTCCGGTTCGCGGGAAATCGCCCGCTCGATGAGACGAATGCATTCGTCGTTGTCGCCGCGCTGGCCGGCGACGACGCCGAGCAGTTGCAAGACCTCGGCGTTGTCCGGATCGGCCTTCAGGATGCGCCGGTAGATCGCCTCCGCCTCGTCCAGGCGTCCGGCGCGGTGCAGGGCAACCGCTTGGTTCTGTTCTTCGAGCATTTCCGCAACACTTTTGAACCGGGTTCCGACACCTCGGGGCGCCGGCTTGGGGGGCGCCGGCTTGGGGGCCGCGAGCGGGGTCCCTCACCGCTGCTTGGTCTGCCAGTCGGGGGCGATGTAGACCGGCGCGTTGGAGGGGGCGAGCGGGGCGCGGCCGCGGATCGCGTCGGCGGCCTTCTCGGCCAGCATGATCGTGGGCGCGTTGATGTTGCCGTTGGTGATCGTCGGGAAGACCGCGGAATCCACGACCCGCAGGGCGTCGAGCCCACGCACCCGGCACTCGGGATCGAGCACCGCCATGGGATCGTCGTCGGCGCCGATCTTGCACGTGCAGGAGGGGTGGTAGGCGCTCTCCGCGTTGTCGCGGATCCAGGCGTCGATGGCCGCGTCCGAGGTGACCTCCGCGCCCGGCTGGATCTCGGCGCCGCGGTAGGGATCGAAGGCCTTCTGGCCGA
>JADFIH010000066.1 GCA_022566715.1 Pseudomonadota bacterium | reverse complement strand
GAGACCACTTCACGACGCTCGAAACACTGACGCCGAAGGTTCGCGAAACAGAACGGCAGCTCTCTCCAGACGAAACCGCTAAAACAACCCGCTCTCGCAAATCAAGGGAATAGGGACGTGCCATGGATGCTGGCCTCCTTTCCAGCAGCCATCTTGAATCACATTCCCACCAAAAAGGGAATCCCAAGATTCAACCCCATACGGAAAGACTCTAGCCGCCAGTTACCATCCTGGTCGTAGTGCACTGACCCCGGCCATCCCGCCGCATTCCAAACACTGTCTAGCATGGGCCTAATCTGCGCGGCTGAAACGTCTTCGAGAGTTTCTAGAACGATCTCCGGGCATACGATGGGGTCGCGGTCGAACGTACGATTGCGGTATCGAAAATCTTGTTCCACTCCCATTCCCCAATCCCGCATCCCCGTAAGGGTTAGCATGCCAAATACGGGCGGCTCAATGTCAAGGTCCGCCAATGCTCGGGCTGCGGCCCTGACTCTGTTGAATACGTCTTGATCAAAGGACACACTTGGTAAAACCGGATGCCCTTGCCGGTCCCAAATTGGATGTAGCTCTACGATCTCTATGACGCCGTTTCGAAACACTTGAACGTAACGACCGTATTCATCCCCCGGCTCTTGATAGAGAAGGTATCCGTCCAGGTTGTGCCGAGAGCTCCCTCCTCCTCCCAGCATCTCAATCATCAAGTTCGGATTTTCGACCAGGCGGCCCAAATCGATTGCGTTGGAGCCCGCAAAAGCTTGTATTGGCACAATGTGTAAGATGATTTTAGCGCTTTCCGCCAATGGCATGGGGGCTTCATTAGCAATTATTGCCGCCACCCGTGCCGCTCGAAAGATTCGGATTCTTTCCGAGATTTCGCTAGATAGCGAAACGATCGTCCGAATCTCGTCTACGTCCAACAGATATTTTCCGTTGGTATGGCGTCCATAGAATCGGAATTGGTTCTGCCTTACGACCTGATGAGGCGGATTCCAACTTTTCGGAATGTCAATTATCAGGCAGTGGCTCCCATTCTCTAGTTGCACCGCCCCGAAACCAAGATTTGGAATTCGATGCCGGATGCCGTCTCTTGCAAGATTTTGTAACCGCAATATCTGTGCGTCAGGATTGAAGTCTGGAATCCCGCAGATCTCGGCCGCTACGCCTTGCTCTTCTCTCACTCCATAGACGATGTGTCCGCCGGATGAGTTCGCGAACGAAGATATGTCGGCGAGAAACTCGTTTCGGTCAGAATCACGGTTTCCCGTGCGAGCAGCTTTGAATTCGAGTGTCTTGCCCTCGGCCACCCGTTCGGCGACCAATTCGTCGAGATCTGCCTCGGTAATGTCTTCAAGACGCTTGTCGAAAAAGGGCATGACATTTTGTGCATACAACTTGAGAGAGAACGAAGCTATAGCACTGGCGAGGGTGGGCAGCAACGCCCAGTTGCTTAGTAGTGAGGCGGCCTAACCCCTACTCATACCTGAGCGCGTCGATGGGATTAAGGCGCGCGGCCTTGCGCGCCGGGTAGTAGCCGAAGAAGATGCCCACCGCGCCGGCGAAGACGAAGGCGATCACCAGCGAGGAGGGCTGCACCAGCATGGGCCATTCGGCCAGCCGCGCGATGGCGCCCGCGCCGAACAGGCCGAGCGCGATGCCGATCAGCCCGCCGATCAGCGAGAGCGTCACCGCCTCCACCAGAAATTGCCAGAGAATATCCCGCGGCCGCGCGCCCACGGCCATGCGCAGCCCGATCTCGCGCGTGCGCTCCGTCACCGACACGAACATGATGTTCATGATGCCGATGCCGCCCACCAAAAGCGAAACGGACGCGACGGCGGCCAGAAGGATCGACAGGACGCGGTTCGATTCGGCCCGCGTCGCCATCAGTTCCGAGAGGTTGCGCACGCCGAAGTCGTCGGGCTGTCCGGGTCGGATGTTGTGGCGCTGGCGTAAGAGGGCGTTGATCCCGTCTTCGGCCGCGAACATGTCGTCGGCGTCGCGCACCTTGATGATGATGGAACTCACCGAGCCGGGCCGCGAGCGCGCGGTCGTGCCAATCACCCGTTTTTTCGCGGTGCTGATGGGGATGATCGCGATGTCGTCCTGATCCTGGCCGAAGGAGTTCTGTCCCTTCTTGGCCAGCACGCCGATCACGGTGAACGGCACCTTCTTGATCCTGATGCTGGCGCCGAGGGGATCGGCATTGAGGAACAGGTTGTCCACGACCGTCTGACCCAGCAGAACCACCTTGGCGGTGGAGCGCACGTCTTGTTCGCTCATATTGCGGCCCGAGTCGATGTCCCAGTCGCGCGCCACGAGGTAATCGGGCGTCGTGCCTTGGATCGAGGCCGACCAATTGAGATTGCCCACCACGAGTTGCGTGGTGCGCCGCACCGTGGGCGCCGCGACCTCGATACCCGGAACCTCGTTCGCGATCGCCCGGGTGTCGGCCTCCGTCAGGCTGAGGGCGGTGCCCGCGCCGAGACGCGCCCGGCGCGAGTGGCCGGCGCCGTTGAAGACGATGATGAGATTGGAGCCGAGGCTTTGGATTTGCGCGTCCACCCGGTCCTGCGCGCCGGCCCCCACGGCAACCATGGTGATGACGGCGGCCACGCCGATGATGATGCCGAGCATGGTCAAGCCGCTGCGCAGCGCGTTCACCCGGAGCGCCCGCAAGGCCACGGCCAGGGTCGCGGAAAAATTCATTGCGCCGCCTCCCGCGCCGCCGCGTCGGCCAGGGCCGCAAGCTCCGTGCGCGCGTCGGCGCGATTCGCCACGGCCTCGTCCGACAAAACGCGCCCGTCGCGGAAGCCGACAATTCGTTTCGCGTGCCGCGCGATGTCGGGGTCGTGGGTCACCACGACGACAGTAATTCCCTGCCGGTTGAGCTCTTGGAACAGGGCCATGATCTCCAACCCCGTGCGCGTATCGAGCGCGCCTGTCGGTTCATCCGCCAGAATCAAAACCGGATCGTTCACCAGCGCGCGGGCGATGGCGACGCGCTGCTGCTGGCCGCCGGAAAGCTGCGCCGGGTGGTGACTTGCGCGGTCGGACAATCCCACGGCCTCCAGGGTTTCCAGCGCCTTCTTGCGCCCCTCGCGTCCCGATTTGCCGCCGTAGAGCACCGGCATGGCCACGTTGTCGAGCGCGCTGGTGCGCGGCAACAAGCTGAAGGTCTGGAATACGAAGCCCACTTTTTCGTTCCGGATGTTGGCCAGCGCATCGCGGCCGAGTTGCGAGATGTCGGCGCCTTCGAGGAAGTAACGGCCGGCGGTCGGCCGGTCGAGGCAGCCGATCAGGTTCATGAAGGTGGATTTGCCGGAGCCCGAGGGTCCCATGACGGCGACGAACTCGCCGCGCGCGATCTTCAGGTCAACGTCGCGCAGAGCCCGCACGGTGGTTTCGCCAAGCTGGTAGTCGCGGCCCAGCCCTTGCGTTTCGATCAGGACGCCCGTCATGGTCAGAACCGGATGCCGCTGAGGCCACCGCCGCCGCGCTGCCGGTTGATGCCGACGATGATCTGCTGGCCTTCCGTGATGCCGCCCGAGACGACTTCGGTTTGGTTGCCGTCGGTTGCGCCGAAGACGACGGGAACGGCCCTGGGCTGCCCGTCCGGCCCGACGACCCATAGACGTCCCCGCGTGGTGGCGCTGCCGGACTGGCGGGCGGCGGCGATTTCAGCGTACTTGGTGCGCTGCTCCGGGCTGAGGATTTGCAGCAGGCGCGCGTTGAAGCGTTCGCGTCCACCTCTGAACTCCGCGATCATGTCTGCGCGGCTCGCGCCCTCGGCGCGCAGTTGCTGGATACGGGCGCGCGTCCCCTCGACGAAGGCTTGGATTTGTTCGCGTTGGGTCTCGCTGAAGCCGAGTTGCTCATCCAATTGGGCCACGATCTGCTGGAACCCGCCGGGCCCGCCACGGCCACCACCGCCAAAGCCGCCACCACCACCGGATCCCCCGCCCGCGCCGCGGCCTGGCGCCGCCGCCTGTGCCGCCGCCGGGCCATTCGGCGCCGCGAACTCAGGGGGCTGGAAGCGTAGCGCCGCATTGGGCACCCGCAAGACGCCGTCGCGGCGGTTCAGCACCACCTGCACATTGGCCGTCATGCCGGGCAGTAGATCGGCCCGCGGATTCGCCGCCGAAACGATCACCGTGTAGGTGACGACGTTCTGCACCTCTTCCGGTTTGCGCCGCACTTGCTCGACGCGGCCCTCGAAGGTTCGCCCGGGATAGGCGTCCACCGTGAAGATGACCGGCTGGCCCACGCGGATACGGCCGATATCGGCTTCGTCAACCGCCGTTTCCACCTGCATCTCGCGCAGGTCCTGGGCGATGGTGAACAGGACGGGGGCATTCAGGGCCGCGGCCACGGTCTGGCCCACGTTGACGGCGCGGTCGATCACGATGCCGTCGATGGGCGAGCGGATGAAGGTCCGTTCCAGGTCGATCAGGGCCTGCTCGACCGAAGCCTCGCGCTGCTGGACCTGGGCCTCGGCATTCTGAATTTGCGCTCGCGCGACCGCGCGCTGCGCCTGTGCCCCGACAACGGCGGCCTCGACCGATGCGGCCTGAGCCGCGGCGGCCTCTGCTTCCGTGCGGGCACGGTCCACGTCGCGGGCAGAGGCCACGCCGCGGGCCAGCAGCTCTTCCTTTCGCT
This sequence comes from Pseudomonadota bacterium, assembly GCA_022566715.1. Taxonomy (GTDB): domain Bacteria; phylum Pseudomonadota; class Alphaproteobacteria; order SHVP01; family SHVP01; genus JADFIH01. The sequence goes on along the minus strand of JADFIH010000066.1, from coordinate 9,626 downwards.
TGAGTTCGCGTTGCGCGTCGCCGTCGCGCGAACGCGCGCTCAACAGATTGGCGCGGGCGCTGGCAAGGTCGGCTCCGGTCCGAGCCAGCACGGCGATTTGCATGGTGACGCCCGCCTGGGCGACGGCGAGCTCCGCTTCCGCCTGGCGCACACGCGCCTCGAAGGTCTGGGATCGATCCGCCCAATCAGCTGCCCCCGCTTGACCTCGGTGTTGAAATCCGCGCGCAGTTCGGATATCTGCCCCGAGACCTGCGTGCCCACGTCCACGGTGACGACGGCGCTCACCGTGCCGGACGTGGAGATGGCGCTCACGATGTCGCCGCGTTCGACCTGCGCGAAGCGGTAGCTGACATTTTCCTCTCCATCGCGCGACAGGGTGTAGGCCACCGCGGCGCCGGCCACGGCGAGGATGGCGATGGAGTAAAGCGATCGTCTCATGTCTAGCCCGCGTTGAAGCGACGCCCCCTTGGGTTCAAGAGCTGCGCCAGGGGAATACCATAGAGCGAGCTCTGGAAGACCGCGCGGGCGAGCCGCTCGCGGTCCGCCGGATCGAGGTCCCGGGCGATCTCGACGACGAGTCCATGCAGCACGGACTGGACGGATTCCGTCCGGCCGCGCAACTCGACCAGCGCGGCGTTGGTGGCGGCCTGATCGAGGGGATCACGCGCCATGGCAGCGGCCACGGCCCGCCGCGCGGCCCGCAAGTCTTCGATCGCGGCCCTGATTTGACCCGATTTTGCATCGAGGAGGTCGCGGGCCTGCTCTCGTGACGCTTCCGGCAGGGCGAACAGAATGCCCTGGGCGCTGAACACGGGCGGCGGGCCCCGGAAGCGCGCCTCGAAGGGGGACTCGCCCGACTCGGCCGCAAAACCGCCGATCCAAAGCCCGGCAAGAAAGAGGTTGAGGGCGAGCGAGGCGGTAAGCCAAAGGCCGGTGCGGCGGACGAACTTAGCCATCATTGATCCTCGAAAAGTTCGGCGACCCGAAGGTCGGCAAGGCCGCCGGCAAGGGCGGAGAGTTCCACCGTGTCGAAAGCCGTACCGGTGGTTTGTGGTGGCTGCGCCGCGGCGATACCGGCGGCCAGACCAAGCGCACCGGACGCCGCCAGAATCGCGGGCCGCCAAGCGGCGCGCCAGGCCCCAAGGCGGCGCGCCAGCGAGGGTTTCGTAACAAGACGCCGCCCCGCCGTGACGGGCCGTTCAGAAATCAATTCCTCGACCCGCCGCGCAAGCTCAGGCGAAGGCGCCGGCGCCTCGACGAGGTCAAGGGCGTCATCGAGTGGCGCGGCCTCGCGGCGCAAGGTGCGCGCATCCTCCGAGTCGGCCAGCAAGGCCGCCGCCGCCGCGCGGTCCACCTCGGGCCAGCGCTCGGGCGCGGCGCCGTAGGCGTCGAGCAGGGAGGCAAACCGGCCGAGCGGCATTGCGGTTCCGGGTTCCTTTTCCACCGGTCCGGTCATCACCAGTCCTCCAGCAAATCCGCGGCCACGTTGCTCAGGTCCGCCTTCATGGCGCGCCGGCCCCGGGAGAGCAGCGATTCGAGAGCATCGACGCTGACCTCAAGAATATTCGCCGCCTCCCGGTTGCTGAACCCCTGGTAGTAAACGAGTGCGAGCGCGGCGCCCTGCCTTTCGGGCAGCTTGTGGAGCGCGGCCCGCACTTTGCGCGCCATGTCGAAGCGCCGCGCCACCACGGCTTCGTCCGCCGTGGGGTCCCTTGGTTCCGGCAGGTCGTCGAGCGGCGTGGTGCGCCGGGCGCGGCGACGGTCGATGCACAGGTTGATGGCGACGCGGCTGAGCCAGGTTCGGAGGGCCGCGCCGCCCGGTTCCCAGGCCGGCACCTTGGCGAGGAGCCGAACGAAAACCTCCTGGGCCACGTCCTCGGCTTCGGCCCGGTCTCCCAGGATGCGCCAGGCGAGGGCGACCAGGGGGGCCAGGTGGCGCTGCGCCAGTTGCGTCCAAGCACTCGAGTCTCCCGCTGCAATGCGGCGGACAAGGGCGTCGTCGTCCGCGGCCGCGTGCCCGGCGGGGGCAACCGGATCGCGCGTTTCTCGTCTAGCGCTCTCATCGCTGTTCATCTAGCCCCGAGGCGTTAACAATCAACGCCGGGACCGTCCAACGGGAATCTCATCGGCGTCCAAGCCTCCGTCGGAATTTGCGTCGTACCGCGAAAACCAACGCTTCGTCGGCGCGGCGATTTCCTCGGCCGTCAACTCGCGGTCGCCGTTGGCATCCAGCATATCGAAGACCGACGTGGCGCGCAGCATCTGGAACAGGTGGCCGCGGCGGCGGAATTCCTCCACCGACAGCTTGCCGTCGCCGTCGAGGTCGGTGGCGAGAATGAGCCGGCCCTGTTCCTGCACGATCTCCTCGAGGCTGACGGTGCCCGAGCCATCGGTATCGAACAGTTCGATATAGCGCTCGGTGCGGAAACGCTCGAACCGTCCGTCGCCGGGGCTGGACCGGCCCTGGGCCTGAAGGTCGCTTGCGCCGGCGGCGGCAAGCGCCAGAGCGAGCGCGAAATAGGCGGGGACGTGCATGAGGCGGCGCATTGGCGGATTCCTTGAGCTTCTAGTGAGACGAGATTCCTGCGTCTCCATGTTACACGGCCTGGGGAGGCCGAATCCGTCGCTATTTTTGCCCCTCAAGGGTCTTTATGCTTTGGGCGCGCTAACCAACAATCCTTATCCGCAAACCCTTATCCACGAACCCTGGGGGAGAAATCTCATGGCTGACAATAATGCCTACCGCGTCAAAACCGATCCCGATCCCTACGAGCCCTTCAAGATCGCGCTGGCCTACCGCTCGGGCAACCACGTCTACGTGTCGGGCCAGGCCGCGATCGACCAGGAGGGCAATCTCGTCGGCGTGGGCGATTTCGATGCTCAGGCCGAACAGGTCTTCGCCAACCTCAAGCGCGTGTTGGAGGCGGGCGGCTCGGCCATGGAACGGATCATCAAGGTCAATATCTACCTGACCGACATGAGCAATTTTACCAAGATCGTCGACTTGCGGGAGAAGCACTTCACCAAGCCATATCCCGCCGACACCATTGTCGAGGTCACGGGGCTCGCCCTGCCCGAGCTCATGATCGAAATCGAGGCCATCGGTCTCGTGGAGGGCGAGATCATCGACTAGAGTATTTCCGACTTGATCGGAACCACTCTAGCTTTTCGTCGCTCACGGTCGCGGACCGGACGGTTCGCGCCTGCGCGGCGCGCCATGCCGCGGCTTGGAGGCGATAGGCACAACGCATGAAAGTTTCGCAGACCGGCCTTAAGGGGGTGCTGTTGATCGAACCCCGCGTGTTCGAGGATTCGCGGGGACACTTCCTCGAAACCTACCAGGAAGACCGCTACGCCCGGGCGGGCATTGGCGGGCCCTTCGTGCAGGACAACCTCGTCAAATCGGGGCGCCGCGTCCTGCGCGGCCTGCACCTGCAAAACCCGCACGGCCAGGGCAAGCTCGTGCAGGTGCTGGAAGGTGAGATCTTCGATGTCGCGGTGGACGTGCGTCCCGGCTCGCCCACGTTCGGCCGATGGACCGCCGTAACCTTGTCCGCGGCCAGCCACCGCCAAATTTTCCTGCCGCCGGATTTCGCCCACGGTTACGTGGTCCTCGGCGACGGCGCGCTGGTGTCCTATAAGACGACCGAGGTTCATACGCCCGATGCGGAATTGGCGGTCGCATGGAACGATCCGGAGATCGGCATCGACTGGCCCGTTGCGGATCCGGTCCTGAACGAGAGGGACGGCACGGCGCCGCGCCTGAGTGAGATTCCGGAGTCCCGTTTGCCCCGCTATCCGGCATGACCGACCGCCCCATCCTGCTGTTCGGGTTTCGCGGCCAGATCGGCGATGAGCTTTTGCGGCTTCTCGCCCCGCGGGGGGACGTCCTCGCGCCGGGCCGCGAAGAGGTGAACCTGTCCTATGCCGACCATGTGCGTACCTACATCCGCACCGCGCGCCCCTCGATCATTCTCAACGCCGCGGCCTACACCGACGTCGATGAAGCGGAGGAGATGCCCACCTTGGCCATGTCGGTGAACGCGGATGCGCCGCGCGTCATGGCGGAGGAGGCCTACCAGTTGGGTATCGCGCTGGTTCATTATTCGACCGACTATGTGTTCGATGGGTCGGGCGGGTCGGGTGAACCCGCCGCGCCATCGGGTCTTCGGCCGTACGGCGAAACCGATGCGGCGAAGCCCCTGGGCATGTACGGACGAAGCAAATGGATGGGCGAAGAGGCGATCCGGACCGTCGGACCGGCCCATCTGATTCTGCGCACGAGCGGGGTCTACAGCATGCGCCGCCGGAATTTTCTCACCACCATCCGGCGTCTCGCGCTCGAACAGGACGAGCTTCGAATTGTCGACGACCAGATCGGCAGTCCCACGTGGGCCCACGACATCGCCGTGGAGACGGTTCGTATTCTCGACCGGACGAACGCGGCGGGGGTGCCGGCGATGCTGGTAAAATTCGGCGGGACCTTTCACCTTGCGGCCGCGGGCTCGACCAGCTGGCACGGCTTTGCCACGGCCATCGTGGACCGGCTTTACCGCCGGGGCGACTGGCCCGAGGGACGGGCCAAACCCACGGTCACGGCCATCAAGAGCGAGGACTTCAAGGCCAAGGCGGCGCGGCCCGGCTACTCCGTCCTCGACGGCCAGGCGATCCACACGGCGTTCGAAACGCGGATGGACGATTGGACGGACCAACTCGACCGCTGCCTCGCCGCCGGCAAGTTTTAGCTAACGGCGCGGAGTCCCACGATCCACGACAAGGTTCCGGCGAAACGGGCGGCGTCGCGCCATGCCTTGGCGGGCCGGAGCGCCAGCGCGTTGCCCATGCATTTCGCCGCGAAGCGGACCAGGTGCTTGAGCGCCGTCCGCCGCGCCCGGCCCCGGCCCCAGTATTTCGCCTCGATGTACAGGCGGGACCAAGCCATGTGCCAGAACTTGCGCCAGGTAATGGCGGCCCGCGGCGGCGTGGCGTGCCCAACGTCGTGCTCCGCCACGGCGTCGTAAACCTGAACCAACGCATGGCCTTGCCCGCGCAGGCGCAGGCAAAGGTCGTCATCCTCGAAATAGAGGAACAGCTTGGGATCGAAAGGGGGCTCCGTCCCCAGAATCGATTTCCGCACCAGCAGGGCCGCCCCCGACAGAAACCAGGCGCATAGGTCGCCCTCGGGCGCGGCGCCCGGACCCTTCGGCATATCGCCGCGCGCGAACAGTCCCGCATCGTGCGTCACCAACGGGGCCCCGCCGGGCGCGACGATGCGCGGGGCCAGCAGCGCCGCCTCGGGGTAGCGGTCCGCCGCCGCGGTGAGCGCCTCCGCCGCGCCGTCCCGCAGTGCTGCGTCGGGGTTGAGGAAAAGGACGAACTCCGTGTCGGCTCGGGCGAAACCTGCGTTGCAGGCATTGCCGAATCCGATGTTGGTTCGGTTCTCGATGAGGACCGCGCCGGGGAGCGATCCCCGAACCCGCTCGTGCGTCCCGTCGCCGCTTGCATTGTCGACGACGATGACCTGGTGCGCCGCGGCGACCGAGCGCAAGCAGCGCTCCACCACGTCCGCGCTGTCGTGGGTGACCGTGACGACGCTCAAGCGACTCCAGGCGCCGGCGTCGCCCGTCATCGGCAGCTCCGGATCGGGCGCGACGCACTAATTCGCGACGATCTGCGCCCTACCCCCCTCCCCCTAACCCCCTCCCACCAAGGGAGGGGGGATTTCAAAGAACCCCTTTCGCCGAGGTGTCCGCAAGCGGGGCGGGAATTAGAACGGGGCCGTAGTGCCAATCCCCCTCCCCCTGGATGGGGGAGGGCCGGGGAGGGGCTGAGCATAAAACCGTATCTCGCGCTAGGCGTTCCTCAACGCCTCGAGGATGTCCTCGACATCGAGGCGTTTGGTGTAGTCCGGATCGGCGAAAACCTTCAACACGGTGCCGTCCTTGCCGACCACGTAGGTCGCGGGGATGGGCAGATCGAAGCTGTCATCGCCGTTGTAGTCGGGAAGGTCGATGCCCATGGTCTGGTAGATTTCGCGGACCTCCTCGGCCAATGTAAAGACTAGCCCGAACTTTCTCGATAGATCGTTTCCGACGTCGCTCAGGACCTCATACGTAAGCTCGTTCTTTGCCTTGGTCACCTCGGCCTTTGTCGGGAGCTCCGGCGCGATGGCGACGAGTGTTGCACCCAGGGCCTCGATCTCGGGCAGCCGTTCCTGCAACGCCCGCATCTCGATGTTGCAATAGGAACACCAACCGCCGCGGTAGAAGTTCAGGACGGCGGGCCCATCGGCGAGAACATCAGCCGAGCTGACGGGTTTTCCGAGCGCGTTCGGCAGCGAGAATTTGGGAATCTTCTCGCCTTCTTTCAAAGTCCGGTCCTTGATCCCCGACTTCGCGAGCTTGTTCGTCGCCGCTCGCATTTTTGCCGTGATCTCCGGCGGGCGTTTTGCTTCTCCCCTCGCACTGTTCTGCGCGAGCAGTTCGGTCATCGATGGCATGGGCGGTTCCTTTTGTTTCCGAACGAGCCCCAGGGCTAGTGGCGCGACTCTGACATTTCGATCCCTCAATGTCAGCCCACGTCGCTAGGCAAACTTTTTGAATTGCGTTTGGCCTGAGGCACATCAAAATCCCGTCAGGCGGCTGTCTCCGCATAGCCGGTGGCGCCTTCCGCCAATCCATCGAACAGGCCGAGCATCCGGCGGCGCCAGGCGTGCACCGGGTCGTCCCGTTCCAGAAGATGAAAAGGGCTGATGACCCGCGCCCACTGAAAGGCGCCAAACAAGATGTAGTCGCCGAAGGCCGGCGCCTCGCCGCACATATACGGCTGCTCCGCAAGGAGTGCACGAAATGGCGCGAGGCCGGCGCGAAATTCCGGGAGCCTCGCCTCGCGCCCGGCCTGGATCTCCTCGAGCGGGGCGCCCAGCCGCTTGGTGCGGGACTCCCGAAAATACGCCCTGTCCTTCGGATCGAGGTGATCCAGAATGTCCTTGATGACCATGCGGAGCAACGGGCCGTGCACGGTTGTTATGACCCAATGATTGATGAAACGGGCCTCGGCGCGGCCAAGAGCGCCGCCGAACAGGCTCGGCCGGTCCGGATAGGCATCTTCCAGGTAGCAGGCGATTTCGAAGGAATCGGAAACCACCGTTTCGCCGTCCATCAGCACCGGCACCTTGTCCTGCTTGCTGAAGGCGATCTTGTCCTTGTCGGTGAAGCAAGTCGGGACGAGTTCCGCCGCCAACCCCTTGTGGGCGAGCGCCATGCGCACGCGCCAGCAATAGGGGCTGAACCGGCGGTCGTCCGCCCCGACCAGATCGTAGAGCTTCAAGGACATGTGAGCATCCCCTGCCTGCCTGCCACTGCGCCGTGCACTATCAATGGAGACGCCGGCCCCGGCAAGAGGCAGTTGGTTCGAGCCAGGGCCCGATATTTGGCCGGGGCCAGCCTTGAGTAAAAAAACAGGCCTCGCGGAAAACCGCGGGGCCAGCCTTGAGTAAAAAAACGGGCCTCGCGGAAAACCGCGGGGCCCGAGTGTTTTGAGAGAGATGACTCTCCCCCTGTGTCGAATAAAGGACCCGGTCGTAAGGGACAAAGGGACTGGGGGAAACTAGCCCTAACTGTCTACGACCGGGTCCAGGAGGGCCGACACGATGAATATGGTTGACCAATGGGGCGCTGGTGGGACCGAATCAGGGCAATATTGTGGCCGTGCGTCGCGCCGCCGTGATCATGCCGTGGCAACATCGTTTAGCCTTGTGAACCGAGGGATTTACGGCCTTGGAAGCGTGATAAAGTGCGCGCGTAAATTTCTCGGGAGGTTTCGCGTTGGCGAACGAAACGCTTGGCATGAATGAAGAGGTTGCGCGCTATGTGCGTACCGTCGGAGTTCGGGAACCTGACGTTCTGTCGCGCTTGCGGGCGGAAACCGCGCCGATGGAGTGGGCCATCATGCAAATCTCGCCCGAGCAGGGCGCCTTGATGGCCATGCTCGTCACCCTGACCGGCGCGCTGCGCATCCTCGAGTTGGGAGTGTTCACGGGTTACTCCTCGCTGGCGATGGCGCTCGCCATGCCCGATGACGGGCGTATCACGGCGTGTGACCGAAACGAGGAATGGACCGGGATCGCCCACCGCTATTGGCGGGACGCCGGCGTCGCCCACAAGATCGATCTCCGTCTCGGCCCCGCGCTCGATACCCTTGAGGCTCTTCTCGCGGAAGGGCAGGCGGAAACGTACGACTTCGCCTTTATCGACGCCGACAAGGGGAACTACGACGCCTACTACGAACAGTCCCTAAAGCTCGTACGGCCGGGGGGTCTGATCGCGCTCGACAACACGCTCCAGGACGGCAAAGTCGCCGACCCCGGCGCGCAGGAGGGGAACGTCCCCGTCATCCGGGCGCTCAACGAGAAGCTTCACGCGGATTCCCGTATCGATCTCAGCATGGTGCCCATCGGCGACGGCCTGACCCTGGCCCGGAAACGCCCTTAAACCCCCATTTTTAGCGCTCCAGCGGCACCCGCGAGTGATGTGTTGCCGGGGGCGGCCCGGGGGCCTATCATTCCTTCGCGTGTTGGGTTTCGCAGGCTTAGGGAGCAAACGTGGCCAGATCGAATTGGCAGTTCGCGCCAGGGCCGGGGGTGGGCACCCCCGATGAGTGAGATTTATCAGTTCGTCGGGCCAGGAGAGGTTGCGAGGCGCTCCCGGTCCGCCTACATGGCCCGCACGGTCTTTTTCGACCGATCCGAACTCAGCCAAATCCTATCGGTCTATAGCCGCAAGGTGATTTCCGGCGAATGGTGCGATTACGGCATCGAAGGCGGCGATGACGAAGTCGCCTTTGCCATCTTTCGCCGCAATGCCGTGTCGCCCGCCTACCGGATCATCAAGCGCCGGCGCGGCCGCGAGGCCGGCCGCTACCGCGTGGTCGCGGTCGGGGGACGCATCCTGAAGGTTGGTCCGTCGCTGCGCGCCGTGCTCGGCGTGCTCGATCCAAAGCACCTGCGCCTGATTTAACCGTTCTTTCCGCCAACGTATTTCGGAGCATGCCGCGTGTCGCGGGCGGCGCTGTCCTTGTTAGCGTTGCGGCAAAAAGAAACCCGGCGGTGAATTCGCCGGGTTTCAAGGAGAGGTTTGAAAATAGCCGCTATCTGCGCACGCCCAGGAGGTGCATGAGAAAGATGAATAGGTTGAGAAAGTCGAGGTACAGTTTGAGCGCGCCCATGATCGCGCTTTTCGTCATCAACGTACCGTCGTGCGACACGGCGTCGTAGGTGTTCTTGATCTTTTGCGTATCGTAGGCGGTGAATCCCACGAACACGATCACGCCGATCACCGAGATAACGTAGTCCATAAGCTGGGACTGAATAAAAAACGCGTTGACAATGAGTCCAATCAACACCCCGATCAGACCCATGACCAGGAACGAACGCCACGCCGTCAAATCCCGCTTCGTGGTGTAGCCGTAGAGGCTCATGGCGCCGAAGGTTCCGGCCGTGATGAAGAACACGCGCGCGATACTCGCGCCCGTGTAGGTGATGACGAGCAAAGAGAGCGACAGTCCCATGAGGGCGGCAAAGATCCAAAACGCCGCTTGGGCCTTCGCCGGGCTCATCTTGTGCATCC
>JADFIH010000235.1 GCA_022566715.1 Pseudomonadota bacterium | reverse complement strand
CGTAACGGAAGAGTCCGTTTAGGGATTCCCAAACTGTCGCGCATTTGCGAGTCTGGTGCATGCGCACTGGAATCACAATCAAAGTCGGCTCCTCTGATCGCCTTCGCCTTGAAGGCATTGCCGGGGACCGCTGCGCCGCCCAGAAACATGTGTGGCGGGCGGCTATCATCCTTTTGAGCGCGGACGGCATTGGAACGCATGAGATCATGCGTCGGACGGGCAAATCGAAGACCTGCGTCTGGCGCTGGCAGGAGCGCTTCATGGAAGAGGGCGTTGATGGCCTTCTGCGTGACAAAACGCGCCCACCGCGCATCCCGCCTTTGCCCCCCGATGTGGTCGAACGCGTCGTCGCCGAAAACAGAAAAAACCCCAAACCCTTCACATGGAACGCCGATCCAGACAAGATATTTGCCGCCGTAAAAAGGGGGTGCCAAGCCTTAGGCTCCAACCACTACGCGTCGGTGAGCGTGAGAACTTTGGTGCTCAGTCCGCCTTTCGAGCGTCCAATGGCCTGATCGAGAGTCCCCCTTTTGCGCCGCCGCCGCCTAAGTCCCTTTTTGCTCCACCGTTGCCAGGAAGATCGTTCGTTTACGCCCGCCACGGATTTCAATCGGGCTGCACGGAGAATGACGGAAACGTTTCCATCCAACAGAATGGTAGGCGGCGCACCATGGCGAGTAAAGCGGCGGAGGCGGCGGGACCGGCGCCTCTAAATGCCGGGCCGCCCGGGGCGCCGCCGCGCAAGGGTCATATCGGCGATGTCACCTATGAACGCCCCGGCGCGCTCTGCTCAAAAAAGGCTAAGCGGCTTCTCCGCCCTAATGGCGCGGACTCAGAGGGCTACCGCGCCGAGGGACTTGCCGCCATCGGCGTAGAGGACCTGGCCCGTCACGAACTCGGTCCTCGGATCGGTGAAGAAGGCGACCGCATGTGCGATTTGGGATGGCGTGGCGGGCTTGCCCGTTGGCTCCAGCGCGGCGGCCTTGGCAAAATCCTCCGGGGACATGGCGCGTGTCATGGGCGTATCCGTAAATCCCGGCGACACGGCGTTCACCGCGATTCCGGTTGCGCGAAGATCCAGAGCCATGGCGCGGGTCAGGCCGACGACGGCGGCTTTCGACGCAACGTAATGGGGAAAGCCGGTACCGCCCGCGGCCGCCCTGGACGCGATGAAGACGATGCGTCCGCCCGATTTCATCCGGCGCATCGCTTCCTGGGCGACGATGAACGATCCCGTCACATTGACGTCCAGGGTGACCCGGAAATCCTCCTCGGTGACCGAATCGAGGCATTTCATATATCCCACCGCCGCCGCGCAAACGCAGGCGGCGAGGGAGTCGTGACCCCTTAGGGCCTCGACGATCGAGGCGCGGTCCGTGACGTCGGCGCCGGCGCCCCTTACATTCAGCCCAGAGCCCGCGAGGTCCTCGGCGGCGGCGGTAACGGCCTCCGCCTGCCGGTCGATCGCCAGGACGGAGAATCCATCTTCGGCGAGGCGGCGCACGATCGCCAGGCCGATGCCCTGGGCCCCACCGGTCACGATCGCGACTTTTTTTGACGACCAAGGCATGTTTCGCCGGAACCGCAGTCTTCACTCGGCGGCGTCGGTCACCAGCGCCACGTTGCCGATATTCGCCAGCACGTACCGCACGGTGTCTTCGAGATGCGCCGATAACAGCGACGTGGCCTTGTCGGCCCGCCGCTCCAGGACCGCATCCATGATCTTCTTGTGCTCGCGCGCGACGTCTCGCACCAGCTTGCCGCGGTCGGTTCCCGAGAACCGGAGCCGTCGATAACGCTCGGTCTGGTCGTACAACAGATCGTACATATGAATCAGCCACGGCGATTCGCAAGCGCCGATCAAGGCCCGGTGAAAAGCCCTGTGCCGGGCCTCCCATTCGTCGGCGCCGCCGTCGCCGGTCATCGAAATGGTCGCCTTGTTGAGGCGGTGCAGCGCGGCAACCACCGTCGCCTCCCATTCGTCGTCGCCATACTCGATGGAGCGGCGGAGCGCCTCGATGTCGAGCATCTGCCGCAGCGACGTGATGTCGCGGATTTCCTCCCCCGAGATCGGCGGGACACGAAAGCCGCGATGCCCGTGACCGATCACTAGTTTCTCGGATGCGAGACGGTGAAGGGCCTCGCGAAGCGGGCTGATGCCACACTCATAAACCTCCCGCAGCAGGGAGGACCGCAAGTGTTGCCCCGGCTCGAAGCGGCCCCGCATCAAGTCCGCGTGCAATAGCTCATATATTCGATCAGCGCCCGTCTCGGCCATACACGTCTCTCACAAGGATCACCAACCCCGTATTTGAACCAGCCAATCTTAACCGCAGCAGGGCGGATTAGGAAATACCCGAGTTTATCGATGATCGTAAGATATTCGACAATAGTGTTGACATTCGAATAACGGAATGGCTACCGTGAGCCAATAATTGAAGGGGAGGCGATAGTGGCCGCGGTGTTCCGCCTTGCGTCTTACAAAACCGAGGGGTCCATCACGGACGCGGTCGTGGTCGGCGATCGTTGCTGGCCGCTCGCCGAGACCGCAACCGCCTTGGGCGTGGACGGCCTGTCGAACGGCCCTTGTCCAATGTTCAGCGATTGGCCCCGGGCCTTTGCGGCGGCCAGCGAACTCGCCGAACGCGCGCCGCTCGAAGCGGCCGATCTCGGCCGGCCGGTCGCGCAATGCGACTTCGCCGCGCCCCTGCGCTATCCCGGAAAAGTGCTCTGCGCGGGCGCGAACTACTACGACCACCTTGAAGAAATGGGTGTCGTGGACACGCGCAAGGAAGCGCAACGGCTTTTTTTCTTTTTCAAACCGGCGCGTACCGCCGTCGTGGGCCCCGGGGCAACGGTCCTGAAGCCGGCGGGCAGCGACATGTTCGATTGGGAAGTGGAGCTTGCGGCGGTCTTTGGGCGCCGGGTTCGAAACATCGGCGAAGACGACGCCCTTTCGGCGGTCGCGGCCTACACCATTGCGATCGACCTGTCCGCGCGCGATCTCAATCAAGCCCCCGACACGTTCTACAAACTCGACTGGGTCGCCGGGAAAGCGCAGGACACCAGTTGCCCGATGGGGC
>JADFIH010000234.1 GCA_022566715.1 Pseudomonadota bacterium | reverse complement strand
TGCCCGGCGTCGAGGTGCTCTACGGCAACGGCGAGTCCTGAGCCGCGCACCGCCCCCCTTGTGGGCCGGTGCGGGCGCGTGTCATAGTTGGATCGGCGGTTCCCGTTATTTGGGGATCAAAAGGGAACACGGTGCGGCTCTCGTCCAAATCCGTGGCTGCCCCCGCAACTGTAAGCGGCGAGTGACGCGTCCGACCACGGCCACTGGATTGACCGGGAAGGCCTGGGCGCGAAGCATCGACCCGCAAGCCAGGAGACCTGCCGCCGAACGTCACCCAGCCGTGGGTCGGGGAAGGCCTGTGGTGCGGACGTCCGTTGCGGTGACGACCTTTGGTTGTTGCTGCGTCGGGAGTCCGGGAAGTGGTCTTCACGAGCCCTTGGAACTATGGCACTTGGCGTTCGCCGGGACGGCGGAGATGTCTCTTCGCGTCCGCGGGCGAAACCCGCGCCGGGCGCCGTTCGCGCGGGCAAATCCCTTCGACCTTAAACGCCGGTTTCCGGCGTGCAGCAACTCCCGATCGCGCCGCTCGGGCCCGCGATGCCATATCCGCATCCGGCCCCCAGCACGAACAAAACGAACAAGAGACGGGGAGTCTGCAATGCATACCTATCGGCCCAGCTATCAGAGTGATTACCACACCCCTGGAGGGATTCGGCGTTTCGCCCGCCGCGAAACAACCGGCATTGGCGCCGTCCTCCTGCCCGCCATGATTCTGGCGGCGGCCGCGAACGCGCAACAGCGTTTGCCGGAGACCATCGTCACGGCCACGCGCGTCGCCACGCCCCTGGAACAGACGGCGGCCTCGGTCACCGTCATAACGGCGGAGGAGATCGAGGCCAAAGGCGACCGCACCATCGTCGACGTGCTGCGCCGGGTGCCGGGTCTCAACATCGTGCAAAGCGGCGGATCCGGTTCGATTACGTCGGTGTTCATGCGCGGTGGAAACTCCAACCAGACGCTGATCCTGATCGACGGCATCGAGGTGAGCGATCCCACCACGCCGAGCGGCGCCTTCAACTTCGCGCACTTGCTGACGAACAACATCGAACGGATCGAGATCGTGCGCGGGCCCCTGAGCACGATTTACGGCTCGGACGTGATCGGTGGCGTCATCAACATCATCACAAAACGCGGCGGCGGCCCGACCCAGGCCACGGTGCGCGTCGAGGGTGGCTCCTTCGGGGCCTTCAATCAGGCCGCCAGCCTGACCGGCGGCACGGACCGCGTCGACTTCGCGCTCTCGGTCGATCACTTCAGGGATGAGGGAATTTCCATCACGCCACGGCGCCTGCGGCCGGCCGGCGTGGGGGCGGAGAAGGACGGCTACGAGAATCTCACGGCCTCGATCCGCCTGACCGGCCGGCTGACGGAACAGGCCGGCCTCTCCCTATTCGTGCAAAGCGTCCAAACCGACGCCGACACCGACGCGACGGCGGAGGACCCCAACAGCCACGAGGAGACGGAGCAACTGTTCGCGCAACTGGAGGGGCGCCTTAAATCCTTCGGCGGCGCCTTGGACCAGACCCTCGCGCTGGAATACGCGCGCCACGACCGGTTCAACGAGAACCCGGCGGACGGCCTTTCGGCCAACTTTTCGCGCGGGACCAACGACGGCGTCAAGATCAAGGTGCGCTACCTCGCGACCCTGTCGACATTCGCCTCGCACCTTCTCAGCTTCGGCGCCGAAACCGAATCCGAGGACATCGAGACGCAAGTTTCGTTTTCCTCGGGCTTTACCTCGGCGACCACCGCCGACACGCGCAACAACGCGGTGTTCGTTCAGGATCAGGCGGCCTTTGGCGACTCGCTGTTCGTGACCGGCGCGGTCCGCATCGACGACCACGCGCGCTTTGGCCGCCACGCGACCTACCGCATCGCGCCCGCCTACCTGTTGCGGCGGCACGGCACAAAGCTGACCGCAAGCTTCGGCACCGGTTTCAAGGCGCCGAGCCTGTTCCAGTTGTTCGGTAGTTCGAGCTTCCTCGGCTTCACGACCTTCACCGGCAATCCCAATCTCAAACCGGAAACCAGCCGGAGCTGGGAAGCCGGCATCGAGCAAGACCTGTTCGGCGGGCGCGCCCGCGTGGGCGCGACCTACTTCAAGACGGACATCAAGAACCTGATCGTGTCGACGCCAACGTTCACCTCGGTCGAGAACCGCAGCGAAGCCAATCTCTACGGCGTCGAGGCCTTCTTCCAGGCGACGCCCCATGACGGCGTGACGTTCCGCGCCGATTACACCTTCGTGCGCGCCGAGGATGGGAGCAACGGCCAAGACCTGTTGCGCCGGCCCAAGCACAAGGCGAACGCCGCCCTCGATTATGCCTTCGGCGGGAAGGGCGTGGTCGGCATCACCACGACTTACGTGGGACGGCGGCGCGACATCGACGCCGTCACCTTCGCCCGTATCGTGACCGACGACTTCACCACCGTCGGGCTGCACGCGAGCTACGACGTGACGCCGGCACTCCGGATCTTTGGCCGCCTCCGCAATCTGCTGGACGCGGAGATCGAGGATCCGGACGGATTCAACCAGCCCGGCCGCGCCCTCTTCGCCGGGCTGCGGGCGCGGTTCTAAGCCCATGATTGGGAGGTCCGGGGCGTCTTCGATGGTTCGGCGTTGGGCGCGCGCTTTCGCCGCGCTCCTAACGTTAGGCTTCGCCGTGCTCCTCGCCTCGGGCGTCGCGGCCGTGGATGCGCCGCAGGCCTCGGCGCAGGCGGTGGAGAAGCCCCGGCGCATCGTCTCCCTCAATCTGTGCACCGATCAGCTTGTCGTCCTGCTGGCCGACCGGGACGCCATCGCCTCGGTTACGTTCCTCGCGGCCGATCCCGTGCGCTCCTACGTCGCGGACCGGGTGGCCGGACTTCGCCTCAACCACGGTCTGGCCGAGGAGATCGTGGCCCTCGACCCCGATTTCGTCATCGCGGGGAAGTTCGCGGCGCGCGCCACGGTTGAGATGCTGCGCCGTCTCGGCATCCCGGTGACCGTACTTCCGGTTCCCACCAGTTTCGCCGAGATTCGCCAGCAAATCACCTTCGTCGCCGAAGCCCTGGGCGAGTCCGAACGGGGGCTGCGCGCGATCGC
>JADFIH010000233.1 GCA_022566715.1 Pseudomonadota bacterium | reverse complement strand
ATCATGGCGGAACCCCAGCAGCACATTTACCAGGTCACGACGGTTTGGCACGGCGGCGCCGAGGGCTCGACCAAGTCCTATAAAAGCTATTCCCGGGACCACGTGGTCGAGGCCGGCGGCAAAGCGCCGCTGGCGATGTCGGCCGACCCCAATTTCCGCGGCGACCCGGCGCGGCACAATCCCGAGGATCTGCTCGTCGCCTCCATATCGGCCTGCCATATGCTGTGGTACCTGCACCTCTGCTCGGTCAACGGGGTCGAGGTCGTCGACTACGTGGACAGCGCGTCCGGCACCATGGAGGAGACCGGCGGCAGCAACGGCCACTTTACGGAAGTGGTGCTGCGGCCCGTCGTCACCATCACGCCCGGCAGCGACAAGGACACGGCGATGGCGCAGCACGAACCCGCCAACAAGCAGTGCTTCATCGCGAACTCGGTCAACTTCCCCATCCGCCACGAGGCCAGCGTGGTCGTCGCCAAAGACTGAACGTCGGGTCCAAGACTACCCCCCTCCCTAACCCTCCCCCACAAGGGGGGAGGGGATGTCGCGTTGACTCCGGTGATGAACTCCCTCCCCCTTTCGATGGGGGAGGTTGAGCTTGGACCGTGGGCCCAGTGGGGCCGCGTAAGTAGAGACCGGACCGTGGCCCCGGTGGGGCCGCGTAAGCCGGTCGAACGTAAAGGGAGGGGCTCGCCCCTCCCCCCTTTTGGCGAAGGGAGGGGGTGTTCTGTTGTTTTCCCTCGCACCAGGAATAGGGGTGCGAAGAAACTATCGCGTCCCGGCCCCCCTACTCCGCGGCTTCGGCGGGGTCGGGCGGGCGCCAGCGCAACACGGGATGGCGTGCGGCCCGCGTCTCGTCCAGGCGCCGGGTGGGCGCAAGGCGCGGCGCGTTGATGAAGCGCCCGGCATCGCCGGCCTTGGCCTGACGGGCGAGAAACCGCAGGCTGCCGATGAAGCGGTCCAACGATTCCTTGGATTCGGATTCCGTGGGCTCGGTCAACAACGCGCCCTGCACCACCAACGGGAAGTACACCGTTGCCGGATGAAAGCCCTCGTCGATCATGGCCTTGGCGAAATCAAGCATGGTGACGCCGGTGTCCTTGAGGAAGGTGTCGTCGAACAGCACCTCGTGCATGCAGGGCGCCGGGTAGGACACGCTCATGTCGTCCTTCAATTGCGCCATCACGTAGTTGGCGTTGAGCACCGCGTCCTCGGCCACCCGGCGCAGGCCGTCGGCGCCGTGGCTCAGCATGAAGGCAAGCGCGCGCACGAACATGCCCATCTGGCCGTGAAAGCTGCGCATGCGGCCATAGGACCGGCCCTCGCCCGCCGAACTTTGATCGGACGCGGTCTCGACGAGCGCGAAGCCGTCCTTCCCGTGCACCACATAGGGAAGCGGCGCATAGGGCGCGAGTTCGGCGCACAGGACCACGGGGCCCGAGCCGGGCCCGCCGCCGCCATGGGGCGTCGAGAAGGTCTTGTGCAGGTTCAAGTGCATGGCGTCGATGCCGAGATCGCCCGGCCGCACCTTGCCGACAATGGCGTTGAAATTCGCCCCGTCGCAGTAGAAATAGGCCCCCGCCGCGTGCACCGCCTGAGCAATTTCAAGGACCTCGTCTTCAAAAAGCCCGCAGGTGTTGGGGTTGGTGAGCATGACCGCGGCGACGTCGGGCCCGAGCTTTTGCTTGAGCGCGGCGAGGTCGATGCGCCCGCGCGCGTTCGAGGGCACCGCATCGACGCGGTAACGGCAGAGCGCGGCCGTCGCCGGATTGGTGCCATGGGCCGAATCGGGAACCAACACGCGCTCGCGCGCATCGCCCTTGGCTTCCAGCGCCGAACGGATCGTCATCAGCCCGCAGAGCTCGCCGTGCGCGCCCGCCGCCGGCGACATCGCCACGGCGGGCATGCCGGTCAGCACCTTCAGCCAGTGGGCCAGGGTATGGATCAGCTCCAGCGCCCCCTGCACCGTGGAGACGGGCTGCAAGGGGTGAACGTCGGCAAAACCGGGCAGGCGCGCGACCTTTTCGTTGAGCCGCGGGTTGTGCTTCATGGTGCACGAGCCGAGCGGATAGAGCCCGGCGTCGATGGAATAATTCTTCTGGCTCAGGCGCACGTAGTGGCGCACGACCTGCGGCTCGGACAGGCCCGGAAGCCCGATCGGTCCCTTACGCGCGAGACCGCCGAGCCGGTCGCCCCCGGCGCCGGGCTCGGGCAGGTCGACGCCGCAGCGGCCGGCCGCGCCCTGTTCGAAGATCAGGGGTTCTTCCATGACCAGGCCGCGGTGCCCCGAATGGGTGGCCGGCGCGCGGCGGTCGGCGGGCCCGTTCATGACAGCACCCGTTCGAACCCACCGGCCAGGGCCTCGCGGTCCGAGTCGGTGTTGGTCTCCGTGCTGGCGACGAGCAGGAGATCGGCCAGGCTGGGATCATCGGGATAAAGGCGCGAAACCGGAACGCCGGCGAGGATACCGCGCCCGGCCAGCTCCTCGGTCACGGCGGCGGCGGGTTTTGACAGCCGCACGGTGAATTCGTTGAAGAAGGTGTCGTTCACGACCTC
This sequence comes from Pseudomonadota bacterium, assembly GCA_022566715.1. Taxonomy (GTDB): domain Bacteria; phylum Pseudomonadota; class Alphaproteobacteria; order SHVP01; family SHVP01; genus JADFIH01. Next base: position 558 of record JADFIH010000233.1, on the reverse strand, counting down.
GACGCCTTTGACGCCGGCAAGGCGGCCGGCCAGGGCGACGGCGTTGGCGTGGTTCAGAGCCGCCAAGCGCACGAACCCATCCTCCCCTAAGAGCGAAAGGTGGATCGAAAAGGCCAGCGCGACCAGGCCCGAGTTCGTGCAGATGTTGCTGGTCGCCTTCTCGCGGCGGATATGCTGTTCGCGCGTCGACAGGGTGAGGACGAAGCCGCGCCGTCCATCCTCATCGACCGTCTGGCCGCACAGGCGCCCCGGCATCTGGCGCACGAAGCGCTGGTGCGTCGCCATCAGTCCGAGGTAGGGACCGCCGAAATTGAGCGCACTGCCGATCGACTGGCCTTCGGCGACCACGATATCGGCCCCCATGCCGCCCGGCGAGGTCAGAGCCCCCAGCGAGACGGCCTCCGTCACCACCACGATCAGCAGCGCGCCTTGCGCGTGACAGGCCTCGGCGAGACCGCGCAGATCGCGCACATGGCCGAAGAAGGACGGGTTCTGCACCACGACACACGAGGTCTCGCCGTCGATCAGTGCGGCCAGATCTTCGCCGCCCGCCGGATC
>JADFIH010000065.1 GCA_022566715.1 Pseudomonadota bacterium | reverse complement strand
GAGTATTGGGAGCCGTGGGAGGGCCTGCTCGAACGCGACGATATCCTTTCGCTGCCCTGCCCCCTGACGGACGATACCCGCCACCTGATCGATGCCGCGGCCCTGTCGCGCATGAAACCGGGCGCCGTCCTGATCAACGCGGCGCGCGGGCCGATCGTGGACGAACGCGCGCTCCTGGCCGCTTTGCGGGACGGCACGATCGCGGCGGCGGGCCTCGACGTTTACGAGAACGAACCCGAAATTATCGAAGGCCTGCATGACTTGCCGAATGTGTTCCTGCTGCCGCACCTTGGCACCGCCACCGCCGATGCCCGCGACGCCATGGGGTTCCGCGTGATGGAGAACATCGTGTCGCATCTCGAAACGGGCCGGATCATCGACGAGGTCACCGCGTGACCGGGCAGGACCGGCTTGCCGTCGTCACCGCCAGCGCATCGGGCATCGGGCTGGTGACGGCCAAGACCCTGGCGCGCGAAGGCTGGCGCCTCGTCCTATCGGACGCCGACGAGGACAAGGGCCGCCACGAGGCCCGCCAACTCAACGCCGAGTTCCGGCCCTGCGACGTGCGCGACGCCGATCAGATCGCGGCCTTGTTTGACGGGCTCGACCCCCACGTGCTGGTCAACAACGCCGGCATCGCCGGGCCCACGGCGCCGGTCCCCGAGGTTTCCATCGAGGAGTGGCGCGAGGTCATGGACGTCAACATCACGTCGCAATTCATCGCTTGCCGCCTCGTGGTGCCGAAGATGATCGCCGCCGGCGGGGGCGTGATCATCAACATGAGCTCGGTCGCGGGACGCATCGGTTTCGTGAACCGGTCGGCCTATGCGGCGTCCAAGTGGGCCGTCATCGGGTTCACCAAATCGCTCGCCCGCGAGGTGGGCGAGCAGGGGATCCGCGTCAACGCCATCCTGCCCGGCGCCGTGCGCGGGCCGCGCATTCAGCGCGTCATCGAAGGGGTTGCGAAGCTCAAGGGGATCTCCGTCGCAGAGGCGGAGAAAAGAAGTCTGCGGCCGCAAGCGACCAAGGCGTACGTGGAAGCGCAGGAAGTCGCCGACCTCATCGCATACCTGTGCGGCGATAGCGCGCGTTCGATCACCGGCGAAACCATCGAGGTCAGTGGCGGCCACGAGTAGGGCGGGGCGAGGTCGTTCACCGGCAGCGGAAACCGAAAGAAAAACACCCCCTCCCCGCCCTCCCCCATCTAGGGGGAGGGGGCATGTGCCGGCGTCATTGAGTTGAGTTCCCTCCCCCCTTGTGGGGGAGGGTTAGGGAGGGGGTATGAATCGACGAGCGTTCCGTTGATTTTCGTTCCCCGGCAGCGGGTCCCCGCGTAGAGGGGCGAGGCCGTTCACCGGATCGGGCGTCTCACATCTCCATGTTCATGCCGCTCATGCTCGCGCCCTCGGTCATCATCACGCCCATCATTCCAAGCTGCATGTGGAAGGGGAACATGCACATGAACATCCAGGCGCCGGGATTAAGGATCTGGACCAGCACCTCATACCGGTCGCCCGGCATTATGATGGGCACTTCGAATCCGGCCTCGTGCTCAAGCAGGTTCCAATCGGCCCGTTCGAGCCGGTAGTTGACCGCGCCCATTCCCGGTCCCGACATCAACATGAACTCGTGCGGGAGCTTGCCCGAGTTGATCAGGACGAAGCGTATGATTTCGCCCGGCTCGACCATGATGTTTGGGGTCTCGTAGCCCCACTCCCGCATCACGATTTCGAGGGAGCGGTCGACGGTCAGGCCCGAGGCGGCCGCGCTTACGGCCGCGGCGCTACCCTGAGCCAGAATGGATAACCCGAACGCCGAGCCGCCGCTCCCGTGACCTTCGTCGCCGTCCTCCATGGTCATGGCCATTTCGTCCTTGGCGTCATGGTCGTCATCGCCCATGTTCATCGCCATGGGTGTGCCGCCCTCCTCGTCGTCATCGCCCATGCCCATCGCCATGGGTGTGCCGCCCTCCTTGTCGTCATCGCCCATGTTCATCGCCATGGGTGTGCCGCCCTCCTTGTCGTCATCGCCCATGTTCATCGCCATGGGTGTGCCGCCCTCCTTGTCGCCATCGCCCATGTTCATCGCCATGGGTGTGCCGCCCTCCTTGTCACCATCGCCCATGTCCATCGCCATGGGTGTGCCGCCCTCCTCGTCGCCATCGCCCATGTTCATCGCCATGGGTGTGCCGCCGCCCATATCCATGCCTTCCATGGCGCCTCCCCCTTCGGCGAGACGCCGGGCGTCTTCCTCCGGCAGTTCGAACACTGTGTGGGGGACCGCATCGGAAAACACAAAATCTCCGGGTTTCGGCAAGAGGCCTTGATCTCGGTACTCCGAAATGTTGCTCGCGGATTTGCTGAAGGGCTCCGGCGAAAGCGGCACCATCAAGACCCATGCGCCGACAATGACGACAACCGACAGACCTAGCCAGATTCTCCAAATCATCGCTCTAGCTCCTTTGTGGTTCGGCGGCGGGTTCGGCGCCCGCGGCGGAACCCGAATCAGCCCATGGATCGCTCGTCACCACCTCGCCCGAGCGGGCGCTGACCAGCAGGTTGACGATGAAAATCAAAAACCCGAGCCCGACGCCAAAGCCCGCCACCGTCAGCCATGCTTGCGGTTGCGACCACTCGCTAAGCGGCAGGTAATCCACCACCCAGCGTGGGAAGAACGCCATCCCCAAGGCGTACATCAGCATGATTTGGGCGAAGATCGCGAACTGCCACAACCAGAAATGGATATTTGCCAGCGTCTGGTTATACCGCCGTCCCGTGAAATAGGGATACAGGTAGTAGATGCCCGCAACGGCCGCCTGTACGCAGAACCCAAGGAACATGGCGTGGAAGTGCCCGGGCAACCAATAGGTGTTGTGGATGAAGGAGGTATCCACCGAAATCTGCCCGTTCAGAAATCCGGGAACGCCCCCAACGATGATCATGAAAATGGCGCCCATCATGAACTTGAACGGAATCGCCGCACGGACCGACGCCGGGATCGGCCCCTGCCACAGGGACGCGATCCAGTTGAACACGTGCATGGTGCTTGGGATCATGATCATCAGCGTAATGAACTGGAAGGTCCGCTGAACCCACGTGTGTACGGTGACGTTGGCCTGGAAATGGTGGTGGAACACCCCGAACGACAGGACCAGAAGCAGGATGAAGGCGATATGGGCCGAGGTCTTGCTCCACAGGGGCCGCCCGAGAAAACGCGGCAGCAAGGTGTACAAGACGCCAATCGTCGGGATCAGGGGCAGGTAGACCGCGGGATGCCCGTAGAACCAGAACATCCATAGGAAGGTGACCGCACTGCCGCCACGCGCCGTGTCATACACCGCCGTCAGTCCGGCCCAATCCGTGAGGACGAGAAACCCCACCAGGCAGAGCATGGGAGTCGACACGAGAAGGAGGATCGCCTCCGTCCCCATCGCCCAACCCATGAGCGGAAGATCGCGCATGGTTCCCTTCCACGCGAGCACCGTGCGGATGAGCGTAAGGCCCGCGAGAAACTCGGAAATCCCCACCAGGATGATGGCGAGGTAGCCCATCCAGACCAGGTCGCCCCCGACACGAAGGCTCATGGGCGCGTAAAACGTCCAGGTGAAGTCGGGCCGGCCAATGATTAAAAGTAAGGCGGCAAGAAGAAGCGTCCAAAAACTACCATGCGCGGCCCAGGACCATTCGAGACGCTCCAGTTGCAGCAATTTCGGCAACATGTAGTAGCCGACGGAGATGGCGAGCGGAATTACGAATCCGAACACCATCAGCATTCCGTGCAAGGTGACGAGGCCGATGTAAGGCCGGGGCGAGAGGTATTGAATGCCCGGCGCGGCCAGTTCGACGCGGAAGGTGAGAGCGGCGACGCCCGCCAGCCCCACCATCATGAGTGCGGCGAGAATTCCCTTGAGCGCGATCAAGCGATAGTCGTCGGAAAACAGCAGGGCGCGGAACGTCGTCTTACCTAGAAGGTCCTCCGGCGTCCAATCGGGCACCTTGGTGACGTCTTCGGCTTGCACGGCGCCGCTGCGAGTTGATGCCGTCATGTCTAACTCCCTTGTCCTTGCATGTCGTCCATGCCGCCGCCGTCCGCGTGATCTTCACTCTCGCCCTCGACGACGAGCCAAGCCTTCATCTGATGATGGCCGAGGCCGCAATAATCGACACATTGAATGAGATATTTTCCGGGTTCATCCGGGGCCCGGATCCACACGGCGCGCATCCCGCCGGGGTCGACTTCCGTAATAAGCCGGGCGGCCGGAATGTTGAACCCATGGATCACATCGTTGGAGAGAATCTTGAACAGAATCCGTTCGCCGGGCTTGACCGTCGTCGCGCTACGCGAGGCGCGTCCTTGCTCGTCCAGAAACAGAAAGCCCCACTGGTAGGCGAAGACCGTGATCACCCGATCGAACTCGGTCTGGTTCGCAAGGTCGATCGACGTGCCCGACAGTTCCTCGTTCGAGAGGCCCTCCTCGTAGGCGTTGAACGTGGACGCGCTGTTTAGGTCGGCGAAAACGCCAAGGGCCACGAGGACCAGAACGCCAACAACCTCCACGCGATACGTCATCCGCCATCGTGGCGGCCAAAACAGCGCCATCATGAGCGCTACGATGCCGGCGATGCCAAGAGCGACCATGATCGCGAACATCATCGCCAAATCGCCCGATAGTCCCAATGCTTGTTGCATTTTTCGCCCTCTCTTGGGTGACACGTCGTGATTGAATGCAGTACCACGGGACGCCTAGAGATGGAGGCGGGCCCGAAATGCGGCGTCGGCGCTTGGCACAATCCGCGGATCGCGGTTGCGGCTCGAACGGGAGCGGCGGCCGATGCCGCCGAGACAAATTAGGTGAAGGTTCGTGGGGGACTTGGGTCCGGCCGCAACCAAATGGACGCCATTTTTTGAATTGAAACTTCGGGCGTCTCGGCGCTGCCGGGAGGGACCAACTGGAAGGCGCTCACTGCGGGCGCCTGGGCGATGCAGAGCACGGCGCAACTCGACATGGCGAGGTTTTGGGGTTTCGCGCCCTCGTCGTCAGCGCCGCCGGACATGTTCGCCATGCCCCCCTGCCCGACCATTTGCATCATGGGGGATCCGGCAACGCAATGGCCGCCCATCGCGACCGCGTGGCCGGGGCCAAGGAGCGCCAACCAGACCGCAAAAAGCATCGTCCATAGCGAACGCTTGGCGAAAGTGCCGGTCTTCATTCTTCCCCCCGCACCCCTGATTGAAGTGCTCCGAACAGCTTATCGACCGGGCCCACCCCGGAGCAAGGAGAATCTTGTAAGCTGGCCTGCGGCCGGACTTCGTGGGCGGAGGTTAGTTCGCCGGCAGGCCGAGCAGCTTCTCCGCGTTGCCGTGGTAGATGGCGGCGCGGTCGGCGTCGCTGATGTCGAGTTCGTCGATGATCTTGATGGTCTCGCGGATGTACATCGGCCCCTGTTCGGGATCAAACGGCGCGTCGGAGGCGAAGACCACCTTGCCGGCGCCGAAGAAATCGAGCCCGCAGCGTGTGGCCGAAGCGGAACCGAACACCGCCGTGTCGGCATAGAACATTTTGAAGTAGTCGAACGGGCGTTTTTTCAAGCCCTTGAGCACCGCGCCGTAGTCCTCGTCCGAGGTGCGCGAGCCCAGCTGATCCCAACCCGGACCCACCCTGCCCTCGAAAAAGGGAATCATCGCGCCGAGATGGTGCGCGATGATCTTGATGTCGGGGTAGCGGTCGAACAGGCCCGAAAAAACCCAGCGCGCCATCGCCGTGCTGGTCTCGTAGGGCCAGCCGAAGGTCCACCAGATCTCGTACTTCGATTTCTCTTCGCCCGGATAGTCGGCAAAGGCCGCGCCCCGTGCGGGATGCAGCCAGATCGGCAGGTCGTACTCCGCCATGGCCGCCCACAGGGGCTCGAACTCCTCCCCATCGAGCGGTTTGCCGGCGGCATTGGAATAAACCTCGATGCCCTTCGCGCCCAGGTCGCGGATGGCGCGGTGGAGTTCGGCAAGCGCCGCCTTCGGGTTGTTCATGGGCATGCGCGCCGTGAAGCCGGGAAAACGCTCGGGATATTTATCGACGAGCTCGGCCATGCCGTCATTAGCGGCGCGTGAGAGATCGGGCGACACGTCGGGGCCCGCCAGAACTTCGGCCGGCGGCCCGGGGATGGACAGGATTTGCCGATAGTCGTCGCCGAACAGGTCCATGACGCGGAAGCGCTCGTCCAGGTCGACCAGCATGGGAATGCCGCGGATACGCTTGCCCAGGTCGGCGTGGTCCGGCGCCACCTTCATCATCATATCGACGTAGGGCTTTGGCATAATGTGGTTGTAGATGTCGATCTTCACTTGGGGTCCTCCCTGGTCCGGCGGGTGTTTTCCCATCACCCTGCCACTAAAGGTCTACTGGTTGCCGCGCTGCTCCCGCCACAGCCCGAGGCTTTGCTGCATCACGCGATCCGAAAAACTGAATAGCACGCTGTCTTCGCTGGCGTCGAACACGTGCGGCATCCACGCCGGCACGGCGAAGGTATCGCGTTTGCCCCAGGCGAGGTCCACGCCGCCGACGCGCACCGTGCCCGCGCCTTCAACCACCGAATAGACGGCGGCGTCGGTCGCGCGGTAGGACTCGGTCTTGAAGCCCTTCGGCAAGAGTTGCAGGAAGGACGACATGGTGGGCATGGCCGCGCCGCCCGTGGCGGGATTGATGTATTCGAGCTTGTGCCCCTGATAGGGATCGATGCCACCGGCTTGGCGCATCTTCTCCAGCGCCTCGCGGCTGCGCTCATAGGGATAGCGGAATACGGGCGACGACGTTTGTGCCCGCGTTTCATTCACCGGCAGCATGTTGGCGCCGTAGCGCGCCAGGCTGTCGCCGGACGGGCGGGTTTCGGGATACACCGGGTCGGCATAGTGCTCGACAAACGTTGTGGTCATGAAGCGCAGGATCGGAATGTCCAGCCCGTCGAGCCAGACCGTGGGCCCATCGCTGGTGTTGCCGTGGTCGTGCCAGGTCCAGCTCGGCGTGAGAATCAGGTCGCCCTCTTCCATGTAGGCCTTCTCGCCGTCGACCGCAGTGTAGGCGCCGCTGCCCTCAATGATGTAGCGCAACGCCGATTGGGTGTGCCGGTGCGCAGGCGCGATTTCACCCGGCAAGATAAGTTGAAGCCCGGCGTAGAGCGTATCGGTCGCGCAGGCCCGTCCCGTCAACGCCGGATTCTCGAGGATCAGCACGCGGCGTTCGGCTTCTTCCGCCGTTATCAGATCGCCCGATTCGAGGAGCAGGGGGCGCACGTCGGCATAGGGCCAGACGTGGGGAACGGCCTCGGGCTTTGGCGCCCGCAAGAGAAGATTCCCAAGGTCTTCCCACAGGGGCGCGAGGTTATGCGGCGTCAGCCGGGCGTAGTACTCGGCCCGCTCCGGATGGCAGCCCGCGCCCTTATCGTTCATCGCCGCGCCCCCTAATCGATCTTCGATTCGTCGCGGTACATGACCTTGTGCCGCTCTTCCTTGATCCAGGTGTCGATATCTTCCTGGGTCATGTAGATATCGCGATTGTAGACGCCCCAGCTGCGAATCTGGTCGAGGTTCTTTTTCCAACGCTTGTAGGGCGCTTTGAGGGGCTTGCCGAAAACCATGATGTCGATGACCGATAAATCGTCGGGCACATCGAACAGGGGCTTGAGCGCGTTCTGCGCCTGCTCCTGCCCGATGGCGGTGACCCACCAGACGCCATAGCCCAAGGCCGCCGCCGCGAGGTGCGCCGACATGGTCGACGCGGCGACGCTTTGCAGCAGGATGCGCTGCGCGTTTTCCTTGTACATGGCGTCGAGGTCCGAGCCATCGTTCAGAATGGGAAAAGCTTTGATGTAGCGGAAGTCGGCCACCACGATGATCAGGCCCGGGGCCGTGGCGAGACCCCGGTAGTTGGGCGTCGGGAACTTCATCTTGAGCTTGGCCCGCGAGGTCGCCTCGGCCACGAAGTAATCGGCGACGGCCTGTTTCTTGTCCGGGTCGGTGACGATGATGTAGTGCCAGGGCTGGGCGTTGGCGCCCGAGGGGCCGTGGCGCGCGGCCTCCAGGATCAGGTCGAAGTGTTCCTTGGGAATGGGCGCCGACGGGTCAAACGCCCGGCTCGTCTTGCGCTCGCGGCAGATCTCGATGAACGTATCGTAAGCTTGCGTCGCCGCCGCCGTGGTTGCCGTCACGCCATCCTCCTTCACTACAGGTCCTTACACCGCCTCGGGTTGCGCCTCGGGCGCCGCCCGCGCAAAGGCATCCAACGCCATGCAGTGGCCGTCCACGCGCGTGAGCGTCGGGCAGGCCGACAGGTCGCAACCGAAGCGGCGCGCATTGTAGAGTTGCGGCGCGAGGCAGATGTCCGCCACCGTCGGGGTATCGCCAAAGAGGCATTTTCCGGCGCGACCCGAGGCCGCCACCGAGTCCTCGAGCGCGTTCAGCCCCTTCTCCACCCAGTGGCGGTACCAGGCATCGACCTCGTCCTTGCCGCGGCCCATTTTCTTTTCGAGGTAAAGCAGCACCCGCAGGTTGTTGAGGGGGTGAATGTCGCAGGCCACGGTCAGAGCATGGGAGCGCACGAGCGCCCGGTCCCTTGCCTCCGTGGGCAGGAAAGGCGGATCGGGATGGGTTTCGTCGAGGTATTCGAGGATGGCGAGTGATTGGGTCAAGACCGAACCGCCGTCCACCAAGGTCGGAACCAGCTCCTGCGGATTGAGCTTCCGGTATTCGGGGGTCGATTGATCGCCTTTGCGCAGCACCATCACATGGTGATTCGCGTCGAGGCCCTTGAGATTGAGGGCGATGCGGACGCGGTAGGCCGCCGAACTGAGCCAGAAAGTATAGAGGTCCAGAACCGCCTCCCGATCAGGCGCCGAGCCGCGCGGCAAGACGCCGCGTGAGCGCGCCGACGACACGCCGCCGGTACCAGGGCGCGACCGTCCCCGTCCGCATGGGCTTGGATTGCGTGCGCGCCATCTCGCGCAGGTCGTCGAGCACGTTGTCGTCCAGAACCTGACCGATAAACCTGTCCGTCCCGGTCAGAGCGAAGGGCCACGAACGCACACCGGTCAGCGCCACACGGATGTCCTCGATGACGCCGTCGCGCGTTCGCAGGCGCGCCGCCGCGCCGGCCAGGGGGAAATCGATCGAGCCCCGGACCCGCGACTTCTCGTAGCCCGACGGGATGTCCGCCGTTTCCTTGGGCAATAGAACCGAGGCGAGAAGCTCGCCCGGAGCCATGGTGAGATGGTCCATGCCGTCGTCGCGGTAAAGCTCGGCGAGCGGAATCTCCCGCCGGCCATCGGGACCGATCAGACCGGCGCGCGCCTCGTGCACCAGCATGGCGGGCGCGAGATCGCCGCTATAGGCCGCGAAGCACTCACGGCCGCCCGGCGCGACGTGGCACACCTCACCCCGGTGCTTCAGGCAATAGGCGTTGGACGAACGCCACCATTCGCTTTGATTGTAGAACAGGCAGCGCGTATCGAGGCACAGGTTGCCGCCGACGGTGCCGTAGGCCCGGTGGGTCGGTCCGGCCACCGATCCCGCGGCCTCGGACGCGGCACGGTAGCTTTTTCGGACGGTCTCGTGATCCGAAAGCTGCTGCAAGGTAACGGCGGCGCCGACACGGATGCCTTCGGCCTCTTCGCGGATCTCGGTCAGTTCGCCGATGTGCGTCAGGTCGATCAGATCGGACGGCCGCTCGATGCCCCGGCGCACGTTGACGATCATGTCGGTGCCGCCGGCGAGGAAGCGCGCGTCCACGTTATCCACGCGCAGCTTGACTGCTTCTTCGGCCGTTCCCGGCCGGTGCACTTGAAAATTCGGCAGGTATTCCATCAGGCGATCTTCCGCCTTTTCTCCTGCGCGCGGGCCTCCTGCTCCTTCTTTTCCATCAGCTTGAGTAACCGGTCGGGTGTCACCGGCAATTCGGTGGGCCGGATGCCGATGGCGTCGGCGACGGCGCTGGTGAACGCCGGCAGGAACCCCGCGAGCGACCCTTCGCCGGCCTCCTTGGCGCCGAAGGGGCCGTGCGGATCGGCGCATTCGACGATCTTCACCTCGATCGGCGGCGAGTCCATGATCGTCGGCACCCGGTAATCGAGCATGTTGCCGGCGATGCCCAGGCCCTCGTGATAGCGCGTCTCCTCGCACAAGGCCTGACCCATGCCCATCCAGACCGAGCCCTGCACCTGCCCTTCGACGGAAAGCGGGTTGAGGGCCCGGCCGCAGTCGTGCGCCACCCAAACCTTTTCGACCGTGATCTCGGCCGTGTCGGGATCGACACTCACTTCGACCACTTGGGCCGCGTAACTGAAGGCCATGGTGCCGCCGATGGCCGCGCCGCGGTATTTCTTGCCGCCGTGGGATTCGGGGATGGTGTCGAAGGTGCCCTTGACGGTGAGGGTGCCCGTATCCTTGAGCGCCTCCATCACCACCTCGTTGAATTCAAGACCCCGGTCCTGGCTGCCGGCGCGGTAAATCTCGCCCAGACATTCGACGTCCTCGGGCGCGACCTCGAGCCGCCGGGCGGCCGCGTCGATGAGCACGCTGCGCAGGTTTTGCGCCGCCTCGATCGCCGCGTTGCCGACCATGTAGGTGACGCGCGAGGAATAGGAGCCGTTGTCCTTGGGGGTCACGGCGCTGTCGCTGGCGATGATGCGGATGCGGGGCATGCCGATGCCAAGCACCTCGGCGACGCATTGCACGAGGACGGTCGAGGACCCCTGGCCGATCTCCGCCGCGCCGGTCAGAAGCGTGATCGAGCCGTCGAAGTCGACCTTGAGATTGACCGTGGCGTGCGGCTCGCCGGTCCAGTTCACCGGTTTCGAGGCGCCGCTGATGTAGTGCGAGCAGGCCATGCCAAGCCCCCGGTTGGGGCCGAGCTTTCCCTTACGCTCGCGCCAGCCGCTGGCCTTTTCAACCCAATCGATGCATTCGGGCAGGCCATAGCTGTTGATCATCAGGTCGTTGGCCGCAAAGGTCGGCGCCTTGAGCAGGTTGGCGCGGCGCACCGCGAAGGGATCGATCCCGAGCTCCTCGGCCATGCTGTCGATCATGCTTTCGAAGGCGAAGCGCGAGTTCACCGTGCCGTGGCCCCGGAACGCGCCGGGCGGCGGCGTATTCGTCAGGATGCGGAAGCCGTTGTAGCGGATGCGCTCGATGTCGTAGATCGCGTAGAGCAAGGAGCCGCTATAGAGCACGGTGACGACGCCGTATCCCGAGTAGGCGCCGCCGCGCTGCACCACGTCGCACTCGACGGCGGTGATCCTGCCGTCGCGTTTCAGGCCCAGCTTCATTCTGATTTGGGTTTCGGGCCGGCCCCGGTGGGTGATGAAGGTCTCCTCGCGGCTGATCACGAGGCTAACGGCGCCGCGGGCCTTGCGCGCCAACAGGGCGCAGATGATCTCCACGTTCAAGGTTTCGGTGCGGCAGCCAAAGCCGCCGCCGATGTGCGGCTTGATCACGCGGATGCGCGATTGATCCATTTTCAACGTGCGCGAGAGCATTAAATGGACGTAATAGGGCACCTGCGTGCTGGGCCAAACCGTCAGGCGGTCGCGCTCGGCGTCGTACTCGGCGTAGGTGGCGTGCGGTTCGCTCTGCACCTGGCAGACTTCGGCGCACTGAAAGGTCTCCTCGCGCACGAGGTCCGCTTCGGCAAAGCCCGCCGACACGTCGCCCAGCTCGAACTCGGCGTGACGCTCGATGTTGCCCGGCTTTTTCTCGTGCAACTGCACCGCACCCGGCGCGCGGGCTTTCTCCGCCGTGAAATAGGCGGGCAGCTCCTCGTAACGGAACTCGATGAGATCGAGCGCCTTCTGCGCCGTCTCCACATCGACGGCGGCGACCGCCGCCACGGGTTCGCCGCGGTAACGCACGCGGTCCCGCACCATCGGGTATTCGTTCATGGCGATGGGAAGGACGCCGTAAGTCTGGTCGCAGTCCTGCCCCGTCACGACCGCCTCGACGCCCGGCAGGGCCTCCGCCGCGGAGGTGTCCACCTCGATGACGTTCGCGTGCGCCACGGGGCTGCGCAGGATGCGTCCCACGAGGGCGCCGGGGCTGCGGTAATCGGCGGCGTACTTCGCCCGGCCCGTGACTTTCTCGGGACCGTCGACCAGCGGCGCCCGCTCGCCGATGGACTTGACCGGTCCTGCCGGTGCGACCGGCGCGTTCATTGGGCGAGCTCCCGGGCCGCGGCTTGCACGGATTCGATGATCTTGACGTAGCCCGTACAGCGGCAAATATTGGCCGCCATGCCGGCGCGAATTTCGTCTTCCGTGGGCATGGGGTTCTCGCGCAACAAGCCTTCCGCCGCCATGATCATGCCGGGCGTGCAAAAGCCGCATTGCGCACCGAGCTTTTCGTTGAACCCGCGTTGGATGGCCGAGAGGCGGCCCTTCGCCGCCAGACTCTCGACCGTTTCGACGTGAGTGCCGTCGCAACTCGTGGCGAGGGTGAGGCAGGCGTGCCGCGCGCGGCCATCGACCAGCACCGTACAGCAGCCGCATTCGCCGCCGTCGCAACCGATCTTGGTGCCGTTCAAGCCAAGGGTCTCACGCAGGTAGTCGACCAGCAGCAGATTGTCGGACACGGTATCGTCGCGCCGCCGCCCGTTCACCGTCAGACTTATCTGTGTCTTCATCAAGGTTTCCTCGGTCACACACGACCCCTAAAACGAAACTTCGGCGGCGGCGCTGGTCAGCGCCTCCAGGCGGTCGAGGCGGCCCTGTACCGCCACGCGCTGGTGGTAGAGGCGCAAGCCGCGCAGGCCGCCAAGTTCCTCGCCGCCGCCGGCCCGGCCCGGGCCGCCGTGAACCAGCATCGGCATGACATTGCCGTGCCCGGTGCTTGCCTCGCCCACCGTCTCGTCGACGATCAAGACCCGGCCATGGGTGGCGGCGAGGCCCATGGCCGCATCCGCCGCAAAGGCGTCATCGCCGGTGAACACCGACGCGACGAGGGAGCCGCCGCCGCGCCCGGCCAGAGCGAACGCCTGTGCAGGGCTCTCGTAGGGCATCAACGTGCAGACCGGGCCGAACACCTCGACCTCGTGTACCGCGCTGGCCGAGTCGGGCGAATCGCACCGCAGCAGCGTGATCGGCACGAAGGCCGCCACGGCGGGGTCGGCATCGGCGGGCTCGAACGGCCCCTCGCCAACGACGACCGCCGCTTCTTTCTTCAGGGCCTCGATCCCTTGCAGGACGGCTGCTTGCTGGGTCCGGTTCACGACGGGCCCCATGCGCACGTCCGCATTGCGCGGATTGCCCACGAGGACTTTCGCCAGCCTCGCTTGCAGGGCGCCCGCCACATCATCGAGGAATTGGGCCGGGACCAGGGCGCGGCGGATGGCCGTGCATTTCTGGCCCGCCTTGCCGGTCATCTCGCGCCCGACCTCCTTGACGAAAAGCTGAAACTCCGCCGAGTCCGGCCCCGCATCGGGACCCAGGATGCTGCTGTTCAGGCTGTCCGCCTCGACATTGAACCGCACCGGCTGATTGAGCAGCGCCGGCGTGTTGCGGAGTTGGTTCGCCGTGTCCGCCGAGCCGGTAAAGGTCACGACGTCCCGGCTGGTCACGTGGGCCAGCAAATCGCGCGCGCCGCCGCACACGAGGGACAGCGCCCCCTCCGGTAAGACGCCCGCCGCGATGACGTGGCGCACCATGTCGTGGGCCAGCAGCGCCGTCGCCGTGGCCGGCTTCACCAGGACGGGCACACCGGAGAGCAGGGTGACCGCGGCCTTTTCCCACATTCCCCAGGACGGGAAGTTGAAGGCGTTGATGTGTACGGCCACGCCTTCGATGGGCACCGCGATGTGGACCGCCTGAAACGCCTTGTCCTTGGCCAGCCGGTCGAAGCCGCCACCGTGAAGGGCGCGCACGTCGCCCAGCTTGGCGCCCAGGCCCGCGTAATATCCAAGCGTGAAGATCGCGCCCTCGATATCGACCGCGGCGTCCGCTTTGGTGTTGCCGGAATTGGCGAGCGCCGCCGCGTAGTAGGCGTCGCGGTTTTCCGAAAGCGTGTCGGCGACCGATTTCAGAAGCGCCCCGCGTTCGGCGTAGGTCAGCTTACGCAGCGCCGGTCCGCCCACGTTGCGGGCGTGATCGAGCGCGCCCTCGAGGTCGAGTCCCTCGGAGCTTGCGCGCGCCAATTCATCGCCGAGCACGGGGTCGACCAGGGGAACGCCGCTGCCGCCGCCGTCCACCCACGCGCCGGATATGTAGTTGCCGAGTTTCATTCCGGTTTCTTCCTCCCCTGCCTCAGGATTGCGCGCCCCGTTGTTCGCGCAACCGGAAGCGCTGGACCTTGCCCGTCGCCGTGCGCGGCAACTCTTCGACGAAGTTGAACCAGCGCGGATATTTGTAGGGCGCAAGGCCGGTCTTACAGAATTTAAGAAGTTCGTCTGCAAGGCCATTCGGCGGGTTTCCGCCGTCCTTCAGGACGACGAAGGCTTCGGGCTTGATCAGATCGTTTCCGTCGGGCCG
>JADFIH010000064.1 GCA_022566715.1 Pseudomonadota bacterium | reverse complement strand
TCCTCGCGGAACTGCGCTAGCTCCCGCTCAAGAGCGGCGATGGACACCTTGCCCTCCGCCTCGCTCTTACGCAAGGGGACGAGCTCGGCTTCGAGTTCATCGCCGCCCCCAAGCGGCCACCCCCCAAGCGCGGTCCCTCGGGCAAGGGCGGCGGGCGCGACGACCACGACAAGCCCGGCAGTTCGCCCAACGGCTCCGGCAAGGTCCCCGAACTCGTTCATTAGGGCCGACGCGGGGGGCTGAACCCGCCGCTGTGGCCGGAGTCTCGCCTTCGCCTAGCGCCCGCTGTTGGTCAGTATGGAATTGGACAGAGCGCAAACGCATTCGGCCGTCGAACCTTTTCGCGAGATCGTGGAACAGGAATTCAGCGGGCTCGGCCTCGACACGCGTTTCCATGAACTGAAGGAATGCTTGCGCGACCGCGGGTCGTTTGTCCTGCGCGAGGTTATCGACCCCGCCACCGTCGAGTCCCATTTCGCGCGGGCCGAAGAAACCTACGCCAGGTACAGCGCGCGTTGTGCCGCGGAGGGCGTCGATATCGCGAGTGCGCCGAACCACTGGTCCACCCGAAGGGGCTGGGAAGGAGTGGCTTATGCGATGAGGTACGGCCAACTCTATCCGCAATGGATCGCGGATTCCTTTCCCGGTCATTCGATTTACGACCTGCTTGATGAGGGGCCGCTCTTGCCGTTCCTGGCGTCCTTTTTCTCGGGCCCGTGCCGGCCGTCCTCGTTCACCCATACGCGGCGCATCCACCCGCTGCGGTCGCGAGACGGCCCCACGGAGTTCGAAGGCTACGCTTCGGAGCAAAGATGGCACGTCGACGCGGAACCCCATGGCGCCTCGCGGTTCGCCGTGAATTTGTGGACACCGCTCCAGGACTGTGGGGTCGATCGCCCGGGCGTGCAAGCCGCCGTTCTGCCTCTCGATGAGGCCCGCGCGCTCTCCGGTTACGACCCGCGGAGTGGGCGTTTCGACCCGGACGCCGTTTCGCGCTTGGGCGATGGCGGCGCCGCGCTCGCCGGAGCGCCCATCCACGCACCGGTCATGCGGCGTGGCGATGTCTTTGTGTTCACCCATTGGACCATACATTCCACGTACCTTACGCCCGGCATGACGCGCAGCCGGCTCAGCGCCGAGCTTCGCTTCGAATCCGACAGCGCCGAATTTCCCTAACCCGCTTTCATTGCGCGGTGGCTTCGGGCCCGCCCGTCGCAGAACAAGTCCCTCAACGCGCGCCGGCGGCGTTATCGCCCGCCGTGTTCATTCCCGCTCGGCGCCGGGCGGTGGTTTCTTGAACGGGGAATGGGCGTCCAGGATGCCGATATCCTGATCGACTTCGGCGCGTTCGTGCTCCAGGTAGTCCTTGACCGCCCGGCGAAAGCCCGGGTCGCCGATCCAGTGGGCGCTGTAGGTGTGGACCGGCAGGTAGCCGCGGCTCAGTTTGTGGGGGCCCTGCGCCCCGGCTTCGACGCGGGCCAACCCATGGGTGATTGCGTACTCGATGGCCTGGTAGTAGCAGACCTCGAAATGAAGGAACCTGTGGTCCTCGATGCAGCCCCAATAGCGGCCGAACAGGGTGTCGGCGCCGCGCAGGTTCAGCGCGCCCGCGACAAAGCGGCCGCCGCGCGTCGCCATGATCAGGACCACGCTGTCCGGCATCGCCTGGCCCAGCAGGCTGAAGAACTCCCGGTTGAGATAGGGCTGTCCCCACTTGCGGTTGCCGGTGTCCACGTAGAATTGGTAGAAGGCGTCCCAATGGGCTTCCGTCAGGCCGCTCCCCGACACCGCCTCGATGGACACATCGCCGGTGAGTGATTCGCGGCGTTCCTTGCGGATCGCCTTGCGCTTTCGCGAGGTCAGGGCATCGAGGAAATCGTCGAAGGTCTCATAGCCCTCGTTGAGCCAGTGGAATTGCTCGCCGGTGCGCTGCAGGAAGCCGGCCTCGCCGAGGGTGTTCCATTCGTCCTCGGTGGGGAAGTTGACGTTGAGGGACGACAGTTCGAGTTGCTGGGCCGCCTGAACGCCGGCAACGATCAAGTTGCCCTGCATCGCCTTGCGGTCCTGGTCGGGACGGACCAGCAGACGTGGACCCGTCGCCGGGGTGAAGGGCACGGCGATCAACAGCTTGGGGTAGTAACGCCCGCCGGCCCGCTCATAGGCGTGGGCCCAGGCGTGGTCGAAGATGTATTCGCCCTGGGAATGACCCTTGACGTACATGGGCGCCACGGCCGCGGGCGCACCGGCGTCATCCTCGATCAGCAAGTGGTAGGGGGCCCAGCCGGCTTCGGCGCAGACCGATTTGCTGTCCTCCAGGGCCTTCAAAAAAGCGTGCCGGACGAATGGGTTAGCGGTCCCCGCGCAGGCGTCCCACTGATCCGCCGGGATCGCCGAGATGTCGCCGACCAGCTTCGCGGTGACGGCATGTTCTTCGATATCACCCATCGCTGCGAACTCTACCCGACAGTGGACGCCTTGCCGTCAATTATACCAAGGACGGGACCTGGCCACCGCAGTTCAGCCGCGGCATCTTTCGAATTCACTGAATTCCCTGCGAGTAAAGACCTACCGCCCTCCGGACCCTGTTCGACCGGCGAACGGCTCATAGGCGGGGGCGGGTGCCTCTAGGCGATCTCGAACACGGCGTCGACCTCGACCGACGCGCCCAGGGGCAGGGCCGGCGCCCCGACGGCGAATCGGGCGTGGCGGCCCTTGTCGCCGAAGACCTCGCCAAGCAGGTCCGACGCCCCGTTGATGACCTTGGGCTGATCCGTGAACCCGGCGGGGCAGGAGACGAACCCGCCGAGCTTGACGCAGCGCACGACACGGTCCAGGTCGCCGCCGCAGGCGGCCTTGAGTTGGGCGATCAGATTGATGGCGCAAAGCCGGGCGGATTGCTGGCCCTCCTCGATGGAGAGGTCTTGGCCCACGACGCCGGAGAGTTTCAGCTCCCCCTCGACGAGCGCCACCTGTCCCGAGAGGAAGACGAGATTACCGCTCACCACGTAGGGAACATAGTTACCTTGCGGTGCGGGCGCCGCAGGCAACTCGATGCCGGCGGCCTCGAGGCGCGCGTCTATTTGTCCGGCCATGCCGGTCCTCCCGGACTGCTGTTTGGAGATTGGTGTCGACTGAAGTTCGTTATCTATTGGAAATCGCGGTTCGCGCGGTCCGCCGCGCCGCCGCCGATCATAGACCGCGCCGCGCCGTCAAGCCAAGCCGGCTCGATGCGCGGCCAAATGGCCGATTAGATTTTTTCGGCGCTGGGCCGGCTGACGATGAAGAGGGCGACGGGCGCCGAAACGGCCGCGGCGAGCGCCGGGACCACCCAAGACACGGCGGCGAACAGCGCGATCACGATGACGCTTCCCACCATCGACGCAACGGAGAGAACCTTCGCGTACTTCGGAATGGCGCGGTGGGTTACCCAGGCGCGAAGCGGCGGCCCAAACCAGCGGTGCTCGAACAGCCAGTGCCGGAAGCGCGGAGACGAAATGGAGAACGCCCAAAGGGCGATGAGAAGAAAGACGGTCGTGGGAAACAACGGAACGAACACGCCCAAGATTCCGATACCGACCATCAGCCAACCGAATGCCATCGCCGCGCACCGCAAGACCGGTGACCTCAGGATGCGGCGCTCCTTGCGGGGCGGGATCTCTCGGTGTGAAGTCTTTGGGGGCTGGTTCGTCACGGTTGTGCGATATTGACCGGGGCCGGTAAAGACCGCGTTAACTTGCTGAAATTGAGCCCATTTTTGCCACGGCATCCACGCGCGGAACGGGCAACCATGGGCTGCTGGACGGGGGTGGGTGCGCCACCTATATACTGCGAGACGGCAGGCGGGCTGGCCAATCTTGGTTAAGACCACGGCCGACGGAAGGCGTATCGGGAGCGGCCCAAAATAAATGGAAGCGGAAAAAACAAACCAAATTGCGCGTTGGTTGGTAAACGAGGGCCTGCGCGGCACGCCTGAAAAGGAACTCATAGAGGGCTTCTGCGAGAAGCTCGGTGAGGCGGGGTTCCCGCTCATGCGCGGCAGCGTCATCCAGCGCACCCTGCATCCGGTCATCGCGGGCCACGGCTTCGAGTGGAACGACGACGGCAACGGCGTGATACAGGAAAGTTGGCAGCGCGCGGTGGACGAGACCGGCAGGGACTGGGGCAAGAGCCCATTTTACCACATGCTCAGCGGGTCGATCCCAAAAATGCGGGAGCATTTGGCCAAGACGAACGAGCCCTCCGCTTTTCCCTTGATCAACAAGCTTCGCGAACGCGGTGCGACGGACTATCTGGCGTATGTGAATCCCTACGCCGAGCACGACAAGTTCGGCGACGCCGGCGGCATGATTTCGTCGTGGACCGCCCGCGGCGGCGAGGGCTTCACGGACGAGCAGGTCGACTCCCTCGAGGATCTGTTGCGGTTGATGGCGCTCGCCTTCAAGGGCGCCGCCAACTTCCGCATCGCCCGAACCCTTTTGGAGATTTACCTGGGACGCGATGCGGGGCGGCGCGTGATCAAGGGCGATATCGTCCGTGGGTCGGTCGAGACGATACGCGCCGTGCTGTGGTACAGCGACCTGCGCGGCTTCACCAAGATCGCCGAATCCCTTCCCAGCCAAGAGCTCATCCAGTTCCTCAACGACTATTTCGAATGTCTCGTCGATCCCGTGCACGAGCGGGGTGGGCAGGTCTTGAAGTTCATGGGCGATTCGGTCCTGGCGACCTTTCCCGTGGAGGACACCCCCAATGTCTGCCGGACCGCGCTGGACGCCACGGACGATGCCCTGAAGCGCGTGCAGGCGCTGAACGAACGGCGCAAGGCGGACGGCCTCGTCACGACCGATATCTACGTCGCCATGCACCTGGGCGACGTGATGTACGGCAACATCGGATCGCGCGAGAGGCTCGACTTCACGGTGGTTGGGCCCGCCGTCAACGAGGTGACGCGGATCGAGGACATGTGCCGGACCCTCGAGCAGGCGGTGGTGATTTCCTCGGCTTTCGCCGCCGCCGCGGGGGGCTGCACCGACCGTCTCGTTTCGCTGGGGCGTTATGCGCTGCGGGGCGTGCGTCAACCGCAAGAGCTGTTTACACTCGTGCGGCAGGACGTATACGAAACCGTGACCATCTAAAGGCCCGCCAATGGCCCAACCCGGTTCGACGCCGGCCGCCGGCGGGTTTACGCTGCCCGCCGATTGGTCGCCCCATGAGCGCTGCTGGATGGCTTGGCCCTGCCGCGAGGCTTTGTGGGCGGGGCGCATTGCCGAGGCGCGCGCGGCCTACGCGGAACTTGCCAAGGTCATCGCCGTTTACGAACCGGTGACGATGATCGCGCGCGAAGGTCACGTGGTGGACGCCTCGGTCATGTGCGGCGTCGGCGTCGAGGTCATGCCGCTGGCGATCGACGACTCCTGGATACGCGACACCGGCCCGGCCTTTCTGACGGGACCCGCCGGGGTGGCCGGGGTGGCCGGGGTGGATTGGGGCTTTAACGGCTGGGGCGGCAAATACACCCCCTATGACAACGACGCCGCCATCGCCGAAAAGGTGTTGGCGCGGCTCGGCATCCCCCGCTACGCTACGCCCGTGGTGCTGGAGGGCGGCGCCTACACCTGCGACGGGGAGGGAACGCTCATCATCACCGAGCAATGCGCGCTCAACGAAAACCGCAATCCCGGACTGACGCGGGATGGCATGACGCAAACGCTCAAGGATTACCTCGGCATTCACGAAGTGATCTGGCTGGCCGGGGGCCTGGAGCACGACGAGACGGAGGGACATGTGGACAATGTTGCCCGCTTTGCCGCCCCCGGGGTGGTCCTCGCCGTTTCGCCGGGCGAGCCCGGAGACGACAGCTTCGATATGTTGACGGAAAACCTGGCCCGGCTGCGGGCCACGCCCGATGCCCGGGGCCGGCGGTTGGAGATTCGCGAATTGCCGCGTCCCGCGCCCCGCTTGATCGGCGGCCGTGCGGTCGTGCAATCCTACGCCAACTTCTACGTCGCCAACGGCGCCGTCATCGCCCCGTCCTTCGACGATTCAAATGACGCCAAGGCCCGCGAGATCATCGCCCGCGCCTTCCCCAAGCGCCGCTTCGAGCAGGTGCCGGCGGCCGACATCAGCTTTGGCGGCGGAGGAATTCACTGCGCGACCCTCGAGCAACCGGCAGCCGGGGCGGAGGGCTGAGCCATGCGCGGCGTCACGATCGCCGTCACGCAAATGGCTTGCGGCCGCGGCCGCCAGGACAACATCGAGCGCGCCGAGGCCCTGGTTCGCGAGGCCGCCGGCCGGGGCGCCAACGTGATCCTGCTGCCCGAACTGTTCGAGACGCGCTACTTCTGCCAGGACGAGACCGGCGAGCCCTTTGACCTCGCGGCGCCGGCCGACGGCCATCCGACGGTTGCGCACATGTCGGCATTGGCGGCGGAGTTGGGCGTCGTGATTCCGGTCAGTTTTTTCGAGCGCCACGGCAACAGTTTTTACAACTCGGTCGCCATGGTCGACGCCGACGGGCGCACCATGGGCGTCTACAGAAAGTCGCACATTCCGTTCAACCCGGGGTATTACGAGAAACACTACTTCGCCCCCGGCGACAGGGAGCCCCAGGTCTGGCCGACGCGCTTCGGCGTTATCGGCGTCGGCATCTGCTGGGACCAATGGTTTCCCGAGTTCGCCCGCGCCATGGTGCTTCGCGGCGCGGAGTATCTTCTCTTTCCCTCCGCGATCGGTTCGGAGCCTTCGGACCCCGAGTACGATTCCATGCCGCCGTGGCGGCGCGTCATGCAGGGGCACGCCGCGGCGAACCTGGTGCCGGTGGCGGCGTCGAATCGAGTGGGCGTGGAGCGCGGCGCATCGACGGAGATCACCTTCTACGGCGCCTCGTTCGTCGCCGACGCCATGGGCGCCATCACCGCCGGAATGGATAGGGAGGAGGGGGTCGAACTCGCGGCCTTCGACCTCGATGGCGTGGCCGCCCAGCGCGAGGCCTGGTCGGTCTTCCGTGACCGCCGCCCCGAACTTTACGGGCTGCTTTCGTCGGTCGAGCCCGAGGGCTGAATCACCGGGCGTCAGCCCGCGTGTAGGGGAATGACCTGCGCCTCGGCGCCGGGCCTGCGCTGCGCCTTGTTGCGGTACATGGCGCGGTCGGCGCGCCGCATCACGGCGCGGAAGTCGCTGTTGCCCGCGAAGGTGGCGACGCCCATGCTTGCGCTGATCGGAAGTTGAGTGTTTCCAGCCGGGGCCGGCGTCGCGTTAAGACGCCTTTGCAATACCTTTGCCTTGGCCCTGCCTTCCTTCGCATCGGTTTGCACCATGAGGACCGCGAACTCGTCGCCGCCGAGCCGCGCGACGATGTCGGTCGCCCGCACGTTCTTAACGAGAAAATTCGCGACGTGACAAAGCGCGGCGTCGCCGGCCTCGTGGCCGATCGTGTCATTTATGGGCTTGAAATCATCGAGGTCCAGGTAGACCAGCGTGCCGCCCTGGCCGTGCCGCTTCGCGGCCGCCGTAATGCGCCGAAGGTGCTCTTCAAAGCCACGCCGGTTAAGTAGGCCCGTAAGGGGGTCCGTCATCGCCATCGACTTGAGACGTTCGATCAGCGCGTCCTTTTCGGCGATCTCTTTTTCCGTCTCGGCGATGCGGCCGAGAGCCCGAACGAGAAGCCGGAGGAGCTTCGATTTTCCAAACTGCGCGCCCGCGAACGTCGGGGCGCCCGCCGGCGCTTGCCCGGGCAGGCTTTCGCCTTGGATGTCGATCGTTCCCAGGGCTTCGATCGCCTCCGGGGAATCGATTACCAATGTCGTTGCGTTCGGAGGCGCCATCGTCAGGCTCTTTGCTTAAAGGTACTCCAGGTCACAAGGGACAACGCAACGGACGTGCCACATCTTTTCCCTATTTTTCAATGGTTTGAAAATGCCTGGCCAGGGCACGATGTGCCGGGCGGCAGCTTTGACCCGGAACGAGGGGTCTCTTGGGCAAGCGCCTAATCGTGATATTTCCGAAAGGTTCGATGCTATAAGCTGACCGCAACCAGTCACTAGGACGCGGACTGCGACATGAAAATTCCGTTTCTCGCCGCCGCGGGTGCGGCGCTCCTTTGGGCCACCGCCGCGGGCGCGGGGCCGGCAACGTTGCAGCCGCACCTGG
The DNA here is from genome assembly GCA_022566715.1 of Pseudomonadota bacterium. GTDB lineage: Bacteria > Pseudomonadota > Alphaproteobacteria > SHVP01 > SHVP01 > JADFIH01. Next base: position 6,375 of record JADFIH010000064.1, on the reverse strand, counting down.
GTGTCTACGAGCTCAGCCTGTCGTCCACTCGGGAAGGCTCCGGGATCATCTCGGTGGCGGGCCGCCTCGTGATCGAAATCACCGATTCGTGCGACGGCTACGCCCAGACCCAGCGGATGCTCCTGCGCCTTTCCGATACGCGCGGTCAGGAAATTGTGTCGGACTCGAACTACACGACTTGGGAGTCGCGCGACGGACAAATCATTCGCTTCAGCGCCCGCAGCGCGCTCAATGGCGAGATCAACGAAAAATTCTCGGGGCGCGCCGAGTTGGCCGGCAAGGGAGAGAGCGGCGTTATCACGTTCAACGATCCCGGCATGCCGGACATCGAACTTCAAGAAGGAACGATCTTTCCCACCGAGCACTTCTTCCAGATCATCAACGCGGCGCTGGCCGGGGAAACGGTCTTGAACCGGCGCCTTTACGACGGCTCGGGACCGGACGGCATTTATGACACGGTCGCCATCGTGGCGTCCGGGGGCTCCGCCGCACAGGAGAAGGTCGGCGGCGATCTGTTGGCGGACCTGTTGTCGTGGCGCGTGCGGCTCGCCTATTTCACGCCCGGCGACCAGGACGGTGTTCCCGAGTACGAAATTGGGTTGCGCCTCTACGAGAACGGTGTCGCCTCGGACCTGGTGCTCGATTACGGCGACTTCGTGATGAGCGCCACGCTCTCGCGCCTCGATTTTCTTTCCACCGACTGCTAATCCGCGTTAGGCGGCCATAACCTGGCCGCGCCGCGGACGCCGCTGGCGCCGCCATGGCGCGCCGGGACGAGTAGCGTCGAGGTCTCGTCCGAGAATACGTACCGGCTCCAACGGGCGCGGACCCCTTCGTATAGTCCCTCGATGTTGGACAAGCCGCCGCCGAGAACCACGATGTCGGGATCGAGCACGTTGATGACGCTGGCCAGGGCCCGCGCCATACGGTCTTCGTAGCGGTCCATGGCGGCGCGCGCCCTGGGTTCACGCATCGCGGCCGCACGTGCGATAGCCGCGGCGTCTTTGGTTTCGCCGCCGGCCGCCGCGTAGTCGCGTTCGAGCCCGGGGCCCGACAGGAAGGTCTCAATGCAGCCAAACTTGCCGCAATAGCAGGCCGGACCAGGTTGTTCAGCGACTCCGCCGCCGCGCGGCGGTGCGTCCTGGTGGGCCCAGGGCAGGGGGTTGTGGCCCCACTCGCCGGCAATCGCGTTCGGGCCGGTTACCCCCTGGCCGTTGACCACAACGCCGCCGCCCGTTCCCGTTCCGATGATGACCCCGAACACCACCGCGAAACCGGCGGCGGCGCCGTCGGCGGCTTCCGACAAGGCGAAGCAGTTGGCATCGTTCGCCATGCGGATGGGGCGGCCGATCGCGGCCTCCAGGTCCTTGTCGAAGGCATGCCCGATGAGGCAGGTTGAATTGGCGTTCTTGACCAGTCCCGTTGCCGGAGAGACGGTGCCCGGGATGGCGACGCCAACGCTTGCCTCGCTCCCGGCCTCGCTCCCGGCGTTGCCCGCGATCTCGGCGACCAGGTCCGCGACGGCGCGGACCGTGCCGCCGTAGTCGCCCGCCGGCGTGGGGACGCGGCGCCGGACGATCTCCCGTCCATCCTCCGTCAAGGCGACCCCTTCGATCTTGGTCCCGCCAAGGTCGATGCCAATGCGCACTCCGGGCTCAGCCGGCATTTCCGTTCAGAACGCCGGCGACGATCCGCTGGGCCTCGGGCCAGGAGGTGGCCTTATGGTGACATTGGGGCGCCTCCCCCAGCAGCGCCTCGATGCGCGGTTCGGCGACGAAATGGAGTAGGACGACCTCACGCGAGGTCTTGGCCACCGACGCGTGCTGCCGCGGCATATCGTCGATAAAAACGGTCGGGCGGCCGGCTCGGGACGCCAAGTACTTAACGGCCGGGCCCTTGCCGCCGATGTTCGTTACCATGGGATAGGACAGGCCATGGCGATCCAGGCTGCGTCGCCGCCCCTCGGAAACGCGGGCCGGAATGTTTGTCATGATGACGATCTGGGCCCATTCGGCGATGACGCCGAGGGCCCGCGACGCCCCCTCGATCGGTTCCAGGTCCTCGACATGGTCGAAGAATTCGTTCAGCAGGGCCCCCGCTTTCTCCAGCGCCAGGGGGCGCTTATCCTCGGCGAAGTGGATCGTTCCGTCCAGGCTGTAGCTGGTCCAATCGAAGTACAGGCCGCGCTCGACCAGGAAGGCGGCAAATCCCGCGAGGAAGTGGAAAAGCACGTCGTCGGCATCGCAAACAACGAGAGGCCGGGTGCTGTCCAGGGGGATCGCCTCCAATTGCGGGACCACGTCTGGGTGGGGCATCTTGGTCATTGGAGAGACCCGGAAGTCGGGGGCGGAACCCTGAACACATAACCGACCGGGCCCCGGCGCACAATGGCGCCTCCCGTAGCGGCGCCTCCCCGGGGGCATTGGTCAAAATCCGCGGAATTCCGCGGCTTCATTCGTCCAATATTTGTTAACCATTGGCGCCTGCCAACCATTATTTAACCGTTGCCGCGTGTAATGGGGCCATTCGAATGGGGCGTCCGGCTAATCAGGCGGGCTAGCAACCGAGCCTGGGGACTGGGATGCGAAGATTTGCCGCGGACCCACGGGCCACCAGCCGCGAGTGGAGGGAAGGCGATGACTAAAACGGTTATGATCGTTGAGGACAACGAGCTGAACATGAAGCTGTTTCATGATCTGCTCGATGCCCACGGCTACGACACAATTCAAACTCGGGACGGCAAGGACGCCTTCGCGCTTGCTCAGAAACATCGCCCCGATCTTATCGTCATGGACATGCAGCTTCCCGGCGTGTCGGGCCTCGAGGTCACGCGCCTCCTGAAGGAGGACGACACGTTGAAGAGCATTCCCGTAATCGCGGTGACCGCGTTCGCTATGAAGGGCGACGAGGACCGAATTCGCGAAGGCGGCTGCGAAGCCTATATCGCAAAGCCCATCCGCATTGACGAACTCATGGGAACGGTGCGTCACTTTTTGGGAGAGTAGTCGCGGCCGGGAGAGGTTTCGCGGACTGAGAACGGCGCCGTCCGGCGCCGCCGGGCCGCCGTTTGTCGGAACCTTCCGGCCCCCGTACTAGAAGCAGCGCGGTAGAACGCAATGACGGCCCGGGTTCTTGTTGTCGACGATATCCAACTGAACGTCAAAGTTCTGGAGGCGAAACTCAGCGCCGAGTACTTCGAGGTGATTACCGCCCTGAACGGCGAGGAGGCGATTGCCGCGGTCAACGAGCAGCACCCCGATATCGTACTCCTCGACGTCATGATGCCCGGTATGGACGGGTTCGAGGTCTGCGAGCGGATTCGGGCGAACCCGAACACGACGCACATCCCGATCGTGATGGTCACGGCTCTCAGCGAAGCGGCCGAGCGCGTGCGCGGCCTCGAGGCGGGCGCCGACGATTTTCTGACCAAACCCGTTGACGACACGGCGCTGTTCACGCGCGTCCGCACGCTGGTCCGCCTGAAAACCATGATGGACGAGTTGCGCCTCCGCGAAGAGACCAGCACCCAGCTCGGCGTTTCCGGCGCTGCGGCGGTGGACGGCGAAGACTTCAGCAACTCGAAGGTTCTGGTCGTTGACGATGATTCGTCCGACTCCAAGCTCATCGAAGAGGCGTTGTCGTCGTACTGCGGCGTCACCGTCGAGCCCGACGCGGAAAAGGCGGTCGAACTGGCGCACTCCGGCGAATTCGACCTGGCCGTCGTCAGCTTGATTCAGCGCGACGCCGACGGATTGCGCCTCTGTTCTCAATTGCGCAGCGCGGAGGAAACACGCCAGATGTCGTTGCTGGCGCTGGCCCCCAAAGAAGACAACGCCCTGCTTGTGCGGGCGCTGGATCTCGGCGTCAACGACTATCTGGCAAAGCCCATCGACCGCAACGAATTGCGGGCCCGCGTCCGGACTCAGCTTCGGCGCAAGATCTATCAGGACAAGCTGCGGCGGAACTACCAGGACCGGATGGTCATGGCGGTTACCGATTCGCTTACCGGGCTCCACAATCGGCGTTATCTCGAGTCCCACCTCGACACGGCGGTCAGCCGCGCGACCGAAGGCGGCAAGCCCGCCGCCATCCTGATGTTGGACATCGATCATTTCAAGGCGGTCAACGACACCTACGGCCACCCGATCGGAGACGAGGTGCTGGTTGAATGCGCCAAACGCATTCAAATCTGCGTGCGCGGCGTCGACCTTGCGGTACGCTACGGCGGCGAGGAGTTCGTGGTCATTGTTCCCGACACGACTCTGGACATAGCCCAGATCGTTGCGGAACGCTTGAGGGCTTCCTTCGCCGGTCAACCCTTTCCAGTGTCCGCGGACGTCGGCGAACTTCCGGTGACGATCAGTATAGGTGTCGCGATTACCGGCGCCGCCAGGGAAACGGGCGAGGACCTGCTGCGGCGCGCGGACGAGGCCCTATACGAAGCCAAACGAACGGGCCGAAACCGGATCGTCATGGCGGAGCCCGCCGACGGCGTGGCCCCGCAAATTCCCAACTCGGCATAAAAAAACCGCCCGTCGGGCGGCTTTTGCTCGGTGTAGCGCCGCGTTACTTGATCTTGGCCTCGCGGAACTCGACGTGCTTGCGCGCGACCGGATCGTATTTCCTCAAGGATAATTTCTCGGTCAGCGTCCGGGGGTTCTTCTTCGTCACGTAATAAAACCCGGTGCCCGCCGTGCTGACCAGCTTGATCTTCAAAGCCGACGGTTTCGCCATGGCCGCAACTCCAAATAGTGCCAAGGGGTGCCTGGGGCGCCCAGGGCGCCGGAGACCGGGACCATACCGGCTGGGGTCCCCGAGTCAAGGTCCAGTGCGGCCCCCAGTGCGGCCCCAATGGGGTTCAGCGGGCCCCGGGGCCATGGGCCGGGCGCCCTTGACCCCTCGTACGGCCTGTTAGGCGCCCCTACTCGTAAATGATGATTCGCGTGCCGCGCCGCCGGGTGAACAGCGGGATGCGGTCGCCGGCGGCCGCGCCGTCCAGTGCGAGGGCAACTTCCTTGAGCACCAACCTCGTGACCCCGGCGATGGGCAGGGCATAGGCATCCCTAAGCGGATACCAGCCGAGGTCCAGCAGTTCCCCGTTTCCGGCCAATTCCCCGCTCAGGTTGCCCGCATCGGCGATGAAAAACCGGGCGTGAAAGCGCCGCGGCGGCCCCGGCGGCGTCACGGCGTGGGCGACATACTCCAGGGCGGCCAACTCGGGCGCCAGTCCCGTTTCGAGAAAGGCGCGCCAGCCGTTTGGGGCTGATTTCCCGGAAACAAATTTCCGGGGCGATTTCCGGGGCAATTTCGGGCCGGGCCCGGCCCCCGGCGCGGGGGAGCCCAAGAGCAAGCCAGTCTCCTCGAAGGTTTCGCGAATCCCCGCCAGGGCGATGGCGCGGGCCCGGTGCGCCGTGCAATCGCGCACCAGGGCCTTGAGGACCTCGGCGCGGAGTTCGCTCGACGATGTGACATAGCCGTCGCCGCGGTCCACGGCGCCGCCGGGAAAGACGAACACACCGGGCATGAAGGCATGCCGGGGCGCGCGCCGGCCCATCAGCACCCGGGGCCCGCCGTCGGCGCGGCGCACGAGAATCAGGCTGGCGGCATCCTTTGGTCGCATGGCTTGGGAATCGGTCCGGGGCTTGGGAATCGGTCCGGCGGGAGGACCAGCGCAGTCTAGCGCGCGCACCGCCCGTCCGCATCCGGCAACTCGCCCGCCCGGTGTATGCCAATGGCCAGGGGCACACCAAAGGCTAGGGGGGACATCAACGGCCCGGTGTACATCAACGAAATGGTAATCGGTTCTGCCTACCGTATTATCGGTAGCATTCGCCATTAATAACTAAATATCCATAGTTGCAGCATGAGTATTTCCAAAGACACCTTTAGTGCCATGCTGGCTGATCTCAGCCAGCAGTACTTGGAAACGGCGGCCGAAAAACTGGACCGTCTCGAAGTTCTAATTGACGGCCGCGACAGCGCCGTCAAGGCGCCCATGGACGAGACCTACCGCCTGGTTCACAACCTGAAAGGCTCGGCGGGGTCCTTCGGCTATCCGCTCGTTTCGGTGATCGCTCACCGGCTGGAAGATTACATCACGGATATCGGCGAGCCGACCACGCGCGAACGTAGCGAAATGTTGGCCTTCGTCGACCGCATGCGGGACGTTCTCGATGGCACACTCGATCCCGACGACGCCGACACGGCGCTGATCGTCCGGCAGCTCCCTGTGCGCCACACGTTCGAGGTGGACGATGTCACCGCGAGCGAGGTCGAGGTGCTTCTCGTCATGCCGCGCGGGGCGGGCGCGCACATCGTCGAGCTAGAGCTGCGGGCCTGCGGATTCCGGGTGGTGACGGAGCCCTCGACGTTGTC
>JADFIH010000232.1 GCA_022566715.1 Pseudomonadota bacterium | reverse complement strand
CCAGAAGGCGCGAATGGAGATAGAACACGTCGCCCGGATACGCCTCGCGTCCCGGCGGGCGGCGCAGCAGCAGGGACATCTGGCGATAGGCCACGGCCTGCTTCGACAGATCGTCGTAGACGATGAGGGCGTGCATGCCGTTGTCGCGGAAATACTCCCCCATCGAACACCCGGTGTAGGGCGCGAGGAACTGCAAAGGCGCGGGCTCGGATGCGGTCGAGGCAACGACGATGGTGTAATCCATGGCGCCCTCGTCCTGGAGCGTCTTGACGACCTGCGCCACGGTCGAACGCTTTTGGCCGATCGCGACATAGATGCAGTAGAGCTTTTTCGACTCGTCGCTGCCGGCGTTGACCGATTTCTGATTGATGATGGTGTCGATCGCGACCGCGGTCTTGCCGGTCTGGCGGTCGCCGATAATGAGTTCGCGCTGGCCGCGTCCGATGGGCACCAGAGAGTCGAGCGCCTTCAGTCCGGTCTGCACCGGCTCGTGCACGGAGCGGCGCGGGATGATGCCCGGGGCCTTCACTTCGACACGGCGCCGTTCCGTCCCCTCGATGGGGCCCTTGCCGTCGATCGGGTTGCCGAGTGAATCGACCACCCGGCCGAGCAACCCCTTGCCAACCGGCACATCGACGATGGTGCCCGTGCGCTTGACGACGTCGCGTTCCTTGATGGTGCGGTCGTCGCCGAAAATCACGACCCCGACGTTGTCGCTTTCGAGGTTCAGGGCCATGCCGCGAATGCCGCCCGGAAACTCCACCATCTCGCCGGCCTGGACGTTGTCGAGGCCGTGGACGCGCGCGATGCCGTCCCCGACGGACAGCACCTGGCCCACTTCGGAAACCTCGGCCTCGGTGCCGAAGTTGGCGATCTGCTCCTTGAGAATTGCCGAGATTTCGGCGGCGCGAATATCCATCAACCGACCCCCTTCATGGCGACCTTGAGATTCTGCAGCTTCGTGCGCAGGGAGTAGTCGATCATGCGGGAGCCGACCCTGATGACCAGCCCACCAATGAGACTTTCATCGACAGCCGACTCCAGTTGAACTTCCTGGCCCATCGCCTGGGCCAGTTGTTTCCTGACCGCGTCGAGCTGCGCATCGCTGAGCGGAGAAGCGGAGATCACTTCGCCCGCGATCTCTCCGCGGTGGGCGGCGAGCAATTTCTGATAGGCGCTGATCATGGCGGGCAACGCGAAGAGCCGCCGGTTAGCCGCGATCAGGCCGACGAATTTGCGCGTCAAAGTGTGCACGCCCGCCTTTTCAAGGATTGCCGCCATGGCCCGCGATTGCTCGGCGCGCGTCAACACGGGACTGCGAACGAGACGCAACAGATCATCGCTTTCGTCGATCAGGGCGCCCAGGCCTTTTAGATCGCCCGCGACGTCGTCGGCAGCCCCCTGCTCCAACGCGAGTTCGAACAGGGCGGTCGCATAACGCCCCGCGATCCCGGTCACAATCGATGTCCCTGCTACCAAGTGGGAGGGCCCTCCGGCGCGCCGCCACGAACGAGATAAACTATTGAAAAGCCCACACAAATTTGCCGCCGGACCGCGTTTTGCACCCCGCCGGCAACGCCGCGCGATACCTAGCATACTGGTCAGGGCGTTGCAAGCCGACGGCCCCCGCCCTACCTCGCTTGCACCGGGGGTTTCGCCCTACAGGCCGCTGCGCTACGTTACATGAACGAGTAAGGATCGACGTCAATCTGCACCCGGACGCGGCGCGGCAAGGTTGTGGCCGCAATCCATTGCCGCAACAGAGTCTGCACGTTCACGCCGCGCCCGGCCTTGAGCAAGAGGCGTTGCCGGTGGCGCCCGCGCAGCAAAGCGAACGGCGCCGGCGCCGGTCCCAAGACCTGCACCTTTTCGCCGCGTGGAGCGCTTTGGCCGAGCGCCTGCGCCGCCACGCGGACCGCCCTGTCGTCCTCTCCCGAAACGATGAGCGCGGCAAGCCGCCCGAACGGCGGCATACCTTGAAGCCGCCGCGACTCCTGCTCGCTTTCGAGGAAGCGCCCACGGTCGCCCGAGGCGAGACCTTGCATCACCTCGTGATCGGGCATGTAGGTTTGAAGATAGACTTGGCCGGCATGGGCTTCGCGTCCGGCGCGGCCCGCGACTTGCCACAGAAGTTGATAGGTCCGCTCCGCCGCGCGCAGGTCGCCGCCCGCAAGGCCAAGGTCGGCATCGACGACGCCGACGAGGGTGAGCAAGGGAAAGTGGTGGCCCTTCGCCACGACCTGGGTGCCGATCAGGATGTCGACCTCATGGTCCCGCACCCGGCGCAGCAGTTCGGCGGCCTCGCGCGGCCCCGGGATCGTATCGCTTGCCATGACCACGAGGCGGGCCGTGGGGACCAGCGCCCGAACCTCTTCGGCCAGGCGCTCGACGCCGGGCCCGCAGGCCGCAAGCTTGTCCTCGGCGCCGCAGGCCGGGCAGACCGTGGGCAAGGGGCTCGTGTGGTCGCAGTGATGGCATTGCAGCCGCCTGATGTGGCGGTGCTCCACGAGCCAGGCCTGACAATTGGGACATTCGAGACGGTGCCCGCAGGCGCGGCACAGGGTCAGCGGCGCATAGCCGCGGCGATTCAGAAACAGGAGCGATTGTTTACCCGACTCCAGGGTGCGCACGATCTCGCGCTCCAACACCGGCGAGAGCCAGTGGTTCGCGGCCGGCGGATCGGCGCGCATGTCGAGAAGCTCGACCCTGGGCAATTCGGCGCCGCCGTGGCGGTCGGGCAGCATAACCCGCCCGAATCGGCCGGTGTCGGCGTTGACCACGGTTTCCAGGGAAGGCGTGGCCGAAACCAGCGCAATCGCCGCGCCGGCGTCACGTGCGCGCACGACCGCCATGTCGCGCGCGTTATAGATGACGCCCTCCTCCTGCTTGAAGGAGGAATCGTGCTCTTCGTCCACCACGATGAGACCTAGGTTGGCAAAGGGCAGAAATAGCGCGGAACGCGCCCCGATGACGACGGGCGCGCCGCCTTCGGCAACGGCGCGCCAAACCCGGCGCCGCTCGCGCCGCCCCAGATCGGAGTGCCATTCCGCCGGACGCACGCCGAATCGCCGCTCGAAACGCTCCAGCCATTGCGAGGTGAGTGCGATTTCGGGCACCAGCACCAAGCTTTCCCGGCCCTGGCGCAGGGCTTGCGCCACCGCTTCGAAATAGACCTCCGTCTTGCCCGAGCCCGTCACCCCCTCGAGCAGGGTGGCGGAATACTTTTGCGCC
>JADFIH010000063.1 GCA_022566715.1 Pseudomonadota bacterium | reverse complement strand
GGCGCGTGTCCAGCGCCCTACGGCCGGCGAGGCGCCGACCGCTACATCGGCTTCGGGCCGCGCGAACTTCTGCGGCGGCTCACTGAGCGCGATTGAGAAGGTCTAACCGATGGCGACGCAACCCAAAACCAAGCCCGTTCCGACCGATCGCGAAGTTCGGGCGGCCATTCCAAAGATGAAGGCCCACAACGCGTTGCAGGCCCGCCAGACGCAGACTTCGAGCGAGGCGCCGCCACCCGTCGACGAAGCGCTCGACACGATCGAGACCTGGGCCAAGGACGCGGCCGACGACGGCCAGGAGTGGGCTCGCAATTCGGAGATCGACGCCAACGCGCGGATCCGCGAGTCGACCCAATGGCAGGACCGCGTGCGGGAGGACGACAAGCGCGCCGCCGAGGAAGCCAAGACGCGGGAAGAAACCGACGTCAACCAGGTTCGCGAGGACATGAAGAAGGCGCTCTTCGAAGTCATTTACCTCCTGCACGTCAACGGCCCGGGTCTGAGCGATCTGAAATATACCGTCTCCTACGTCGAAGAGGGGGACGGGGTGAAGCGGACCAAGGAGCGCACCGAAAGCGCCGATCTCTTCGTGGAGGGTGCGCCCCACGGAGTGCAAGGCATCGCGGCCCTCTCGCCCGTGTTCAGCGGGGAATATCGCCCCTACGTCGGCTCGGTATTCGGCGGGGACGGGGGTCCATCGGGCGAGGCGGGGTCATCGCCTATCGTCAGTCTCCATTCCATCGGATCCATCGGAACGGTGGGGCATAAATCAACCGCCTCCGATCTCGATTTGCAGGTGGTTTACGATATCGAGACCATTCCCCGGAATCCCGCGAGCTTGAGCGACGATCAATGCCGGGACCTGGTGAATGCCGAGCACCGGTTCTGGGTGAAGGGCATCGCCAAGAGGCGAAGGTTTACTCCCCGGCAGCTGGCCGATCCCAAGACGTCCAAGCGGCTCAACAACGCCGCCCACGCCGAAATCGCCAAGACCTATCCCGACTTCGCCGCCCGGGTGTTCCAGCCCCGCGCATAACATGTTGCGCGCTTCGACTGTCGGTTGATAACCGGCGGCGGCGCGGCTATCGCCATTCCCTGCAACATCGGGCACAAGGATCAGCTGCAAAACCTGGCCGACGGCGCCATCGATAAATGGGGCCGGATCGACATTCTCGTGTGCAACGCCGCGGTCAACCCCTACTTCGGGCCGATGGCGAAAATCCCCGATGAGGCGTTCGCCGCCACCTTGCAGCGTAACGTGCAAAGCAACCTATGGATTTGCAACATGGCGATCCCGCAGATGGCCGAGCGCAAGGACGGCGTGGTGATCATCATCGCCAGCGTCGCGGGGTTCCGGGGCGACGGGATGCTCGGCGCCTACGCCATCTCAAAGGCGGCGGATTTTCAGCTCGCGCGCAACCTGGCCGTCGAATGGGGCCGCAACAACGTGCGCGTGAACTGCATCGCGCCCGGGCTCATCCGCACCGACTTCGCCCGCGCCCTGTGGGAAAACCCCAAGACCTACGAACAGGTGGTAGCGGCCTCACCCATCGGCCGCATCGGCGAGCCCGAGGACATCGCCGGTGCCGCCGTGTTCCTCGCGTCCCGCGCGGGCGCCTTCATCACCGGCGAGACCCTGGTCGTCGATGGCGGCGTCACCATGGCCGGCGCGCGCATCGCGGCGAATTAATTATTCGGGGAAAAGCCCCGCAGCATTAATTCACCTCGAACAAACCAGCGGCACCCATGCCGCCGCCGATGCACATAGTGGTCACCACATACTTCGCGCCACGCCGTTTGCCCTCGATCAGCGCGTGCCCGGTCATGCGCGCGCCGCTCATGCCGTAGGGGTGGCCGATGGCGATGGCGCCGCCGTCGACGTTGAGCTTCTCGTGCGGGATGCCCAGGCGGTCGCGGCAATAGACCACTTGAACGGCGAAGGCCTCGTTGAGCTCCCACAGGTCCACGTCCTCCACGCGAAGCCCATTCCGCTCGAGCAAACGCGGCACGGCGAACACGGGCCCGATGCCCATCTCGTCGGGCTCGCACCCGGCGACGGCGAATCCGCGGTAGATGCCGAGCGGATCGAGGCCCCGGCGCGAGGCTTCCTTGGCGTCCATGACGACGCAAGCCGACGCGCCGTCCGACAACTGGCTTGCGTTGCCCGCCGTGATAATGGCGTCCTCGCCCATCACGGGTTTCAGCGCCGCGAGTCCTTCGGGTGACGTATCGGGGCGGTTGCCCTCGTCGCGTACGAGGGTCACGGTCTCTTCGTGGGTCTCTCCGGTCTCCTTGTCGGTGACCAGCTTGACCGTCTCCAGGGGAACGATCTCGTCATCGAAGCGTCCCGCCTGCTGCGCCGCCGCCGTACGCATCTGGCTGCCGAGCGCATACTCGTCCTGCGTATCGCGGCTGATGCCGTAGCGCTCGGCGACCGTTTCGGCGGTCCGGATCATGGTGTCATAGACCGAAGGCTTGTGCTCGCTCAACCAGTCCTCCCGCTCGTTCCAGTGGTTCTGATGTTCGTTCTGCACCATGCTGATGGACTCGAGGCCGCCCGCGACGATCACCGGCACGCCGTCCGCGATGACGCGTTGGGCCGCCATGCTGATGGCTTGAAGCCCTGAACTACAGAAGCGGTTGACGGTGACGCCGCTGGTGGTGACCGGAAGGCCCGCGCGAAGCGCCGCCTGCCGCGCGATGTTCTGCCCGGTCGCGCCTTCCGGCATGGCGCAACCCATGATCACGTCCTCCACTTCGCCCGGATCGACGCCGGCGCGCTCCACCGCCGCGTCGATGACGTGTCCGCCGATGGTCGCGCCGTGGGTCCGGTTGAAGGCGCCGCGATAGGCCTTGCCGATCGGCGTGCGCGCCGTGGAAACGATAACCGCCTCTCTCATGGAACATCCCTCCCGTGCCGGCGGACAGCCAGCGTCATTCGCAATCGTTATCCAAGACTGTCAGAGCCGGCCGAAGCGTTCAAGGTGATGATCGGCGTTGCCGAAGAGGGTGTCGATCATCGTTAAGCGCTTGAAATAGTGGCCAATAATAAGCTCGTCCGTCATCCCCATGGCGCCGTGCAACTGCACCGCCTGTTGGCTGACGAAGCGCCCGGCCCGGCCGATGTAGTTCTTGGCCGCGGAGACGGCCTTCCGCCGCGCCGTGGGATCGGGGCCGCCGACCGTGAGCGCCGCCATCAAGGCCATGGAGCGCGCCTGCTCGCACATGGCGAAGATATCGACCATGCGGTGCTGCAGCACCTGAAACCGCCCGATGGGTTGGCCGAACTGTTCGCGCGTCTTCAGATGTTCGAGCGTGGCCTCGTAAAGCGCCGCCATGATGCCCACGGCCTCGGCGCAGACGGCCGAGGTACCATGATCGACGACGGTCTCGATGAGCGGCAATGCGGCATCGCGCGCACCCAGCAGCGCGTCACCGCCGACGCGGACGTTCTCGAATTTAAGTTCCGATGCGCGGTGCCCGTCCACCGTCGGGTAGTCCCGGCGGGTCAGCCCGGCCGCGTCCCCCTCGACGAGAAAAAGACTGATGCCGTGTTCATCGCGGCGTTCGCCGCTGGTGCGCGCCGGAACGATGACGATGTCGGCGGAGACGGCGTGGAAAACCACCGACTTGGCGCCGTCGATCACGAAGCCGGCGCCGTCCTGGCGCGCCGTGGTTTGAACGTCGCCCAAATCGAAGCGCGATTGGGGTTCGGCGAACGCCAGGGTCGGAAGGAGCTCGCCGGCCGCAAGACGCGGCAGCAGCGAGCGTTTCTGGGCCTCGCTGCCCCCCAACAAGAGCGCCGTTCCGCCCAGCACCGCGGCCGTGAAGTAAGGCTCGACGACCAAGGCGCGGCCGAACGCCTCCATCAGGATCATGACGTCGACCGCCGATCCGCCACTGCCGCCGTAGGCCTCGGGCAGCGCCACGCCGAGCCAGCCGAGCTCGGCGAAGGTTTTCCAGGTGCCACGGCTGAATCCCTCGGACGTCTCGCCTAATCGGCGCCGCGCATCGAACGGGTAGGAGTCGCGGGCAAAGCGCTGGACGCTGTCGCGAATCAGATTTTGTTCATTCGTATAGGAAAGATCCATTGAAGGAGGCCACCCCCACCCCGACCCTCCCCCATCGAGGGGGAGGGAGTTGGGCACTCAGGTTCCGATGATATCCCCTCCCCCCTTGTGGGGGAGGGTTAGGGTGGGGGGCATGTTGCGAATTCGTTCTCCGTAATGATCAAAGACCCAATACCGCCTTGGCGATGATGTTCTTCTGAATTTCGTTGCTGCCGCCGTAGATGGACGCCTTGCGCCAATTGAAATAGGTGGGCGCCAGGGCGGGGGCGTAGCCGGGGCCCACGGGCTCGTCGTTGGCGCCGTCGCGCAGGAACGCGGGCTGATACGGTGCGGCGTAGTAGCCCACGGCCTCGACCAGCAACTCGGTGATCTCTTGTTGAATTTCGGTGCCCCGGATTTTGAGAAGCGAGGATTCGGGTCCTGGCGCCTGCCCTGCGGTTTCATCGGACAGGATGCGTAGTTCCATATGTTCCAGCGCCAATAGGTCGATCTCGACCGTCGAAATTTTGGCGCGGAAGTTGGGATCGTCGGCCAAGGGCCTGCCATCCTTGAATTCCGCCGCGGCGATCTTTTTCAACCGCTCGACCTGGCGTTTGGAGCGCGCGACTTGCGCGATGCCCACGCGTTCGTGTCCCAGCAGGAACTTGGCGTAGGTCCAGCCCTTGCCCTCCTCGCCAACGAGATTTTCGGCGGGAACCTCCACGTCCTCGAAAAACACCTCGTTGATTTCCTGGCCACCGTCGAAGGTGACGATGGGCCGCACGGTGACGCCTGGGCTTTTCATGTCGATCAGCAGGAAGGAAATGCCCTCCTGCTTCTTGCCCGAGGCGCTGGTACGCACGAGGCAAAAGATCATGTCCGCGTATTGGGCCAGGGTCGTCCAGGTCTTGGCACCGTTGACGGCGTAATGATCGCCCGCGCGCACGGCGGACATTTTCAACGACGCGAGGTCGGACCCCGCGCCGGGCTCCGAATAGCCCTGGCACCACCAGTCCTCACTCGAAAGGATGCGCGGCAGGAAGCGCGCCTTTTGGGCCTCGCTTCCAAACTCGATAATGACGGGCCCGACCATGTTGAGGCCAAAGGGCATCACCGCTGGCGCGTCGCCGAGGGCGCATTCCTGCTCGAAGATGTAGCCCTGAACGGGCGTCCAACCCGGCCCCCCGTGTTCCACCGGCCACCCGGGCGCGGCCCAGCCCTTTTCGTACAGCGCCTTCTGCCAGCGCAGGTAGTCGTCTTTCTCCAGCCGCAGGCCGTTCTCGACCTTGTGCTTCACGTCGGCCGGCAGTCTCTCGGCGACGAAGCGCCGAACCTCCCCGCGGAAGGCCTGTTCGTCCCGGTTGAAGGTCAAATCCATGATAAACGTCTAGGCCGCCGCGTAATCGGCAAAGCTTTTCCCATCCTTGGCGAGTTGCGCGAGCAGCGGGGCGGGCTCCCAGAACTGCCCCTGTTCGTCGTTGTACCTGGAGACGGCGTCGTACACGTTCTTCAGGCCGACCGTGTCGGCATAAAACATGGGTCCGCCCCGGTAGGGCGGGAAGCCGTAGCCGTTCAGCCAGATGATATCGATGTCACTTGCGCGCAGGGCGATGCCTTCTTCGAGGATCCTCGCGCCTTCGTTGACCAGCGCGTAGATGCAGCGCTCGAGTATCTCCTGCTCGCTGATGTCGCGGCGCGCGATGCCCCGCTCCGCCGATTCCTTGATTATGAGCGCCTCGATCTCGGGGTCGGGTATGGGCGCGCGCTTGCCGGCCTCGTACTTGTACCATCCCGCGCCGGTCTTCTGGCCGAAGCGCCCCATCTCGCAGATTTTGTCCGCGACCGCCGAATAGCGCAGGCCGCTCGGCCGCGTCTTGGCCTGGGCCTTGCGGATGCGCCAACCCACGTCGAGGCCGGCGAGATCGCCAACCGCAAAGGGTCCCATGGCGAAGCCGAAGTCGTGGATAACCTTGTCGACCTGCTGCGGCAACGCGCCTTCCTCCAGCATGAAGTTCGCCTGCCGCTGGTAGCCGTGCAGCATGCGGTTGCCGACGAAGCCATCGCAGACGCCGACCACGACGCCGACCTTACGGATCGCCTTCGCCAACTTGACCGTGCTCGCCACCACCTCCTTGGAGGTTTCCTTGCCGCGCACGATTTCCAACAATTTCATCACGTTGGCCGGGCTGAAGAAGTGCGTGCCGATCACGCTTTCCGGCCGCGCCGTCGCGGCGGCGATCTCGTCCACATCGAGGGTCGAGGTGTTGGTGGCGAGAATGGCGCCGGGCTTGCAAACCTTGTCGAGCTTGCCGAACACCTCTTTCTTGATGCCCATTTCCTCGAACACGGCCTCGATCACGATATCGGCGCCGGCAATATCGTCGTAGCCCCCCGCCGGTGTGATCAGCGCCAGGCACGCGTCCATCTTTTCTTGCGTGAGGCGGCCCTTGCTGACCGTCGCCGCGTAGTTCTTTCGGAGGATTTCGAGGCCGCGGTCGAGGGCCTCGCGCGACGTCTCCAGGAGCTTGACCGGGATACCCGCATTGGCGAAGTTCATGGCAATGCCGCCGCCCATGGTTCCGGCGCCGATCACGGCCGCGCTTCTAATCTCGCGCACCGGCGTGTCCTTGGGTATATCCGGGATGTCGGCGGCGCGGCGCTGCGCGCTGAAGACATGGCGCAGTGCCAGCGACTCGGCGCTTGCCAGACATTCGGCGAAGATCGCGCGCTCGCGCGCAAACCCCTCATCCACCGGCAGCTTGACCGCGTTCTCGATGGACTCGATGCAACGGTAGGGCGCGCTGTAACCGCGTGCGCGCCGCGCGATGCTCTTCTTGAAGTCCTCGAAGACGGACGAGCCGACGTTCCTGACTTTATCGTCGAGGTCCCGCGTCCGGCGCGGCGCGGCGCCGGCTTGCTTCCCGGCAAAGGCGATGGCGCCCGCAACGAAGTCCCCCTCGATCAGCTCGTCGACGATGCCCAGCTTGAGGGCCTCCGCCGCCGGAACCGGGTCGCCCCTGACGATCATGTTCAGCGCCGCTTCGACGCCGGCAAGGCGCGGCAGCCGCTGCGTGCCCCCGGCGCCTGGAATAATGCCGAGCTTTACCTCGGGCTGACCCGCCGACGCGGCCGGCGCCGCAACCCGATAGTGGCAGCCCATGGCGAGTTCGAGGCCGCCGCCCAGCGCCATGCCGTTCAGCGCCGCGATCACGGGCTTGGCGCAGCCCTCGATAGTATCGATGAGTTCGACCAGGTTCGGCGATTTCATGGGCTTGCCGAACTCGCGGATGTCGGCGCCGGCGCTGAACATGCGGCCCGAGCCGGTGAGGACGATAACCTTGACCTCGGCGTCGTCGAGGCCGCGCGAGAGACCCTCGCCGATCCCCTGACGGACGGCCGCGCCGAGTGCGTTGACGGGCGGGCTTTGGATGGTCAGGAGCGCGACGGGCCCGTGCCTCACATATTCGACGACGTTGCTCACGAACTTCCTCCCGCAACTGACCTTGGCGTTTCCTTTTTCTCAGCATATCGGCGCACGAGGCACAACGCGACTCCGGCGTTTCCAAACGGTGCGCCGAGCCGCACAACCTTTGCCCGTCACGGAACCTAGCTTATGGCTATATTACAATGGCTTGCGGTGAGCACGGCGGCCCTGCGAAAGTGAGTACCGGAGCCGCCGGGCGCGCCTTGACTCCGCCTTGCCCCTGGGCGACCTTTCACCCAGAGAGCTTGATAAAGGGGAACGACTGGCGTCTCCGGAAATCGGCGCCGCCAAATCACACTGCAACTTGGGAGGATTTCATGTCAGCTAAACGTTTGTTCATCGGTGCTGTCGCGGCGGCGGGCGTAGGCCTGGGCGCGGCGGCGGCGAACGCCAATGAGACGATCAAGATTGCGTACCAGGAGCCGCTTTCGGGACCGTTCGCCAACATCGGCACCGCCGGGCTTTCGGATTTCCTGTTTGTCGCGGCCGACATTAACAAGCGCGGCGGGATTCTCGGCCACGATATCGAGATCGTCCAGTTCGACAACAAACTCAGCGGCCAGGAAGCCATTATCCAGCTTCAAAGAGCCATCGACCAGGGGATTCGGTTCCTCCTGCAGGGCCAGAGTTCGGGCATCGCGCTCGCGCTCGGCGATGCGATCACCAAGAACAACGCGCGGAACCCGGACAACCGGATACTCCACCTGAATTACGCCGCGGTTGCGCCCGCGCTCACGAACGAGAAGTGCAGCTTCTGGCATTTCCGCTTCGATGCGAACGTCGACATGAAGATGGCCGCGCTGACGAACTACATGAAAACCCAGTCGGACATCAGCAAAGTCTACCTGATCAACCAGAATTATTCGTTCGGGCAAGCCGTGGAAGCGGCGGCGAAGAAAATGGTCCCGGCGAACATGCCCAACGCAACGATCGTCGGCGCCGAATTGCATCCGCTCGCCCGGATTCAGGACTTCGCGCCCTACGTTCAGAAGATCAAGGCATCCGGCGCCGACACCGTCATCACCGGCAACTGGGGCAACGATCTGACGCTTCTGATCAAAGCCGCCAACGATGCGGGCCTCGATGTCAAATGGTTCACCTACTATGCGGGCGCCTCCGGCACCCCGACTGCCATTGGTAAAGCGGGCGTCGGTAAAGTCTTCATGATCACCGAGTGGCATCAAAACGTGCTCGAAAGCGCGGAGCTCGAGGAATTCGTCAACCGCTACGAAGCGGAGTACGGGGACGAGTTCCTGTTCTACCGGTCCAAGAACACCCTGGAGATGCTGAAGCTCGCCATCGAAGCGGCGGGATCGACCGATCCGGTCAAGGTCGCGTTTGCCTTCGAAGGCATGAAGTACGAGTCCGAGCTCGGCACCGTCGAAATGCGGGCGGAGGACCACCAGCTGTTCCAGAAATTGTACGTCTCCAAGTGGTCGGACAACGTGAAGTACAGCCAGGAGGTCGAGGGTCTGGGCTTCGAGACCCAAGGGGTCATCGAGTCCGCGGACACCAGGATTGGAACCGTTTGTAAGATGGAGCGGCCCAGCTAGCGGTCCGCGTCCAAGTGCGCTTGTTGCCGCCGGGTCGACGCCGTTGACGTTGGCCCGGCGGCGCTTGCGCAACCTCGAGTTCGAGGCAATGCGCCGCCAATCCTCAGACCCTCTGTGCGCTTCGTGCGCTGAACCGCCGGGCGAAACGCGCTCCGGCAACCGCCCGTAGCGCACCCACGGCAATCGGACCTCCACAATATGGAACTCGTGGTCTTTTCGCTCTTGAACGGAATTGTCTTCGGGCTGCTCCTGTTCATGATGTCGGCGGGCCTCACGCTCATCTTCAGCATGATGGGCGTGCTGAACTTCGCGCACGCGAGCTTCTACATGCTGGGGGCCTATTTCGCCTTCCAAATAAGCCAAGCGGTGGGATTCTGGCCGGCGTTGGTACTCGCGCCGCTGGTCGTCGGCGTCGCCGGCGGCCTTGTCGAACGCTATGGCTTGAGGCGGGTGCACAAGCATGGGCACGTGCCCGAGCTGCTGTTCACCTTCGGGTTGGCGTTCCTTATTCAGGAATTCGTCGTTCTGGGTTGGGGCCGCGTCGGGGTCCCTTACCGGGTGCCCGAAATTCTCAACTTTCCGTTGTTCACCCTGTTCGGAACGAACTTCCCGGCCTATCGCGCCTTCATGGTGCTGATCTCCATCGGCATGTTCGTCGCGCTGTTCGCCATCCTCACCCGCACGCGCGTCGGCCTGATCGTCCAAGCCTCGCTCACGCACCCCCACATCGCGGCAACCTTGGGGCATAACGTTCCCCGGGTCTTTATGTATGTGTTCGCGGGCGGCACCGCACTTGCCGGGCTTGCCGGCGTCATCGGCGGAAACGCCTTCGTCACCAACCCGAGCATGGCGGCGCTCCTCGGCACCATCGTATTCGTGGTCGTGATCGTGGGGGGCCTTGGGTCGCTGACGGGCGCGTTCATCGCCGCCATGGTCATCGGTATCGTTCAGACCTTTTCGGTCGCACTCGACGTCTCGGTGGGTAGTTTCTTCGGCCTCCTTGGGCTCGATTTGAGCAGCAATTCGATCTTCTACGAATATTGGACGCTTACCCTCACGGACATCGCTCCGGTGACGCCCTACTTGCTGCTGGTCCTCATACTGATCTTCCGGCCCATGGGTCTCATGGGGAAACGAGAGACATGACCGATCGGGCCGCCGGAAGCGTGCGGAACATAGCCTGGGCGTCCTATCTGCGCAGCTACGGCCTTTGGGTGCTGGCCGCGGTCGCCATCTTCGCGCTGCCCCACGTATTCGATTCACGCGCGAACCAATCGATGTTCGGGCAAATGGGAATCTTCGTGGTCTTCGCCCTATCCTACAACATGCTGTTGGGCCAAAGCGGCATGCTGTCTTTTGGTCACGCCGTCTATTTCGGCTTCGCCGGATTCATCTCCGTGCACGTCATGCGTATCATCGAGTCCGGGTTCGCGTTTCCCGTCGTCCTGCTGCCCTTGTTCGGCGCGGCCGCCGGGCTTGCCCTGGGCATCATCTTCGGCTCGTTCTCGACCAGACGCGCGGGCACCGTGTTCGCGATGATATCGCTTGGTATCGCGGAACTCGTCGGGGCGCTGGCCTTTTTCATCGGCTTTTTTGGCGGCGAGGAGGGAATCTCGGGCGACCGAATGAGTGGACCGAGCCTGCCGGGTCTGAGCCTTGGACCGCAGATCCAGGTCTACTACGTGATCGCGGCCTGGACGCTGGTTGCCGCGCTGCTGATGTATGCGATCACCCGGACCCCCTTGGGGCGCATGGCGAACGCCGTGCGGGATAATCCCGAGCGGGCCGAATTCATCGGTTACAACACCCAGCGCGTCCGTTTCCGCATGTTCGCCCTGTCCGGGATGTTCGCCGGCGTGGCGGGCGCCCTGTTCGCCATTCAATTCGAGTTTCTTCAGTTCAATAATATCGGTGTTGCGGCGTCGGGCTCGGTCCTGCTCATGACCTTCATCGGCGGCGTCGGATTCTTCATGGGCCCCATCCTCGGGGCCATCCTAGTCACGTTTCTCGAGCTCGAACTCGTGAACGTCACCCAAGCGTGGCTGCTCTACTTCGGACTATTCTTCGTATTAATGGTGATGTTCGTACCGGCGGGACTCGCAGGCCTCATCATGCGCCACCAGCCGATCTGGCGGGCCGGCATCCTCCACAAGCTGGCGCCCGCCTATGGCCTTGCATTGGTTCCCAGCCTCATCTTCGCGGTGGGCGCCATCGGCCTGATCGAGATCATCTACTTCACATCGACCAGGGCCGGGTTAAACACGGTCATGAGCGTTTACACGATCACCTTCGATGCCGTGAAACCCCTGCCGTGGATCATTGCAGGTGTCGTGGCCGCCGGTGGCTTCGTCCTCTGCCGGCTCACGTTTCCCACCGTCAGGAAGGTCTGGGATGAGGTCTTTCTGGAGGCCATGGCGAAGTTGAATCGATGAACCCGCCCGCCGCCATTCACCCGCCCACTGCCATTCAATTGACCGACGTCCGCAAGAGTTTTGGCCGGACCGAGATTATTCGCGGCGTTTCGCTGGAGATCCGCAAGGGCGAGCGCCACGCCATCATCGGCCCCAACGGCGGCGGTAAATCGACGCTGTTCAATCTGATCAGCGGCAAATTCCCGGTCAGCCACGGGACCATCAAGCTGAACGGCGAGGACGTCACCAACGCGCGGCCCTTCGAGATCAACCGCCGGGGACTAAGCCGCAGCTTTCAGGTGACGAACATTTTTCCCCGCCTGAATGTCTACGAAAACGTTCGCTGCTCCGTCCTGTGGTCGCTCGGCTACAAATACTCGTTCTGGAACGACTTGAACCGTCTGGGCGACGTGAAGGAACGCACCGAGGAGGTTCTCGAGCAAATCGGCCTGACGGCGCGGCGGCATATCCCGGCGGCCGTCCTATCCTATGCGGAGCAGCGCGCCCTCGAAATCGGCATCACGATTGCCGGCGGCGCTGATGTCATCCTATTCGACGAGCCGACGGCCGGCATGAGCCGCGGCGAAACCGAGCACGCCGTCAACCTGATCCGCACCCTGAGCAAGGACAAGACCTTGGTCATCGTCGAGCACGACATGGGAGTCGTGTTCGATCTGGCGGACCGTATCTCCGTCCTCGTCTATGGCGAGATATTGACCACCGGCGCGCCCGAGGAGGTCCGCGCCAACAAGGCGGTGCAAGAGGCCTACCTCGGCGTCGACGCCTAAACCCGCCATGCTAGAAATCAAAGATCTGCACGCCTATTACGGCAAGAGCCACATCCTTCAGGGCGTGGACCTGCGGGTGGGTAACGGCGAGATCGTCAGCCTCTTGGGCCGCAACGGCGTCGGCCGCTCGACGACGATCAAGGCCATCATTGGCGACGTGCCGCCCGAAGGGTCCATCCGGTTCAAGGGCGAGGAGATCGTGGGCCTCAAGGCGCACGAGATCGCCCACCTGGGGATCGGCTACGTCCCCGAGAACAGGGACATATTTCCCGGCCTGACGGTACGCCAGAACCTGCTCCTGGGCATGAAGGGCACGAAGCAGCAGGGCCGCTGGACCATGGACAACATGTTCGAAATGTTCCCGCTCCTGGCGGAACGTGCCGACACGGAGGGCGGCGTCATTTCGGGGGGCGAGCAGCAGATGCTGACGATCTGCCGCACGTTGATGGGCGATCCCGATCTCATCATGATCGACGAGCCCACCGAGGGCCTCGCCCCCATGCTGGTCGAGCAGGTTTCCGAGCTATTGGCCGAGATCGCCACGCGCGGCGTATCGGTGCTGCTTGTCGAGCAGAAGCTGACCATCGCCCTGAAGATTTCCCAACGTGTTTACGTCATGGGCCACGGCCGCATCGTTTTCGAGGGCACGCCCGAGGAACTGCGGGCAAACGATCAAATCCGCAAGGAGTGGCTGGAGGTCTGAGCGGCCCCGCGGGCGTGACGTGGAGCGAGTTGCGTCCACCGGCGCGGCGGTGATAGAAGGGCCCCACCTTACTCGGAGCAGGAGAGGCATGGCCCTCACACCCCAAGCCACCGCCAACG
The DNA here is from genome assembly GCA_022566715.1 of Pseudomonadota bacterium. Classification (GTDB taxonomy): domain Bacteria; phylum Pseudomonadota; class Alphaproteobacteria; order SHVP01; family SHVP01; genus JADFIH01. Next base: position 1,803 of record JADFIH010000063.1, on the reverse strand, counting down.
TCCGCACCATCCGCGCGCCGCGTGGGACGGAGCTGACGGCCAAATCGTGGGCCACCGAAGCCCCCCTGCGGATGCTCATGAACAACCTCGACCCCGAGGTGGCGGAAAATCCCGCCGAGCTTGTGGTCTATGGCGGCAGCGGCCGCGCCGCGCGCAACTGGGAGTGTTTCGACGCCATCGTTTCGGCCCTGCGCAACCTCGGCGCGGACGAGACCCTGTTGGTGCAGTCGGGCAAGCCGGTCGGCGTTTTCCGCACCCATGCCGACGCGCCGCGGGTCTTGATCGCCAACTCCAACCTCGTGCCCCACTGGGCGACGCTCGATCACTTCAACGAACTCGACCGCAAGGGCCTGATGATGTTCGGCCAGATGACGGCGGGGTCGTGGATCTATATCGGCAGCCAGGGGATCGTCCAGGGCACATACGAAACCTTCGTGGAAGCGGGCCGCCAGCACTACGGCGGGGACCTGAAGGGGCGCTGGATTTTGACGGCGGGTTTGGGCGGCATGGGCGGGGCGCAGCCGCTCGCAGCCACCATGGCCGGGGCAAGCCTGCTCGCCGTGGAATGCCAGCCGAGCCGAATCGAAATGCGGCTCGAGACGCGCTACCTCGACTGCAAGGCCGATTCCTTGGACGAAGCCCTGCATCTCATCGCCGAGGCATGCGCGAAGAAGGAGGCGGTGTCCGTGGGCCTCCTTGGAAACGCCGCCGAAATATTGCCCGAACTCGTCAAGCGCGGCGTCCGGCCCGACTTGGTCACGGACCAGACCTCGGCGCATGACCCGGTCAACGGCTACCTGCCCAAGGGCTGGACCCTCGATCGATGGGAACAAGACCGCGCCCGCGACCCGCGCGCCGTAGAGGCGGCCGCCAAGGCGTCGATGGCCGAACACGTGAGGGCCATGCTCGCCTTTCACGAACAAGGCATCCCCACCTTCGATTACGGCAACAACATCCGCCAGATGGCGAGCGACGAGGGCGTGACCAACGCCTTTGACTTTCCCGGTTTTGTGCCGGCTTACATCCGGCCCCTGTTTTGCCGCGGCATCGGGCCCTTCCGTTGGGTGGCCCTGTCCGGCGATCCAGAGGACATCCACCGCACCGATGCAAAGGTGAAGGAGATCATTCCGGACGATCCGCACCTGCACAACTGGCTCGACATGGCGCGCGAGCGCATCGCGTTTCAGGGCCTGCCCGCGCGGATCTGTTGGGTCGGCCTGGGCGACCGGGACCGCCTCGGCCTCGCCTTCAATGAGATGGTGGCGAACGGAGAGGTCTCGGCCCCCATCGTGATCGGCCGGGATCATCTCGACGCGGGCTCCGTCGCCAGCCCCAACCGCGAGACCGAAGGAATGAAGGACGGCTCGGACGCCGTGTCCGACTGGCCCCTGCTCAACGCCCTTCTGAACACCGCGAGCGGCGCGACCTGGGTCTCGCTGCACCACGGCGGCGGCGTCGGCATCGGGTACTCGCAGCACGCGGGCATGGTCGTCGTCTGCGACGGCACGCCCGAAGCGGCGGTGCGAATTGCGCGGGTGTTGTGGAACGATCCCGCCTCGGGCGTCATGCGCCACGCCGATGCGGGCTATGAAGACGCGATCGCCAGCGCCAAAGCGCATCATCTCAATTTACCGATGGCGGGGGCCTGAGACTTGGCGAAGGTCCTCACGCTCGTACCCGGAGACCTCACGCTATCCCAATTGCGGCGCATCGCGCGCGGGCGGGACAAGCTCGCCATCGACGAGGGCTGCCGGAAAGGAGTCGAGGCCGCCGCGCAAACGGCGGCGGACGTGGTCGCGCGCG
>JADFIH010000062.1 GCA_022566715.1 Pseudomonadota bacterium | reverse complement strand
CGGGCCACACCATGAGCCACATCTGCCTGCTCGGGCATGCCGAACAGCCGGTCCTGTTCTGCGGCGACACCCTGTTCAACGCCGGCGCCGGCCACTGCCGGTCGGGCGGCCATCCCGAACAGCTCTACGGCACGTTCGCAAGCCAACTCGCCAAGCTGCCCGTAGAGACGCTCATCTACCCGGGCCACCATTACCTGACGAACAACCTGCGCTTCACGCTCGACCGCGAGCCCGACAACGAGATGGCGGCGGACCTCCTGAACGACGTGGGCGAAGAAGATCCCAACCGGGCGTTGGTCACGACCCTGGGACTCGAGAAGGAGATCAACACCTTCTTCCGCCTGCAGAGCCCGACCGTGATCGCCAAGCTGCGCGAGTCCTTTCCCGACCTCCCGGACGAACCCGATCCGAAGACCGTGTTCCTGAAACTCAGGGAACTGCGGAATAGCTGGTAGGCGCCGAGTTCCTAAACGATCTCAGTAAATCACTAAACCGGCAACCTGCTTCCAATGGCGGCGGTTACGATGGAGCACAGGATCGCTCTTAAACCGGGCGCAGGGACTTGCCTAATCGGTTCACCGCTAAGAACGCCCCAGATGCCACAACGGTTGGAGTGTTCGAGTAGTGACCCACGCTATGACTAGCGTCGAATCCCAATATTTTCGTTTCGTTCGGTGCGAAATGTCGGTTGGCCTACCGGCAATCCCCTAACCGCACCAGTCGGCGCGCTTGCGTCCGTCATAGGGCCGCGCCAGCCCCGCCCGTAGCAGCATGACGCTTAGATCCTGGCCGTCGTCGAGCTCCACGCGCGCAACGACCCGCCCCGCGTACTTGCCGAGACGGACCTGACGCAGGGCGATCGAGTGGCCGGCGAGCTGGCGCACAAGCCAGGACCGGACCTCTTCGGCCTGCGCCCGTTCGCCCGCACAGCGGCCCCTCAGTTCGGGCGCATCGACGCCGTCGAGCCGGACGCGGACCTGGACGGTTTGGCCCAACCAGACCCGCGCCAAAACATCCAAAGTGTCCCCGTCGATGACCCTCACCACGTCCGCGGCGACCGGCCCCGGCAGGACCTCCGCGGCGCGCGCGCTTGGCCCCAGGAATAGACTCACGGCTAGCGCGAGACCCACGGCGCAAAACAGATTTATGGCGCCCAGCCGCGGAGACCGGTGCCGTCCGTATTGGCGAATAAGGTTCATCGCAGGCGCTTATACCATGAGTAGCTGTTCTGTGCAGAAATACAATCCTAAGTATTTCCGGGACGCTTCGAGGAATATCATCCTATAATATCAATGGAACGGAAACCCTGCAAGAGCTATGGTGAGAACATGGAACGGGCAGGGAACTTGCCGCCTGTTGCCGTGGCGCATCGGCGGCGCGCTCGAAGCGAGGGCGCCTACTTGGCTGGAATTGCCCGGAAAAACAACGTTTTACGAGGCCCTGTGACTGATAGTGGCGGCAAAGCCGCGCTTAGTTGCATTTCTGACAGTCATACATTTGTTCGATTGCCTCGCCGCGAAGGAGGCCGATATATTATGATGCGTCAAGGGCACCTCGGGTGACTTGGCGCGGGTGAGGGGTAGCGCACCGTTTCGTGCGGTACCGGGGAGTGACATGAGCTACGCGCGAACAGCAACTTGGCTTGCTGGGTTGACGGCGATTTTCATCGGCGGCGGCTTCGCCTTGGCGGGCGAGATTGGTTTCGCCATCGCCGTGCCCTTGGCAGTGCTGGCTAATGTTGCGGCCTACTCCCGGACCGGCGGCATCATTTTTGGACGCTTCACCGCCCGCGAGGTCAGCGAGACCTCGGCGCCGATCCTGATCGAGGAACTTACCAACCTCGCCAACCGGGCCAGCCTTCCAACGCCCCGCGCCTTCATCTTCGATAGTGACCAACCGAACGCGTTCGCCACGGGTCAGTCGCCTGCGGTGGCCTGCGTCGCCGTCACCAAGGGCTTGATGCGCCACCTTTCGCCCGAGCAAATCCGCGGTGTGCTCGCCCATGAGCTGGGCCATATCCGTAACCGGGACAACCTGGTCCTGACCGTGACCGCGACGCTGGCCGGCATCATGACGATAACGGCGGGCATCGCGGCAAGCACCGCTAATGTGTTCGCCTGGCCGAACGACGCGATCGCGTTCACGGCCGTCGTCGCCATCGCGGCGCTGCTCGCGATGATCGCGCAAATGGCCGTCAGCCGCGGGCGCGAGTTCGAAGCCGACGCGGCCGGGGCGGCCATATGCGGCCATCCCGAGTGGATCGCTTCGGCTTTGGAGGAGGTTGGCCGGCGGCAACGGCCGTTCGGTTACGGCGATCGCCATGAGGTCCGCGCGCCGATGCTTCTGTTCGGCCTGGGATCGCGGGCCAAGCGCGACCTGGGTATGCTGTTCTCGACGCATCCGTCGTCCTCGGACCGGATCGAACGGCTGCGGCGGATGTCGAGCGCCGCCCCCTGGAGTTGACCAGGGCCGCCACGCCTGCCCCGGCCAAAAGAGCAAAACAGGATACGGGCCTGGCGGCGCGGCGTGGCGCGGCTGGCCTTGTGACCGCTGTTCTGCGCGACCGCGTGCCCCTCAACGACTGCTTTGCCGAAGGGGTGAACGGCGCCGGGCGGGCGGCGGCGCTCGCGGCGCTCGATCAGCGCGACCGCGCCTTCGCCCGCCAGATCGCGGCGACGACCCTGCGGCGGCTGGGACAGATCGACGCCATTCTCGGCCACTGTCTCAAAAGGCCGCTCCCCAAGACCGCGGCCTTCATTATGGATGTGCTGCGGATGGGAGTGGCCCAACTCCTCTACTTACAGACGCCGGCGCACGCCACGGTGGATTCGAGCGTGCGCCTTGCGGACGATCATCCCGGGGCCTTCAAGGGCCTGGTCAACGGCGTGCTGCGGCGGATCAGCCGCGAAGCGGATGCACTGACCGCCGCGTATCACGAGCCCACCCTCAATACGCCGGACTGGCTGCGGACGTCGTGGCGCGGCGCTTACGGCGATGAGGTCACAAACGCCATCGCACGAGCCCATTTGGCCGATCCACCGCTCGATATAACGATAAAAGAAGAGCATTCCCGCGAACATTGGGCGGAGCGATTGGAGGCAAGTACTCTCGCGACCGGAACCCTGAGGCGGCGAACCGGGGGGCGCATCGAGGACCTTCCCGGGTTCGCCGAAGGAACGTGGTGGGTGCAGGACGTTGCGGCGGCGCTGCCGGCCCGAATTCTCATGTCCGGGCTGCGGGACGCGGGGAAGGGGAGCGCGCGCGTCCTCGACCTGTGCGCGGCGCCGGGCGGAAAGACGGCCCAACTGGCGGCCGCCGGGTTCGATGTGACGGCCGTCGATATATCGCGGACCCGGCTTGACCGCGTGCGCGCCAATCTCGACCGATTGGGCCTGGCCGCCCGCCTTGTCGCGGCGGACGCCATGGACTTCCGGCCGGGCCAAACCTTCGACGGCATCCTCGTGGACGCGCCCTGCAGCACCACCGGCACGTTGCGGCGGCGGCCCGACGTCGCCCACCTCAAACATCCGCGGGACCTTGCCGGGCTCACCAAGTTGCAGCACCGCCTTTTGAACGCCGCCATCGGCCTGCTGGCGCCCGGCGGATTGCTTGTCTACGCCGCGTGCTCGCTTCAGCCCGAGGAAGGCGAGGGTCAAATCGAGCGGTTGCTTCAAGATCCGAATTGCGGCTTACACCGGCACCCCGTTACCCCCGGCGAAATCGGCGGCCTCGCCGAGTGCCTCTCGGCCGCGGGCGACCTGCGCACCCTGCCTTGTCACCTGCGGGACGAAGGCGGGATGGACGGATTTTACGCGGCGCGTCTCGTGAAAGCGGCCTGACCCCGGACGGGCTTACTCAACTCCCTACTCGGAAAAGATAATCGGCGTCGCCCGCGAAGGAATCGACTCTGGTCAGGTTTCCATCGGCGCGCCAAACAGAGGCGGTGTAACCCGCCGCGCCGAGCGCGGCCCAAATGTCGCCGGGTTCCGATTCGGCCCGCGCCAGGTGATCGCCGACGATCTCAAGTACGATGGCGGGCCGATGCCTCGCGATGGTGACGGCCGCGCCCTTGATCAACCGTGCCTCCCAGCCCTCGATGTCCGCCTTGATGAGATCGACACGGCTGAGACCGGTCTCTCCCACGTAAGCGTCGAGCGTCATCAGATCGACCGACTCGCGCACCACCGGACGGACGGCCTCGGCGCCAAAATGGCTGAGGCCGTAGCCAAGGCTGCCACTCGCCTTCAGCGGCATCGCGAGCTCCGCCCGTCCGGCCGCGTCCGATAGGCCCGCCGGCACGACAGTGACGTTCGCGAGCCGCTTGGCCGCCACCACGGTGGACAAAATACGCCGCGCGTAGCTCGACGGCTCGAAGGCGATGACCCGGCCCCGCGGCACGAGCCCGGCGAAAAGCTTGGTGAATTGACCGGCGTGCGCGCCCACGTCGATGACAACGCCGTCGGACGGAACGAGCGCGCGGAACATGGGCCGCAGGGCGGAATGATGTTGCCGTGTAAGCGCCTTCCAAAGATGGGCCCAGTAGGTCAGGCGCTGGCGGAAGGTGATCTGGGGAAACGGCACGGCCGGGCGTCCTGGTAACGAGTCTACAGGACAAGTTTTGCATATGCGTGCGTTGGCGTCATGCCGGGCGTGCGCGCTTGCGGCGGCGAGTCGAAGTTGATAGAGAGAGCCATGCAACAATCCGTCCGGATCGCCCCCTCGATCCTTGCCGCGGATTTCGCCCGACTTGGGGAAGAAATAAAAGCCCTTGAAGACGCCGGCGCCGATTTCATCCATATCGATGTGATGGATGGTCATTTCGTACCGAACCTCACCGTCGGGCCGTCGCTCGTCCAGGCGCTGCGGCCGCACAGTTCGCTGCCCTTCGACGTTCATTTGATGATTTCACCGGTTGATGACTTCGTGCCGAAGTTCGCCGAGGCGGGCGCCGACATCATTACCGTGCATCCCGAAGCCGGACCCGATGCCGCGCGCACCATCGCGTTGATCAAGAAGCAGGGCAAGAAGGCCGGCATCGCGCTCAATCCGGGAACGCCGGCGGATGCCGTCGGCCCGGTCCTCGGTGAGGTGGACCTGATCCTGGTGATGAGCGTCGAGCCGGGGTTCGGCGGCCAGACGTTCATGGCATCGCAGCTCGACAAGATCCGGACCCTGCGGGACCGCATCGACGCGTCGGGCCGGCGCATCGACCTGGAAGTGGACGGCGGGATCACCGCGGACACGGCCCCTCAGGCGGTCGCCGCCGGCGCCGATCTCCTGGTCGCCGGCACGGCCACGTTCGCGGGCGGACCCAGCCGGTATGCGGACAATATGTCCCGCCTTCGGGGCGACGCATGAGCACGCAAACCGCCCTGGGCGAACCGAGACGGCGGCGCGCGCGCGCGGGCAGGCGCAAGCAGAAGACTCCGGCGCCGGCCACGGCTCCCCCCGAGCACCTGATCGCCAATACGGTATTCGCGTCGGGCTTCTACGCCCGGTGGCTGCGCCGCGGACAGGGAAAAACACTTACGGCGACGCCGGCGGACCCCTGGTCCGGCGAGGCCGACCGCGCCAACGCGATGTTTCAGGGCCGCTACGAGTTGGCGGGACATACCGTGCGGGCGGTCAATCAGGCGCCCTGGGAGGCCACCGCGCCCAGCGCATTGTTCGAGACCGAGTTGCACTCTTTCGAGTGGCTGCGTGATTTCCGTGCCGCCGATGGACCGGCCGCGCGCAAGCACGCCCGTGATCTCATCAAGACCTGGTCCGAGCGCCACGGGCAGTGGCACGCGCTGGCTTGGCGGCCCGATATTCTTTCGCGCCGGCTGGTCGTGTGGTTGGGCGCCGCGAACTTCCTGCTGGCCGATGCCGATTTGACCTTCGAGCCCGAGTTTCGCGCCCTGATAAGCAAGCAGGCGCGCCATCTCCGGCATTCCGCGCGCTTCGCCGCGCCGGGCCCGGCGCGCATCGAGGCGGGGATGGGTCTGGTGATCGCGGCGTCGTGCTTGCGCGGCGCCGAGGGCTGGCGGCGCTATGGGCTGGACTTCCTCGAGCGCGAGATCGATCAACAGGTATTGGCAGACGGCGGGCACGTCACGCGCAACCCGACGGCGCTGTTCCGTTCGCTCAAGGCCTTGATCAGCGTGCGGGCCGCGTTGACCGGCCTGCACCAAGAGGTGCCGCCGCCAATCATGAATGCCATCGACCGCATGACGCCCCTTTTGCGGTTCTTTCGGCATGGCGATGGCGGCCTCGCCCTATTCAACGGTTCGTTCGAAGACGCGGGAAAGACCGTCGGCGCCGCGATCAAACTGGGTGAAGTGGCGGGCAAGGCGCCGCAACGGGCGCCCCACACGGGTTACGAGTCGCTTGCGGCCGGACGCACCTTGGTTCTCATCGACACGGGATCGGCCACGCCGGAACCACCGTTCGATGGCGACGCCCACGCCGGGCCGCTGGCCTTCGAGATGAGCGTCGGACGCGAACGCATGATCGTCAACTGCGGCGCCTTCGCCGGACCCGACGCAGGCTGGCGCGAAGCCTGCCATGCGACAGCGGCGCATTCGACCCTGGTTATCGACGACAAGAGCGCCCAGGTCCCGGCGGGGCCCATGGGTCCACGCGGCGAGGTCTTGCATGGCGAGGAAGAGGGCGGCACCTGGATCGACCTGCGCCACGATGGCTACGTCCGGGACTTCGGCGTGATCCATCACCGCCGTTTCCATCTCGCCGATGACGGACAGGAGCTTGCCTGCGAGGACATCATCGCCCCGTCCGGCGCGATCCATGCCGGGGGCGGCGTGCGCGACCGCATCGGCAAGCCGTTTACCCTGCGCTTCCACCTGCACCCGCAGGTTCAGGCCTCGTTGGTGCGCGAGGGCGAGGAGGTGCTGCTGCGCCTAGGCAACGGCGAGGGCTGGCTGTTCAAAGCGGCCGGCGGCCGCATCTCCCTCGAGGAAAGCGTCTACATGGGACGGCCCGGCGAAATGCGGCGCACCGAGCAGATCGTCGTCTCGGCGCAGCTCGACAGCGACGGTGCGCGGTTGCCCTGGCGTTTTGCCCGGATGAACCCCGGCGGTTAAAGTTGCCAGCGCCGCACGTCGGGCGGAAGCTTCGTTTCGCGCCACATGCCCTTGATATCGGCAAGCAGCCCGTTTGGCGCCAATAGCGCGCGCAAGCGGTTTGCGCCCAGCGATCGATATTCGTCGTGGGCCACGGCGCCGACCACGCAGGCGTACCCGTTTTGCCCGTCGATGCTTGGAAGCAACTCGACATCGTAGAACTGGCGCGCCTCGTCCCCGTCGGCATGGGTATCGTGCACGTCGACGTCGAACCCATGCCCCTTTAAGCCGCGCACGACGTCGATGACTTTGGAGTTCCGCAGGTCGGGAACATTCTCCTTGAAGGTAAGGCCGAGAACGAGAATACGGCCGCCTCCATTCATCTCTTGGGCGATCTCGTCGGCGACGAATTGCCCCATCCCGTCGTTGATGCGGCGGCCGGCGAGGACGACTTCCGGATTGTGTTGGACCTGCTTGGCCCGGTAGGCCAGGTAATAGGGGTCGACCCCGATGCAGTGCCCGCCCACCAGCCCGGGCTGGAAATCGAGGAAGTTCCACTTCGTGTTGGCGGCATCGAGGACGTCATAGATCGAAATCCCGAGCTTGTGAAAGATCATGGTCACTTCATTGACGAAAGCGATGTTGATGTCGCGCTGCGCATTCTCGATCACCTTGGCGGCCTCGGCCGTCTTGATGCTCGCGGCGCGGAAGATCTCGCCCGTCGTGACCCGCCCATAGATCGCCGCCAGCTGCTCGACGACCTCGGGGGTTTGGCCCGATATGACCTTGGCGATCCGGTCCACCGTGTGCTCCTTGTCGCCCGGGTTGATGCGCTCGGGCGAATAGCCCAGGAAGAAATCCGTCCCGCTTACGAGTCCTGAAGCGGATTCCAGCCAGGGACCGCAGATTTCCTCGGTTACGCCCGGATAAACCGTGCTCTCGAACACCACGGTCGCGCCGCGCGCGATAACCGGCCCCAGGATTTCGCAGGCGCTCTGGAGGGCGCTGAGATCGGGCTGGTTTTCCGAATCGACGGGCGTTGGGACGGTAACGATAAAGACGTCGCTGCCGCGAAGCGTTCCGGCGTCCGCCGTCACCTCGAGGCGGCTTGCTTTGAGCACCTCTTCGCCGATTTCGCCGGTGCGGTCGAGACCCTTGGCGATTTCTTCGATGCGCCCGGCCTTGATGTCGAAACCCGTGACGGGATAGTGCGCCGCCAACGCGACAGCGAGCGGCAGCCCCACGTAACCCAGCCCGAGAACGGAAATTCTTGGCGGCTCGCCCATGTTGGTCCCCTTGACCGCCCCTAGAGCGGATCCGGTTTGAGTGGATTCGCCACCGGAACTTCAGGGGGACGATCCATTAATCCGGAATTGCTCTGGCGTTTCGGTTTCGTAGCGAGCGTACTCGCCCCTGTCAATTAGAGGCCCCGGCCACCCGGCTGCGGCACCCTGAACCATAACCCGAAGAAAAAGGTGTTGACCTTTGTGAAATCGGGGTGTTTCGTGTTCGTTTAGCTACTTTTGAGGCGGATGCGTGGCGAAAAGCGGGCGCACCCGGGCTGCGGTAGCTTGCGCGTTTGCCTTCGGCCCGGCCGCTGCGGCGCGGCGATGAGACGGTCCAAATTCCCGCCCAAGATTTCTCCCGAAATTTCTCGATGAGCTTGTCCAAAAAACCTGACGAAAATAAGGGCGCCGTTCCGCGCGTCGCCGTCGCCGGGTGTGGGCATTGGGGCCGGAACCTGGTGCGCAATTTCGCCGCGCTGGGATCCCTGGCCGCCGTTACCGACCAAGAGCCCGGCGTTGCGGAGTCTTTTGCGGAAAAGCACGGGGTTCCCGCGCGCCCGTGGCCGGAATTGCTGGCTGACGACGGCCTTGACGGGATCGTTGTCGCGGCGCCCGCCGCCGCCCATTACCGCCTGGCGCGGGAGGCGCTGGCGGCCGGTAAGCATGTCTTCGTCGAGAAGCCGTTGGCGCTGCGCGGCGCCGAGGCGGTGGAGCTCTGCCGCCTTGCCGGGGACACGGGCCGAATCCTCATGGTGGGACACCTTTTGCAATACCACCCGGCCTTCCGCCGCCTCAAGGAGCTGGTGCGGAATGGCGATCTCGGGCGCCTCCAGTACGTCTACTCGAACCGGCTCAACCTGGGGCGCGTGCGCCGTGAGGAAAACATTCTCTGGAGCTTCGCGCCCCACGATATCTCCATGATCCTGTCCCTGATCGGGGAGGACCCGACCGAGGTTTCGGCAACGGGCGCCTCCTTCCTGCACCGCCAAATCGCCGATGTGACGACGACCAACCTGTCCTTCGCGGGCGGACAGCAGGCGCACATCTTCGTGTCGTGGCTCCACCCCTTCAAGGAGCAAAAGCTTATCGTCGTCGGCGACCGCGGCATGGCGGTCTTCGACGATGGGGAGCCCTGGTCGCGCAAGCTCACGCGCTACGCGCACAATATGGGCTGGCGCGAGGGCAAGCCCGAACCCCAGCGCGCCGACGCGGAGCCTGTCCCATTGGAGGAAGCCGAGCCCCTGACGCTCGAATGCCAGCACTTCCTCGACTGCATGACCTCGGGCAAGACGCCGCTGACCGACGGCGAGGAAGGATGCCGCGTCCTGCGCGTCCTGGAAGCGGCGGAAGAGTCCATGAAAACGCGCCGCGTCGTCAGCCTGCTCGGCGCGGCGGCCGGCGTGCCCGGCGCCCATCCCGGGACGACGATTCACGAGTCGGCCTATGTGGACGAGCCGGCGGAGATCGGGACGGGTACCAAGATCTGGCATTTCAGTCACGTGCTGAAGGGATCGGCCATCGGCCGCGACTGCGTCATCGGCCAGAACGTGGTTATCGGGCCCGACGTTCGGATCGGCAACGCCTGCCGCATCCAGAACAACGTCAGTGTGTACAAGGGAGTCACCCTCGAGGACGGCGTGTTCTGCGGCCCGGGCATGGTGTTCACGAATGTGGTCAACCCACGGGCCGAGGTCAGCCGCAAGGACGAGTTCAAGCCCACCCTCGTAAAGCGGGGCGCAACCATCGGCGCCAACGCAACAATCCTTTGCGGCATCACGCTTGGCGAATACTGCTTCATCGCCGCCGGCGCGGTGGTGACCAAGGACGTGCTGCCGCATGCGCTGGTGACGGGGGTCCCGGCGCGGCGAACGGGTTGGATGTCGCACGACGGCGAAAAACTGGACGCCGATCTGATCTGCCCCCGCAGCGGGCGGCGCTATGCCGAGAGCGCCGCCGGACTGCGCGAGATCGAGGAAGACGCCCTTGCCCACCAAAACTGAACCGCGCGCGAAGTCCGGCGAAGTCGCGTTCATCGATCTTGCCGCGCAGCGCCGGCGCCTCGGCGGACGCATTGACGAAGCGATCGCGCGCGTCCTTGCGCACGGCCGCTTCATCATGGGACCCGAGGTGGCGGCCCTGGAAGACGAATTGGCCGAGTTCGTCGGGATGCGGCACGCGGTCGCCTGCGCGTCGGGAACGGACGCATTGCTGCTGCCGCTTATGGCGAAAGGCATTGGTCCCGGAGACGCGGTAATCGTTCCGGCCTTCACCTTTGCCGCCACCGCGGAAGTGGTTGCGCTCGTCGGGGCCACACCGGTCTTCGCCGACGTACGGCCCGACACCTTCAACCTCGACCCGGAAAGTCTTGCGGCGGCCATCGCCACGGCGAACGCAACCGGTTTGCGGCCCGCCGCCGTCATCGCCGTGGACTTGTTCGGCCAGCCCGCGGATTACAAAGGCATCGAAACGGTCGCGCGCGCCCATGACCTGTGGGTCATCGCCGACGCGGCGCAGAGTTTCGGCGCCCAGTCAGACGGAAAGCAAACGGCCGCATGTGGCGACATTGCCGGAACAAGCTTCTTTCCCGCCAAGCCGCTCGGTTGCTATGGCGACGGCGGCGCCATCTTCACGAACGATGACGGCATGGCGGCGCTTCTAAAGAGCATACGGGTGCATGGCGGCGGCAAGGACAAATATACCAACGTGCGCATCGGCACGAACAGCCGCCTCGATACCATCCAGGCGGCGATCCTTTTGGAGAAACTGCGAATCTTCCCGGACGAGATCGAAGCCCGCCGGAAAGTGGCGGCGCGGTACAACGATGCCCTTGCGGACACGGTGGCGACCCCGGCGGTCGCCGGCGGCGCCACCAGCGTTTGGGCCCAGTACACGATCCGCACGCCGCGGCGTGACCATGCCGCGGCTCATCTAAAGGCCCGCGGGATTCCCACCGCCGTCTACTATCCCACGCCGCTCCACCAACAGCCGGCGTTCGCCAACTACCCCGTGGTGGAAAACGGCGCGCCAGTGGCAGAAGAATTATCGAACCAAGTGCTGAGCCTGCCCATGCACCCCTACCTCGAGCCGGTGGTCCAGGACCGGATCATCGACGCGGTGCGCGGGGCCGTTAGTTAGGCCGCCGATGGACCTTCAAGGAAAAAAGATCGTCGTCATCGGCGGCGCCGGCCTGATCGGTTCCCACACCGTGGATGCGCTGGTGCGTGAAGACGTGGGCGAGATCATCATCTACGACAACTTCGTGCGGGGCACCCATGAAAATCTGGCAACCGCATTGACCGACCCGCGCGTGCGCATCTTCGAGGTCGGCGGCGACATCGGTCAACAAGACATCTTGAACGCGGCGTTGAAGGATGCGGACGGCGTTTTTCACTTCGCCGCCCTGTGGCTGTTGCAGTGTCACGAGTTTCCGGACTCCGCGTTCGAGACCAATGTTCGGGGCACCTTCAACGTGCTCCAAGCTTGCGTCGCCAACAAGGTCCGGCGCCTCGTCTATTCCTCCTCGGCGTCGGTGTATGGCGACGCCGTGCAGGAACCGATGACCGAGGACCATCCCTTCAACAACACCAATTTCTACGGCGCGACGAAAATCGCCGGCGAGGCGATGGCGACCGCGTTCGCGCACCGGTACGACCTGCCGGTCGTCGGGCTGCGCTACATGAACGTCTACGGCTCGCGGCAGGACTACAAGGGCGCCTATATCGCGGTGATCATGAAAATCCTCGACGCCCTCGACGAAGGGCGCCAGCCCGTGGTGTACGGCGACGGCAGTCAGGCGTACGACTTTGTCCACGTGGGCGACTGCGCCACCGCCAACATCTGCGCCATGCGGGCGGACAGCGTGGCGCGTTATTACAACGTCGGCACCGGAAAGCGCACCACGATCACGGAACTGACGGAACTCATCCTGCGCCTTACCGGATCGAATCAGAAAATCCGCTACGAAGAAGGTGGGCTGACCTTCGTTAAAAACCGCATCGGCTCGCCCGAGCGCGCCATGTCGGAGATCGGCTTTACATCGAAGACGAACCTCGAAGACGGACTAAGGGAGTTGATTGCTTGGCGGAACTCTCACAAGGATCAGGTACTCTCGCGCCGCCGCCAAATCGAGCCAGCCGCGAAGATCGCGTGACGCCCCGGCGCTCCATCGCCATTTCACGGCCCAGTCTGGGCGATGAGGAATGGCAGGCGCTGCGGGAACCGATCGAATCGGGCTGGCTCACGCAGGGCCCGAAGGTCCGCGCCTTCGAGGACGCCTTCGCGGAACGTCACCGCGTCCGGCACGCCCTGGCGACGACCAGTTGCACCACGGCCCTCCACCTCGCGCTCGCGGCGCTGGGCGTTGGGCCGGGCGACGAGGTTATCGTACCGGCGTTCACCTGGATCGCAACGGCCAACGTCGTTCTGTACTGCGGCGCCACGCCCGTGTTCGTGGATGTGGACCGGGCGACCTACAACATCGATTGCGCGGCGCTGCAAAATGCCCTGACGCCGCGCACCAAGGCGATCATCCCCGTCCACCTGTTCGGCATGTGCGCCGACATGGAGGCGCTTCGGGCCGTGCTGCCGGATGGCGTCAAGATCGTCGAGGACGCCGCCTGCGCCGCGGGCGCCGAATATCATGGCGTGCCCGCCGGTGGCCTGGGCGATGTGGCTTGCTTCAGTTTTCACCCCCGCAAATCGATCACCACGGGCGAAGGCGGCATGCTCACGACGAACGACGATGATCTGGCCGCCCGCGCGGAAACCATGCGCAATCACGGGGCGTCGGTTCCCGAAGAAGTGCGGCACGCCGGCCCGGCGCCCTATCTCCTGCCCGACTTCGAGGTGCTGGGGTTCAACTACCGTATGAGCGATTTACAGGGGGCGATCGGGCTTGTCCAACTGACGAAGCTCGACAAATTCGTCGACGAGCGCGCGAAGTGGGCTGGCTGGTACCGGGAGAGGCTCGCCGGGCTCAACTGGCTGCGCCTGCCCGAGGAACCCGTGCAGGGGCGGCACGCCTGGCAGGCCTTCGTCACCTATGTCGATCCGGAGGGATCTCCCGCGCCGCGCAACGAGATCATGGGCCGCCTCGAGGCGGCGGGCGTGGCGACCCGCCCCGGCACACATGCGGTTCACATGCAGCGGTACTACCAGGACCGGTTCGGCCTCAAGGACGACGACTTTCCCGCCGCCCGCGATTGCGCCAACAACACGATGGCGCTTCCATTGCACAACCATATGACCGAAGCGGATTACGAATATGTCGCCGACACCCTCAGCCGCATCAACTGAGGTTGCGCAACAGCCGGACTGGTTGTTCGACGTGCTCGGCGCGCCCCGCGTTTCGGAAGGTGAGCGGTTCGAGGTAAACGGCGAGACTTTCGAAATGCGCGCCGGCCTGCCGCGCCAGTTCAACCAACTTTCGCGGCGGCAGGATCAGACGGCGGACACCTTTGGTTTCAAATGGCGCCGGGACGACCTGTTCGACCAGTCGGAATACTTGGCCCAGGTGCGGCGCTGGATGCTGGAACGCTACGGCGACATCGAGGCCGCGCCATGGTGGGCCGACTATGGACCCTCACCCCTCATCCTCGACGCCGGTTGCGGCGCCGCGATGACGGCAATCGAGATGTTCGGGGACCGGCTGAAGACGGCGCGCTACCTGGGAGTGGACATTTCCACCGCAGTCGATGTGGCGCGTGAGCGTTTTCAAGCCCGCGGCTATAATGGAGCGTTCGTGCAATGCGACCTGAACAGCCTGCCGCTCGGCGAAAATTCCGTGGATGTCGCGTTCTCGGAGGGTGTCCTGCATCACACGGATTCCACCTCTGACGCGTTCGAAGTCGTGGCGCGCCACATCAAGCCCGGAGGGCGGTTTCTTTTTTACGTTTACGCCAAGAAGGGGCCGGTGCGGGAATTCACCGACGATTTTATCCGCGAACGTTTGCAAACGATGCCGGCCGACGAGGCATGGCGGGCGCTGCTGCCGCTCACCCACCTCGGGAAAGCATTGGGCGAACTCAATATCGAGATCGATGTTCCCGAGGACATCGACCTTCTTGGCATCCCGAAGGGCCGCATCGATCTCCAACGCTTGTTCTATTGGCATGTCTGCAAGGCCTTCTACCGGCCGGACTGGTCCATCGAACAGATGAACTCGATCAACTACGACTGGTTCGCGCCCGCGAACGCGCATCGTCATACCCCCGAGGAAGTGCGCACCTGGTGCGCGAATGCTTCCATGACGATCGAGCGCGAAGTCGTGGAGCAGGCGGGCATCACGATCATCGCAAGGAAGAACGGCTGACCCATGTGCGGCATCTGCGGTGTCCTGAACTTCGACGGCGCGCCGGTATCGCCCGCCGTCGTGCAGGTCATGACGGACGCGATCGCCCATCGCGGTCCCGACGGCGAAGGCGTTTACGAGGAGCCGGGAGTCGCTCTTGGACACCGAAGGCTTAAAATAATCGACCTGTCCGACACGGCGAACCAACCCATGTGTGACGCGTCCCAACGGTACTGGATCGTGTTCAACGGGGACAAGCCAAGAGAGTCAGTAAAGGTCAACGTCAGGGTAGCGGTCGGTCCCACCCCGCCGCTGGTCAGGTCGGCATCGGCCGGC
>JADFIH010000231.1 GCA_022566715.1 Pseudomonadota bacterium | reverse complement strand
GATGAAAGAACCATCGACGCAACATGGCGGCGCATCGGAAAACTCCTCGACCGCTTCTCTCCGCAAGAATGCGCAAACTACATCAGAAATTCTGGCTATGCTTCAATATGAAACGGAAAGACTCTAGCTCGCGACTCCGGCATTTCGATTCCTCCCTGGCATTTTGATCCCTCAAGATCAGCGCGGCAGCGCGGCGGCCTTGACCGGGTCCTCCCACCAGGTTTCAAGCACGAAGCCGTAAATCGGCGTCACCTCGGGACGGCCGAGCCGATCCCAATAGGCGACCCGGTCCTCGGTCAAGTGATAGAGCGGCACCACGTAATGACCCGCAAGCAAAATCCGGTCGAGCGCGCGCACGGCCGTCACCAAGGCCGCCCTGTCCACGCTGGCGCCGATTTTCTTGACCATCGCGTCGACCGCCGGATCCTTCACGCCCATGTAGTTGCGCGTACCGTCCTGATCGGCGGCTTCGCTGCCCCAATAGAATGCCTGCTCGTTCCCCGGCGACAGGGAGATACCCCAGCGGTTGATGATCATGTCGTAATCGTAGGTGCGCCGCCGAAAGATGTACTGCGCCGAATCGACGGTGCGGACCTTCGCTTCGACACCCAGGCGTTCCAGGTTGCGCGCAAAGGTGAGCGCTATTTTTTCGTCGGAGGGTGAGACCAAAAGGATCTCGAACGCGAGCCGGCGTCCATCCGTTACGCGCGTCATCTTGCGCTCACGCACCTCCCATCCGGCGTCCTTCAGGAGCGCCTGGGCCCGGCGCAGGGCGGGCCGGATGTTGCCCGAACCGTCGCTGACCGGGACTTTGAATTCGGCGCTGAAGACCGATTCGGGAATCTGGCCCCGGAAGGGATCGAGCAGCACGAGCTCCGCGGCGCTGGGGAGGCCGCTCGAGGCGAGGTCCGAATTCGCGAAATAGCTGGTGGTCCGTTTGTAGGCGCCGCGCAACAGGTTCTCGTTCGTCCATTCGAAATCAAAGAGCTGGCCGATGGCCTCGCGGACGCGCACGTCGGCGAAAATCTCGCGGCGCGTATTGAAGACGAAACCACGCATGCCGGCGGGGCGGGTGTTGGGCAGCATCTCCATCTTGACTTTGCCATTGGCCACGGCCGGAAAGGCGTAATTGGTGGCCCAACGGTCCGCCGACGATTCGCGCCGGAGATCGTATTCGCCCGCCTTGAAGGCTTCGATCAGGACGTTGCCGTCGCGGAAATAGTCGAAGCGGATGCGCTCGAAGTTGTTCTGGCCCCGATTTATGGGCAGGCCGCGTCCCCAATAGGTCTCGTCGCGCTGGTAGACCACCGCACGCCCGGGGTCGACCTTGACGATACGGTAGGGGCCGCTGCCCAGCGGCGGCTCGAGGCTCGTCTGGTTGAATTCGCGCCCGGTATAATAGGCCTTCGAGACGATGGGCATGAGCCCCATGAGCAGGGGCAGTTCGCGGTCGGCCTCTTCCTCCTTGAAGATGAACTTCACGGTCCGCTCGCCGAGCCGTTCGGTGCGCGCGATCTTCGAATAGAACAGCTTGTGATTGGGCCGGCCTTGGTCGCGCAGGGTCTCCATCGAGAAGATCACGTCATCGACGGTGATCGGGCTGCCGTCCTGGAAGCGTGCCTCGGGCCTGAGCGTGAAGGCGACCCACGAGCGGTCGTCCGGCACCTCCACCGATTCGGCGATCAGGCCGTAGAGCGAGAAGGGCTCGTCCCAGACGCGTTTGAGCAGGCTCTCGAAGACGTATTGCCGGCCCGCCGCCGCCGAGCCCTTGATGATGAAGGGCTGCAGGCTGTCGAAGGTGCCGGTCAGCGCGAGCCGCAGCTCGCCCCCCTTGGGCGCGTCGGGATTGACGTAGTCGAGGTGCGTAAGGTCCGGGCCGTACTTGAGCGTCCCGTGCATGGCGATCCCATGCTGAGGCTGCGCCTGCGCGGGCGCGGAAAGCCACAGGGCGGCCAATAGAAATCCAATTGCGGCGCGTGCGGAAGTGCCCATGAATACTCGAACCTCCCAAGTCGTGGCGAAGCGTCTTGCCCCTAGATAGGGTGCGATTGCGGCCCTGTCATGGCATAACACCTTGGCCCGATCCCTGGGGCCGAAGGAGATTGTTCACATGCCTCTAGCCCCGCTGAAAAACGCCCCAGAATCGATGGAAACCCGGAAAAAGCTCGACCGGTTGCGCGAAATCGTCCGCGAGCTGTCCGTGATCGAGGGCGAGATCACCCTGTCGTCCGGGGAGACCAGCCAGTTCTATTTCGACATGCGGCGCACGGCCTGCGATCCGGAGGGGTCCAACCTGATCGCCGACCTCATTCTCGATTCATTGGCGGAGGACGATGTCGATTTCATCGGCGGGCTCGAGGTCGGGGCGGTGCCTATCGTGGCCTGCGTCAGCCAAAAAAGTTTCCAGACCGCCCGCCCGATCCCCGCGTTTTACGTTCGTAAAAAGCCGAAGGAGCACGGCACCAGGAGGGCGATCGAGGGGCAGATCAGGGAGGGCGGCCGCGTCGTCATCGTCGACGACGTAACGACCTCGGGAGAATCGGTCATGCGCGCGGTCGAGGCCGCCCGGGAGTTCGGCTGCACCGTCGTCAAGGTAATCACCGTGGTGGACCGCCTCGAGGGCGCCGCCGAAAGGTTCGCCGCCGAAGGGTGCCCGTTCGTCGCGCTCCTGACCGCCGACGACTTCGACCTCAGCCTATAAGCGCCGGACCGGCGCCTGAGCCCTATTGCCGCAGATTGATCCGCCGGTAGGAAAGCGCCTCGGCCACGTGCAGGCGGTGCACCCCTTCGCTGCCTTCGAGGTCGGCCAAGGTGCGGGCCACGCGCAAAACCCGGTGATAGCCACGCGCCGTCAGCCGCATGGCGTCGACCGCTTCGGTGAGGAGCTTGGCGCCGTCGGCGTCGGGTTGGGCCACCTTCATCAATAGCTCGCCGTCCACGTCGGCGTTGGTGCGCACGGGCGGATCGGCCTTGACGCCTTCGTAGCGCTTGGTCTGGACGGCGCGGGCCGCGGCCACGCGCGCCGCCACTTCGGCCGAGCCTTCGGCGGGCGGCGGCAGGCTGAGATCGCCCGCCCCCAGGGCCGGCACGTCCACGTGCAGGTCGATGCGGTCGAACAGGGGGCCCGAGATCTTCGACTGATAGTCGATGGCGCAACGGGGCGCCCGGTTGCAGGCCTGGGCCGGATCGCTCAGGTAGCCGCAGCGGCAGGGGTTCATGGCGGCCACGAACTGGATGCGCGCCGGGTAGGTG
>JADFIH010000230.1 GCA_022566715.1 Pseudomonadota bacterium | reverse complement strand
CATCGCCAATGCGCGCCGCAACGTGGTCGAGGACGGCCGGCTCAACACCTGGATCATGAGCCTGAGCTCGGCGCGCCAACTGGGCCTCGAGACCACCGGGCACGCGGCGCGCGGCACCTCCGGCCCGCCACGCCCCGCCACCACCAACTTGTTCATGGAGCCGGGCCGGCTCTCGCCCGCCGAGCTCATGGCCGACATCGCCCAGGGCTTCTACGTCACCGAGATGATGGGCATGGGCGTGAACTTGGTGACCGGCGACTACAGCCGCGGCGCCTCGGGCTTCTGGATCCTGGGCGGCGCGCTCGCCCACCCGGTCAGCGAGGTCACGGTGGCCGGCAACCTGAAGGACATGTTCCTGAACCTGACCCCGGCCGACGACCTGGAGTTCCGCTACGGCACCGACGCGCCCACCATCCGCGTCGAGGGCATGACGGTTGCGGGAGCGTGACGCCGCGCCCCCGGTAGCGCTTCAGGGGACGTCACGGAAAGTCGGGCGTTTATTCGGGAGCAAGCGAACAGGCCGACCAAACCAACGGGCGGCCTGCTTCAACCGACGATTCAGGCGGCCTGAAGATTGACCGCCTTCGGGCCGCGGGTGTCCTGCTGGACCTCGAAACTGACCTTTTGGCCATCGGTCAGATAACCCAGCTCGGAGCGCTCCACCGCCGAGATGTGAACGAAGACGTCCTTCGTCCCGTCATCCGGCGTGATGAAGCCGAAACCCTTGGTCGTGTTGAAGAATTTTACGGTTCCTGTGGTCATGTCGGGGTCGTCCTATAGCGATGTTCCCACCAGGAGCACTGCGCTCCGGCGGGGCGATGGCGCATAGATTATTGGGAGATACTCTTTCACACGCAGTGCGGCTATTCGAGGAGTGCGGCTATTCGAGGTCTGCCGTCTTCATGTATGCGACCCTCACGGGGAGAGGATTTAGGTCTTCGGGCAAGGTGCCGCAAGGCTTTTCTCGCCCGGCCCCGGGAATCCGCCATCATATGACTCTATCCGAAATTCCCCGGATCGCACCTCCGGCTAGAGCAGATCGGGGTCGGTGGGAATCGCCGCCGACGATCCCATCTCGTGGTGGGACCGTCGGGCCTTACGCCGCTCCGTAGAATAGGTTAGTTTTGGTCGCGGCCGAGGCGATAAATGGAGCCGAACATGCGGGACGTCGTCAGCGATATCCTCACCTGGCCGTGGTTTTCCGAACCCCACGGCTACAACTTCAACGGCCACCTGGTTCGCGATCCCGGCGGCAACATCTGTATCGACCCCGTCGAACCGACGGAAGGCGACATGGACGCCCTGGTCCGCGAGGGCGCGGCCTGGATCATCCTCACCAACCGCAATCATTCCCGCGCGGCGAACCGGGTGCGGGCGCGCACCGGCGCGCGGACGGTCATCCACGCCGACGACGCGGACCACGCCCGAAGCCAGGAGACGGAACTGGACGAGGCGTTGGAAGTCGGCGGCACGGTCGGGCCGTTGGCGGTGGTCGACGCCTCCGGAAAGTCGCCGGGCGAGGTTGCCTTGTTGTGGCGGGAGCGGGGGATCCTGATCGTCGGCGATGCCGTCATCGGCAACCCGCCGGGGCAGTGCGGCCTCTTGCCGGAGCGGGTAATGGATGACCCGGCTCGCCTTCGGAGCAACCTGCGCAAGCTTCTGGATCTCGACTTCGACGTCCTCCTCGTCGGCGACGGCGAGTCTATACTTCAGAATGCCAAAGCCCGGCTCAAGGAGCTGGTTGAGACGTTTCCAGATTAAAACTGCTGTCTCCCCCGCCAGCATTGGCCTGCCAGCATTGGCGTCCCTGTGCCGCAACCCGCGGCATAGGTTTAAGGGCGGGCACCTGCTACAATTACCACATGGCCGACTCCGCCCTGCCTCGCTCGCCGTTCGCGGGGACCATCGATTTCCATGATGGCGCCCCAATTCGGTCGATTGCACCGGAGGAGCTGGCGCGGACTCTCCAAGCACACGAGCTCTATGTGGAATCCAAACAGCGGTCTGGCAAACGGGCCAATCTGGACTCGACCGATCTCGTAGGGAAATCCTTCGCCAGTATGAAGCTATGGCACATCCGCATGCAACGTGCGGATCTCGCCGGCGCCGACTTTGCGGGCGCCGATCTCAGGCGCGCGATCCTGATCGGAGCGACGATGCAACGCGGCCGCCTCGCCGCGGCCGACTTGACCCGCGGGCGGCTCAGCGGGATCGTTCTGACCGACGCCGACTGCGAAGGGGTTTGCATGGCCGAGGCCGATATGGAGTTTGCCATCATGGCGAACTCAGACTTCCGCAATGCCAACTTTCGCGACGCCGATATGAGTGGCGCGATTCTCGATGCGGCGGATTTCAGCGGTGCGGATTTACGCCGGGCGAACCTGCGTGGCGCGTCGTTCCAGGATACCCGTCTACACGGTGCGGACCTGCGGGGTGCTCGAATGGGCGGCGCAATCTTAAAGCACACGTCGTTTCATGGCGCCGATCTCCGCGGTGCTTATCTGCGTGTGGCGACGTTTCACCTCACCGATTTGTCGGGCGCCGATCTGCGCGATGTGAAAGGCCTGACCACAGAGCAAATCAACCACACGATCCGCGATGCCCAGACACGCCTGCCTCTTGACTCGATCCCGGAGCAGGAAGATGGCGAATAACGAACAGATGAATCTATTGAAGCAGGGAACCCAGGCTTGGAACGCTTGGCGGGCGGAACAAACCGAGGCGACCGTAGATCTTTCAGGTGGCGCCCTTCGCGGCTTGGACCTTGAGGGAGCCGATCTTTCCGGCGCCGACCTTAGGCGCGCCGATCTTCGCGGTGCCAATCTCAGCGGCGCCAAGCTCATGGGCGCACGCCTTGAGGGCGCCAATCTTTTCAAGGTCATTATCGAGGGCGCCGACCTCAACGAGGCCGATCTCCGCGGGGTACAGTTTCTTCAATGTCCGCAACTCGAATCCGCGCACAACTGGCAGTCGGCCTACCGCGACGAAGACCTGGCATGCGGCGCGGCGATCCCGAGCCGCTAGAGTCGCGCGGCGTGCCGAGGCGGGAGCTCGTCCGCTAGCCGGGCCTTCGCCGACGTCCGCTTGCACATATTCGGCGCTTGCCCAGGAACAACTTTCTGAAGAGGGGGCTCAAGATGCTGGAACTCTGTGATCAGGGCTGATGTAGGTGGACAGGATCTCTTCCACGGAGACCGGGCTAATCCCGAGGTCTTCCAGTGTCAATTCGTTCCCCTCGATCACGTTGTCCTGTTTCATCAGCTTCAC
>JADFIH010000229.1 GCA_022566715.1 Pseudomonadota bacterium | reverse complement strand
ATCTGCCCATGGACCAACTCGACGCCATGACCCACGAGGCGGGCCTGGCCGAGCTGCCGAGCCTGGCCGACGAGATCCTCAAGGGCCAAATCCGCGGCCGCACCGTCATCGACGTGAATAAGTGAGGGGTGCGCGGCCACGCCGCCGCTGTGGCCCGGCAAATCGATACCGAGCGACTGGACCTGGACTTGGCGGGCGCATAGCCTGATCCCCCGGCCTAGGTGGTCTAGATTCATGCGAACCTCGAAGATTGAGACATGCGGCGAATCCATTATCCGATCCTCCTGCGCAACATCGATGAGGCCAAGGCCGCCACGTTCGTCAGGCTGTTTACGCTCGAAGCGATTTGCCGCGCCCTGCTGGCGACAATCGTTCCGCTACTCGCCTACAAGTATCTCCAGGACGCCCAAAAGGTCAGCCTGCTCTATCTCGTTCTGAACGGTGTTGGGCTCGCGGTTGGTTTGACAATTCCGCTGCTGCTCCATGTCGTGGCGCGCCGATGGATCGTTACCCTTGGCTGTGCGCTTTACATCGTGGCGGGGCTTTCGCTGGCCCAGGCGGGCCTGACCGGATTGATAATCGGACTGTCCGGGCAGGTCCTCGGCACCGCCCTTCTCGAGTTGACCGTCAACCTCTACCTGATGGACCACATTCCCCGCCGGGAACTCAATTCCTTCGAGCCGAAACGCCTCTTGTTCGCCGGGATAGGTTTCGCCGTCGGTCCCTGGCTCGGCGTCTGGCTTCACCACAATCTGGATGAACGGGCGCCGTTCTACATAGTGTCCCTGGTCGCCCTGGTGCTGGCGATTTATTTTTGGCACCAGCGCCTCGGCGGTCACGACGCGATCAAAGCCGCGGTCGGCCCGCCGCCAAACCCGTTTCGTTGCCTGCCCAGATACCTGGCGCAGCCGCGTTTGGTGCTGGCCTGGGTGCTGGCGGCCGGTCGCAACGGATGGTGGGTGATGTTTTTCGTATACACGCCGATCTTCGTTTCGGAGGCCGGGCTCGATCCCGAAGTTGGCGGGGCGTTGGTATCGCTCGGCGTCGCGCCCATGCTCTTCGTTCGCTACTGGGGCCGACTGGGCGCGCGCTATGGAATCCGCCAACTCCTTGTCGTGAGTTATATCGGTTGCGGCGTGTTCTCGATCGCGGCAGGGTTCATGGCCTCCGAACCATGGGTGGCGATCGGCCTCTTGTGGGTCGCCGCCCTGACCGCGACCATGGTCGACGGCGCCGGGAACGTCCCGTTCCTACGAGCGGTCCATCCCCTCGAGCGCAGTGAGATGACCCCGGTCTTCATGACCTTCCGCTTCGCCACGTCGCTCCTGACGCCGGCACTCTTCGCTATCGTGCTCGCGGTCCTGCCGCTCGATTTCGTTTTTGTCGTCGGAGGCGGCGTTGCTATCGTCATGGGCTTGCTTTCCACCTACCTGCCGCGCCGACTTTGACAATCCAAGGATGCTATACAGCGGTTTGCAACCGTCATGGCGCGCCGAGAGATCAGAATGCCTGAAAGGGGTCACCAGCGGGCATCCGAAAACAAGCCTAAGAGCCATGACAACGCCTTTTATGCGTTCACGCTCTCGCCCGATCCGCTAAAGTGTCGCTTCTGAACCCCGCGAGGGCGACATGACCGCCCGCATCGCGGCGGCGACGGCGCCCGCGCGCACGCGCGGGCAGACGGGAGGAAACCAGCCATGAGTCTGGACGATATCGAGGCGCTGACCTTCGATACCGGGGGCACCATCCTGGATTGGCACAGCGGCTTCAGCGCGGCGCTGGCCGAGGCCGGCGCCAACCACGGCATCGACAAGGACTGGGCCGCGCTCACCAACGAATTGCGGCGGCGGTCGCTCAAGCGCATGTTGAAGCTGGGCGAGCACGCGCCCCCGGCCTACAACTTCGACGACGCGCACCGCGCCGCCCTCGACGAGATCATCGCCGAAAACGGCCTCGACGCCTTCACCGAGGCCGAGCGCCACGACATCGCCTGGACCCGGCCCCATAATTTCCAATGCTGGCCCGACTTTCCGGCGGTGCTGCCGAATTTGCGCGGGAAATTCATCTGCGCCTCGTTCACCATCCTGAGCTTCCGGATCATCATCGACACCGCCCGGCGCAACGGGCTGAGCTGGGACGTGGTGATTTCCTGCGAGGCCATCGGCAAGTACAAGATCTTGCCGGAGGCCTACCTGACCGCGGCCAAGTTCCTGCAACTGGAGCCCGCTCAGTGCTGCATGGTCGCCTGCCACAATTTCGACCTCGACGCGGCCAAGGGCGCCGGGTTCAAGACCGCCTTCGTGCGCCGGCCCGGCGAGTGGGGCGCCGCGGGCCCGCCCGATCCCGAGCCCAACCCCGAGCACGACATCATCGTCGACAACTTCCCGGACCTGGCCGCGGCGCTCGGCGTGGCGCTTTAGGGCCTCTCCCGTTCGCGCGGAAAATGCGCTAATCTGTCGATCCACGACCCCGCGAGGACGATATGACCACCACCTTCACCGCCGCCTGCATCCAGAACGAGGCCGTGGCGGACATGGACGCGAGCATCGCGGCGGCGACCGAGTTGGTGCGCGCGGCGCGCGGCGCGGGCGCGGAGCTGATCTGCCTGCCCGAGTACTTCTCCTGCTACAAGGCGGCGGCGGACGCGGTCATGGTCGGGCCCCGGGCCGAGCCGGCGCACCCGGCGCTGAGCCATTTCCAGGCGCTCGCCGCGGAGCTGGAGCGCCGCCAGCGGGCCGAGGCGTTCGTGGCCTTGCAGGTCCTGAGGAGTCTGTTCGGCCTGCGCTGAGCGCCCCGTCAGACTCCCGGTGCCTGTACCTACCGTCAGCTGTTGGGCTCCGGTGCAACAGGGTGTAGCGTTCCACTCGGTCTCGACGGCATTCCTTCCTCGGATGAGGACCGCACGACACATATGATCCACAAGAAGATCGTGGAGAAGATGGCTCTCTCCGTTTGCGCCATTGAACGAATGGACATGACGCTTGCAGACCTTCGAACCCTGGCTGCAAGCAAGGGCGACAAAATCAGCGCCAGCGACCTGGAGCAGGAGGTTCTTGGCACCGGATTCATCGTCAAAGAGGGGTGGGTGCTGACCAACCGGCACGTGGTCGACGCAATGATTGCGGACATTTCAAAGCGCGGCGAGAAGAACCTGGATCACTGGTTTCTCGAGTGGGTGCATCCCAACAAGACCGGGGGTTGGTCTTCGGTGCTAAAACAGGTGATGCTTGCGGCGCCGATGACCGTTGAAGGGAACACTGGGCTAGACGTCGCGCTGATCCGCTACACGCACAAGGAT
>JADFIH010000228.1 GCA_022566715.1 Pseudomonadota bacterium | reverse complement strand
CCGCGCGGCTGGCCTTTGACACGGCCGCGAGGTCCACCGAGAACCGCGTGGGCTGGCTCGTGTGGATCACGGTGGCGATGCACGTGTCGGGCGTCACGACGGCCGCATAGTGATCCGGGCTGAAGGCGCCGGTCGCCGTGTCGAAGGGCACCTCGCGCCACTCGCGGTCCGTCATGTCGGCCCACTGCTTGGCCGAATCGAGGCTCGCCGGGTGTTCCAGGGAGCAGGAAATAATCGGACCGGGCGGCGCCGACATCGCCACGGACCGGATCAGCCGGTACAGAAGGCGCGTTCCCGTCTCGCCCGTGATCACCTGCCCGCGCTGGTCCCCCATTTGGTCGGAGCCGAAAAACAGATGGGTGTCCTCGCGTCCCTTATCGAGAACCTGCGTGAGATACCGCGAGGCATCGTTGTCGCGCCCCTCCTGGTCGGGCAGCGCCTCGACCTCGGTGCCGGCCGCGAGCGCCTCCTTCAGCTTGAGGGAGCCGCCGCCGCTCTCGAGGAAAATGCGCGGCGCCTTGACGATGGGGCAGTAATCGACGTGATGAAAACGCGCGCGGATTTCCTGCATGAGATCGGGCGCAAAAGGTTCGACGGAACGCGGCATCGTTCTGGGTCCTGAATGAATAACTGGCGGGAATGACTGGAAACGCGGATAGGCCCGTAGGGTCGAGTCCCCTATCATACCACCGGACCAGCGCAAAATGCAGGGGATCGATGGACGATAAAGCCGACCGTCATGGCGCGCGCGCGGAGGTTTCCGCGAGCCCCGATCTGGTGTTTGCCTATCTGACCGATCCGGCCAGGATCGGACGCTGGAACCTGGGCGCGATCGACGCCGTTCGCCTCTCCTCCGGCGCCGTGCAGGGGACCTCCATGTTCGACGGCGGCGCGACGGTGTTCGAGATCGACGCCAACTCCAAAAGCCGGACCGTGGACTACCGCGTGGGCAAGGACCAAGGCAATCTCGCCTTGCGAATCTCGGCCCGCGTCGAAAGGGCCGCGCCGGGCGGCTGCGTCCTTCATCTCAGCGCCGAACGGCCTCGGCACATGGACGATGCGCGTTGGCATCGCCTGTGCGCGGTCCACGAGGTCGAGGTGCTTCTGATCAAGTCCCAGGCCGAATCGGAGACCAAAGCCCGCTAATAGTTGATGCTCGGCCCGCTAATAGTTGATGCTTGGATTATCGCCCGGGTAGATCACACCCATCAGCATCATGCCGCCGGGGCCGGTGCATTCCAGCGAATGTATTTGCTTGCGCGGCAGGAAGATCACGTCGCCCGCCTTGACGGGGGCCTTGCCCGTCGGGGTCCACATGAAGCCCGCGCCCCGGATGACGACCAGCGACTCTTCGTATAGGTGCCGGTGCGGCGCCGCCTTCGAGACGGGAATCTCGCCGATGAATTGGGCCGCGACATCGGAGCCGATGCGCTTGTCGACGAGCATTTGGAAAAACCGGTCCGCCATCGACCGGCGCGCCCCGGGGTCCATCGGCACGGCGCGGTCGGGGTAGTCGGCGTCGAAGTTATCCGGCATGGCGTCGTGCCACGTGGGTCCGTCCGCCTGGGGACAGACGGCGGCGAAGACCTTGAGCGTGGTGGCGGACGAGTTCAGAAGCTGGAAGGCTTCGCCCGGCCGCACGTGAAGCCCGCTGAGCGGCGCGGCGGCGAAACGCCGGCCCGAGATCGACACCTCGCACTCTCTCTCGTCGTGGCCCTCCCCCGACCCCTGCGCGACGAACAAAATAACGTGACTTGCGCCGAAGCCGAGCACCGGAGATTCGCCCGGGCCCGCCTCCAAATAGAACTGCGACTGGTGAAGCGCGCCGTCGGCGCGGCCGATCACCGGGCAATATTTCAGGGCGCCGCGCGCGAGGAGTTTGCCGCGTGGGAGCGTGAACACGAAGCAACCGCCGTCGAGGCGCGCCTTGCCGCCGCCGTCCGCCGCCACCACGGGGATAGCTGCGTTCTCCGCGCTGCGCGGGTCGTCCTCGTCGTAGGTCTCGCGCAGGTTGTTGTGCGCGCCGTCGCAGAACGGCGGGCCGGCGGTGCGCTTGCAGCCGCAGAACAGCACCTCCTCGCCGTCTTCACGCGCCACATACGCAACGGGCGCAAAGCCGGTGCCGCGGTGCGAGCCGTCGCAATAGGGCTGATCCTGGCTGCGGCCGCAGGCGCACCAGAGATAGCGCTTGCCCTTCTCGAGCTCGGCGTAGAAGGGCTTGGTGCGGGCGATGCGGGGTCCGTCCCCGGTTCCGCCGGGCATCTCGTGCGCGTCCTGGTTCATCAAGTGGCCTTATCCCGAGTGTCCTAATCTAGGCGGCCCGGCGCAACGTCTTTCGGCGGCATATCCAATTGCGCCCCTGTTGCGATACCTTCTTCCCGAATCCGCCCTGCCGTTAGGCTCCGGGCCCCAACCTCGTCAGCGCACCTAGAGTCCTTGGCATGATCGAGATCACCGGCGAAATCAGCATCGAGGAGCGCGAGATCGAGGAGAGTTTCATCCGCGCCTCGGGCCCGGGCGGGCAGAACGTCAACAAGGTGTCGAGCGCCGTGCAGTTGCGTTTCGATGTGCGCCATTCGCCGTCCCTGCCCGGCGCCGTGCGCACCCGCGCCGCCCGCCTGGCCGGCCGGCGGCTGACCAAGGAGGGCGTGATCGTCATCACGGCGGCGCGCTTTCGCACCCAGGAGAAGAACCGCGCCGATGCGCTCGCGCGGCTTGTGGCGCTTCTCCGCGAAGCTGCAAAGAGGCCTGCACCAAGGGTTCCCACCCGGCCCGGCCGGGCGGCGAAGGCGCGCCGGACCGATACCAAGACCCGGCGCGGCGCGCTCAAACGCCTGCGCGGCAAGGGCCCGAGGGAAGACTGAGGGTGCTGGGGCAATACCCCCTCCCTAACCTTTCGATGGGCTTACGCGGCGCCGTTGCGCCACGGTCCCATCTCATCCCACAAGGGTGGAGGGAATAGAACGAGGCCGCACGATAAAACCCCTCTCCCTGGATGGAGGAGGCGGGGTGGGGGTGTTTTGTGTTTTGGCGGTTTCCGGTGTTTTTTTTGTGATTCTGCAAAGCGAACCCAATTGCCGCCCCGCAGGGCCGCACGGTGCCACGCTTTTCGCGCATGGCGGGTGGTGAAAGCGAAGCCATTTGAAGCCAATCCGAAACCATTAATTGCCTGACCAAAGCCAATATTTGGGCGACCAAAGCCAATTAGTCCTTCGGTATTTCAATGACTTATACCCACGAGCATTAATTCGAACCCATACCCCATTTTCTTTGCCCGATGGACATGATCTTCCACGGCTGCTCGATGAGCTTGTTCC
>JADFIH010000061.1 GCA_022566715.1 Pseudomonadota bacterium | reverse complement strand
TGGCCGGCTTCACGCACCTCTTCAACGGCATGCCCGCAATGGAGAGCCGGGCGCCCGGCATCGTCGGCGCCGCGCTGGACGACCGCCGAAGCTGGTGCGGTATCATTGTCGACGGGCATCACGTCCACCCGGCAATGCTCCGAACCGCCATCGCCGCCAAGGAAGCGGGCCGCATGATCCTTGTCTCGGACGCAATGCCTTCGGTTGGCGCCACGCACGGCGAATTTTCGCTTGGCGGCCGAATCGTTCGCGTCGAGAATGGCCGCTGCACCACCGAAGACGGCACGCTTGCCGGATCGAACCTGCACATGGCGCTCGCGGTGCGCAACGCGGTCGAGCAGTTGGGTCTGCCCGTCGAAGAGGCGCTCCGCATGGCGTCCTTGTACCCCGCCGGGTTTCTGCGCCTGGACCAGGAACGTGGCCGTATCGCCGCCGGATACCGCGCCGATTTGGTGTTGCTCGACGACCGGTTTCAGGCTCAACGGGTCTGGATCGACGGAAAACCATTGGACGGATAAACCGTGCCCAACCGAAAGGATTCGCTTTGAAGATCGTCATCACCGGCGGCGCCGGGTTCCTCGGCCGCAAACTTGCCGCCCGGCTCACCAAGCAAGGCTTCCTTTGGGACCGCACCGGCAAAAAGACCGGGATCACCGGCCTTGTCCTGGCCGACGTGGCGGCCGTCGACCCGCCCATCGAGGGCGCCACCGCCGTGGTCGGCGACATCGCCGATCCACACTTCATGGCCGGCCTGATCGGCGAGGATGTCGACACGGTGTTCCATCTGGCCGCCGTCGTGAGCGGTCAGGCCGAAGCGGAGTTCGATGTCGGCATGCGAGTCAACCTCGACGCGACACGGGCATTGATCGAGCGTCTGCGATCTTTGGGCACCCGCCCACGCCTTATCTTTTCCAGCACGCTCGCCGTCTACGGGAACACCGGCGGCGGCATCAGCCCGTCTACGCCGGTGACGCCGCTGTCCTCCTACGGCACACAGAAGGCGATGAACGAGCTCTTGATCGGCGACATGACCCGCAAAGGCTTCATCGATGGGCGCAGCCTGCGCCTTCCCACCGTCGTCATCCGTCCCGGCAAACCGAACCTGGCCGCGTCCTCCTTCGCAAGCTCGATCCTGCGGGAACCGCTGTCGGGTGAACGGACCGCCTGCCCCGTCGCAAAAGACCTGAGGGTTCTGATTATTTCTCCCCGCCGGGTCATCGACGCCTTCGTCCACACTTGCGAGCTGCCCGCCGAGACCTTCGCCGGACGCGGCCCCGTGAACTTGCCGGGGCTGTCGCTGACGGTCGGGGACATGGTCGAGGGGCTGGAGCGCGCGGGCGGCGATTCCTCCCTGATCGAGTGGACGCCCGACGCGAACATTCAGAGGATTGTCGATACCTGGCCGGGCACCAGCGATACGCGGGACGCGGAAGACCTGGGCTACCTCGCCGAAACCGGCATCGACGACCTGATCGCCGCGTACCTGGAGGACGAGCGGCGGGAATAGCCGCCTCACATAACGGCGTCGATCTTCCAAGGGACGAACTCGTTATCGCCGTAGCCCAGCGCCTCCGATTTGGAGCGTTCCCCGGAGGCGACCCGAAGCACCGTCTCGAATATCTCTTCGCCCTTTTGCTCCACCGTGACCCCGTCGAGGATGTCGCCGCAGTTGATGTCCATATCTTCGCTCATGCGCGCGTATATCTCGGAGTTCGTGGCGAGCTTGATCGACGGCGCCGGTTTGTATCCGAAGGCCGACCCACGGCCCGTGGTGAAGGCGATGATCGTTGCGCCCGAGGCCACCTGCCCGGTCACCGAGCAGGGGTCGTATCCCGGAGAGTCCATGAACACGAAGCCGCGCCGGTCGATCGGCTCGGCATACTTGTAAACGCCGCGCAGGGTGGTCGTCCCGCCCTTGGCGGTGGCGCCGAGCGATTTCTCGAGGATCGTCGTCAGTCCGCCGGCCTTGTTCCCCGGCGTCGGGTTGTTGTTCATTTCGCCGCCGTTGCGCGCCACGTAGTCCTTCCACCAACTGATGCGCTCGAGAAGTTTCTCGCCGACCGCGCGGCTCTCGGCGCGCCGCGTTAGGAGGTGCTCGGCGCCATAAATCTCCGGCGTCTCGGAAAGCACCGCGGTGCCACCATTTCGGACGAGGCGGTCGACGGCGGCGCCCAGGGCGGGGTTTGCCGTGATCCCGGAGTAACCGTCCGAGCCCCCGCATTGCAGGGCGAGCACCAGTTCGGACGCCGGAACGGTTTCACGCCGCGCCTCGTTCGCCACGGGCAGCATTTCCCGCAGCATCGCAAGGCCCGCCTCGACCGCCTTGCGGGTCCCGCCCGAGCCCTGAATCGTCATGGTACGAAAATGATCGTTCTCCTCGAGGCCGTAGCGCTCCTTGAGCCGCGGGATTTGGAACACCTCGCAGCCGAGCCCGACCAGAAGTACCCCGGCGAGATTGGGATGGGAGGCGTATCCCCACTGGGTGCGTTCGAGAATTTCGTACTCTTCGCCGTCTCCCGCCATTCCGCAGCCGGTTCCATGGACGAAGGGAACCACGCCGTCGACGTTCGGGAAATCCTCGAGAAGTCCCGACCGCTGAGCGGCGTCGGCGATGAAGCGGGCCACGGAGGCCGAGCAATTCACGCTTGTCAGGATACCGAAATAGTTGCGTGTGCCGACCTTGCCGCTCGCCCGTCGGAAGCCGTTGAAGGTGCGGCGCTCCGCCTCGGGCAGGATGGACTCCGGCGCCGCTGCTTCGGCGATCCGGTAGTCGCGCTCGAAGTCGCGCATTTCGACATTGTGAACGTGAACATGGGCCCCCGGCGCGATCGGGCCGGCGGCATGGCCGATCACCTGGCCGTACTTTACGACGGCCTCGCCGTCGCCGATGGCGCGCGCCGCCATCTTGTGGCCTTGGGGGATCGGGTCGGCCGCGGTGACGCCCGCGTGCTTCGTGCCCACGCCGACGGCGTCCATGGCGACGAGCACGTTGTCGCTTTCGTGCAGGCGAATGATTCGAGGTGCTTTCACGGGAACCGGCCTTTCGCCTCAACTTGAGAAATTCGCCTCGTGATGCATGACGAAATGGGGCGGGTAATCATGCTTCTCGATCGCGATGTCCAGCACAAACGGAATTCCCTTTTTATTCGCATCGCGCGCGGCGGTGAGTCCCGCGTCCACGTCGGCGGGGTCCTCGATACGGCGTCCCTCGCAGCCTTGCGCCCGAGCCACGCTCACGAAATCGGTGCCGACGTGGAAGTTGGTCGCAACCTCCTGCTTGCCCGTCAGGACCTGGATGTACTGGGGCCAGCCCAACGCCTGGTTGTTCAACACGACCCAGGTGACGCCGCAGCGCCGCTCGGCCGCCGTCGCCATCTCCATCATCGCCATTTGCATGGCGGCATCACCCGACACGCACACCACTTGTTTGTCCGGCCGCGCGAGCTTGGCGGCGATGGTGCCGATGATGCCCATGCCCATGGCGGTCTGTTCGCCCATCGGGATATCGTCGCCCACGTCCAGCACTTTATAGTAGGGCCAGTAATAGGACCACAGATCGGCCCCGCCGTTCTCGTGCACCATAATCGTGTCGTGACCAAAGATGCGATTAATCGCGGCCACGACCTGTCGCGCACGAATCGGCCGGCGCAGGTCAGCACATTCCGCGTCGACGCGGGCGAGGTAGGGCTCTTTCAGCGCGGCGATCTCGTCTCGCCGGGCAGCCCGCGCCGCCGCATCGAGCGGCGCGAGACCGTCCCGAAGGTCGGCCAGCGCCAGCACCGCGTCGCCCACCAGCGCCACGTCGGGCCGTTGGTTCAGCGCGATCGCCTGCGGATCGATATCGATCTGAATGAATTTGGCGTCCCGCGGCCAATAGCTCCAGCCGCCCGTCGAGAATTCCTCGAGCCGCGTGCCCACGGCGATCACCAGATCGGCCGAGTCGAAATAGGACTTGCCGGCTTCGGTGAAGTAAAGGCCGGTCTGACCGAGCGACAGGCCGTGATCTTCGGCGATGATGCCGCGCCCACCCGGGGTGGTGAAGACGGGTGCGCCCAGGTGCTCGGCGCAGGCCAGGACCTCTTCCGCCGCGCCCGAGGCGTAGGCCCCGCTACCGCACCAGATGAGGGGCCGCTTGGCCGCGCCCACAAGTTCGGCGGCGGCGGCCACCGCGTCGGCGGCCGGGCGGCTGCGGTGCCGGCCAAGCGAGGGACGGTAGGCCGGCATGTCCACCTCACGAAGGCCGATGTCCGTCGGCACATCGATGAAGACGGGGCCGGGCCGGCCGTTGACCGCCACATCGAAGGCGCGCGCCATGACCCAGGGCGTGGTGGCGGGATCGACGATCCGGGTCGCCCATTTGGTCACCGGCGCGAGGTGCGCGACCGAGTCCAATTCCTGAAAGGCGCCCTTTCCGTCGCTTTCCAGGGGGGTTCCGTTGGTGAGGACGATCACGGGAAGCGACGCCGAGCTCGCCTCCAGGAGCCCCGTCGCCATGTTGGTGATGCCGGGTCCCGGATTACCGAAGGCCACCGCGGGACGGCGGCTGATCCGCGAGTCGGCGAAGGCGCAGGCAACGCCGGAATGTTCGTGCCGCAAGAGCACGATATCGATTTCGGTGTGCTCCATAAGGTCGGCGACGAGATGCAATGGATTGCCGGGCAGTCCGTAGACCCGCTCCACGCCCTCGGCGGCGAGTGCCTCAGCGATCACGCGCCAAGGAGTCATGCGTGGCATAGTGGACCCTCCCAAAGAGTTTTATTGTTCGACCGTGCGCCATGTTGCGGCGCGCGGGCCGATCCTATGCCAGGACCGCCTGGGAGCCAACCGCCGGAAACGCTCTAATTGCCGATCTTGGCCAGGACGTCCGCCTTGAGGAACCGCTCGATGATCAGCATGAACGCGACCGAGGGGACGAGCAGGATCAGGGAGGTGATCGAGGCGATCTGATAGTTTCCTTCCATGCTGGCCGTGAACAGCAAGAGCGGCAACGTCGTAATGTCGGGAACGCCGACGAAGAAGGTTCCGGTGAACTCGTCGAGCGACAGAAGAAACACGAAGATACCGCTCGCCATGATGCCCGGCAGCGCCAGGGGCAGGGTGACCGTGAAGAAGGTGCGCAGGGCCGAGGCGCCAAGGTTGCGCGCGGCCTCCTCGAGTTCGTGGTCGATGGTCGCGAACGCGGCGGTCGAGATCCAAACCGAAAACACCAAGCCTTGCATCGTGTGCACCAACACGACCCCGAAGAACGTGCCGGCAAGCCCCATGCTATAGAAGATTCGCGCGACGTTGATGTGTACGGCCACGCTGGGAAAAGCCTGCGGCAAAAGGAACGCGACCAAGATTATTCCGCGCCAGGGAACCCGTCGGCGCCCCAGCGCATAACCCGCCGGGATCGACACGCTGACCGCGATCACGACCGTCGTAAGCGCGATGAGGACGCTGTTGATGAGCGACTCCATCGCGTTGCCCTGGGGCCGGAACACCCGCTCCCAAAAGGCAAACCCCCACTCGATCGGCAGCTTGGCGGGGAAATACCAGACCTCGGTGAAGGCCCACAGCAGCATGTTCGCGAGCGGGCCGAAGATCACGAAGGCGACCAGGAACAGAATGAGTCCGCGCGGCACCCAAGCCGCGGCCGTTGAGCGCAAAATTCCCGTCATGGGGCGCCCCCCTGCCGAACGCCCTGGCGCAGATAAATCCAGGCCACAAATCCGGTCATGGCGTAGGAGATGAAGCCCAGCGCGTTGGCGACCCCGTAATCGCCGTAGGTGTTGATGCGGAAGGCCATGTCCACGGTCAACATGGTGGGGTTCTGGGCGTTGATCATGAGCGGAACCGACAGGACCGACATCATGACCACGAACGACAGGATGAGACCCACGACGATGGTGGGCCGAACCTGCGGCACGATGATTTGAGCCAGGATGCGGATCCGGCCGGCGCCGAGGTTCCGTGCCGCCTCGATGGTCGAACGGTCGAGCGACGCCATCGCGCCGGCGACCAGGAGCGCAACGAACGGCGTCTGCTTCCAAACGAAGGTAATGACGATCCCGCGCCAATCGAGAAAGCTCGTGGTCTGCGACGGGTCCAGCAGGCCGGCGCCGACGATCATGTTGTTCATCAACCCATTCTTGGCGAGGAACGTGCGCATCATTTGGCCCGCCACGATGAAGGGAATAAATAAGGGCCAGCGGTAGAGCCACTTCAGGATCGACACGGCCAGGGGACTCTCGCCCATCGTCAGATAACCGCCGATGGCGATGGCGAAGGCGCCGATTAGGACCGTCGAAATGCCGACGATGATGACCGTGAACAAGATGTCGTTGGAATAGAAATCAAAAGCCTTGGTGAAGTTGGCGATGCCAAAGCCGCTGTCCTCGACGGAAAAGGCGCTGATCACCGAGAACCCGAGCGGGTAGAGGAACAGGGCGCCGATGGTGAGCAGCGCGGGCGTCACCAAGGCAAGGGACAGGAAACGCTCGTTCTGCCAAAGCCGCCCAAATGCCGACGCCGGCGCGGTCCGCATGTGCTTTCAATCCGAGGAAGGTGACGAAACGTTCCGGGGGCGGCGCGATACCGCCCCCGGGGTCTTATGACAACGCTTTACCGGACGGACTAGTTCGAAACCTGCTTTTCGTACGCTTCCCGAATGTCGTCGAAGAACGGCGTAATCGGGAAGGACCGGCCCTTCGTCGCGAGATCGTTGGGGCTTACGTCCTTGAACAGCTTGTTCCAGATTGCCGGCGTGAGCGAGGCCTCCACGTGCTGCGCGTCGATGCCCGGATACCAATTGAAGCGCTCGACAATGCCCTGCGCCTGCACTTCGGGGCTCGTCGCCAGGGCGATGAACTCCCTGGCCAGATCGGCGTTCGCGGCCTTGGCCGGCGTGATGTAGTACATCGGCTGGCCGGGCATTCCCGGGCCAATAAGCTTGAGTTTCAGGTTCGGCGGAATACGCCCGTCGGCCTGCCAGGTGTAGAACATGTCGACCCACACCGGGCCCATGACGATCTCGCCACGGTTCAGCATATCCAGCGTGCCCGCGTTGCCCGGCGTGAACGTGATGCCCTTGTTGAAGTCCTTCAACTGACCAAGCACGTCGCTCCAGCCGTCCTTGAGGGCCACGTCGTAAGGCCCGTTTTGCAACTGATCGCCTTGTCCACTGTAGGCGTACATCCAACCGACCACGAAACTTACGCCGGACATGCCGCCCTTGATGCCGTTGTAGCCGAACTGCTTCGGGTTGTTGCTCACCCAAGTTCGCAGCTCGTCATAGGTCGACGGCGGATCCTTGACGATCGCCGGGTTGTAGGCGATGGCGGTCTGGCTGTGGAACATCGGCATGACGTAGCCGTCCACGTCCACTCCGAGCGCCATCTTCGCCGTATCGCGCGTCACCAACCCGCCCGTGTCGATGTCGGCACGGTAGCTGGCCAATAGGTTGGCCTCACGCATCGTGCCCGCCATCTGCTGGTGGACAACCGCAACATCGACGTCCCAAGCGGTACGGCCCGCCTTCATCTGGGCGTCCAGCTTCTCGAAGATCTTCTGCGACCCCGAGGCGCCCGGGCCGGTGCCGGCGACGCGCACCGTGACGCCAGGATGCGTCGATTCGAAAAGCGGTCCCAGGTAATCGGTGATGTAATCGACCATGTTCTGGGACCCGGCCGTGAGCACATTGAGGGTCTGCGCCTGCGATGGCGCGGCCATCACGCCCGCCGCAAATGCCGCGGCGGCGCCGGCTGAAAGTAGTTTCGATAACCTCATAACGTATCTCCTCCTTTGACGTTCGCCGGCCTACACCGGCCTGAAAACCTACGCTTGCCTACTCAAAAAGACTGTCCTACGGAAACTCGGTTACCAAACCAACGGCGGGGCCAAGGGATGTGTCGCCTTCCCCACGCCCCGATTACTCCTCTGCTACTTCATGCCTTCCCAATTCCGCCGGATAAAGGTGAAGCGCGGCGGCCGGCAGCGAAATGCCCACGGATTCGCCCACCTCGATGCGCCGCGGGTCGTCGACCATGAACCGGCGGTCGCCGACATCCACGGCATAGCGGTAAATTCCACCGGGATACGACATCTGACGAACCCGGCCCCGCAAGACCAGACCGCCGGGCGGGCGCTCGCCGGCCGCGATCAGAGTCGCCGCCTCGCCGCGGAAATGGGCCACGACGTCTCCGCACCCCGGACCGACGACGTGAACGCCGTCCCCGTTAGCGCTTTCGCCATCGAGCAGAACGGCCGCGTCGTTGTGGTCGGAGGCCGGGATGTGGATCTCTCCGTTGCGGCGCTCCACGCGCAGGCGGATCTCGTTGTCCGCGCCCATGAAGGCCGCGACGAACGGCGAGACGGGCCGGTTGTAAACTTCTTCGGGGGAACCGAGTTGGGCCACGTTGCCGGCGTCCAGGATGGCGATCCGGTCCGCCATGACCATCGCTTCCTCGCGGTCGTGGGTCACGTGAATGGCGGTGATCCCAAGCTGCGCCTGCAGGGCCTTGATCTCATGGCGCACGGATTGCCGGATACGGGCGTCGAGGTTCGAAAGGGGCTCGTCGAGGAGCAATATCCGCGGCCCGATGGCCAGGGCGCGGCCCAAAGCCACGCGCTGACGCTGGCCACCCGACAGCTTCGTGACGGAGCGCTCGCCAAACCCCTCCAGGCCCAGCAGCGCGAGCATTTCGTCGACGCGCCGGCTGATCTCGGCGCGCGGCACTTTACGGAGCTTCAGCCCGTACCCGATGTTCTGTGCCGCCGTCATATGCGGCCACAAGGCGTAGGACTGAAACACCATGGCCATTTGGCGTTTGTCGGGCGGTGCGCTGGTGATGTCCTGGCCGGACAGAAGGATGCGCCCCGAGGCGACCTTGACGAACCCCGATATGGCCCGCAGGAGCGTCGTCTTGCCGCAGCCCGAAGCGCCGAGCAAGGCGATGAACTCACCCGGCGCGACGTCGAGGGAGACATCTTGCAGCACGCGGAGCGTGCCGTAGTCGACCGCGACGTGGTCGACGGTCAGCGATTCACCAGGCATGCATCGAGCCCCGTCGAACGCGGCGGGCCCTCCCTCCAGGGTTCAGGCCGAAATTACCGCACCCCCGTCTGGAACCCTACGGCCCCAGTCCTCGACTGATAACTTCCACCGATTCGTCCAAGAAATCAATCTTGTTCGATGTGCCGTTTCCGCCATTTCCGGGATGATTGGCGCCGCGCCGGCGTGAAGCCCAAGGCGCACCGAGCTAAGCGTTACGGGTGGACAAGTGTCACGCCACGCTCAGCGAAGGAAACACCGACAGTGCCGCCGGGCGAAAACATCATGTGTACACGCGGGTCGATCACGAACAACTCGCCAACGGGCGTCGCGACCGTGTACTCGATGTGACCGCCAAGATAGGTCGCCTTGAGAACCTCGCCCGCGAGGGCGTCCCCGGCTGCGCCGTTCGAGAGTTGGACGGACTCCGGCCGTATCGCGAGGTCGACCTCGCCGGGCGTCAATCCGCGATGGGGCAAGGGAATCTCGATTACGCCGACGCGTACGATCGCCTGCTCGCCGTCGATTCGCACGATCTCCGCCTTGACCACGTTTGCGTCGCCGATGAAGTCGGCAACGAAGATATCCTCGGGCTTCTCGTAGAGATCGCGTGGCGATCCCTTTTGCGCGATCTCGGCGTTCCGCATCACGATGATACTGTCCGAGACAGCAAGCGCCTCCGCTTGGTCGTGTGTGACATACACCGTCGTCAGACCGAGATTTTGTTGCAGCTCGCGAATGTCCTGGCGGACCTGACGGCGAAGCTTCGCGTCCAGATTGGACAGGGGTTCGTCGAACAGCAGGACCTGTGGTTCCAGAACCAGCGCGCGCGCCACGGCCACGCGTTGTTGCTGCCCGCCCGAGAGCTCGCTCGGCAGACGCGCGCCATATCCCGGCATGTTCACCTGCGCCAGAACCGCTTCCGCCTTCTCGCCCGCCTGTTTCTTTTTCATGCCGCTGACGCGCAGGCCGTAGGACACGTTCTCCAATACCGTCATGTGGGGAAACAGCGCGTAAGACTGAAACACCATGCTGACATCGCGGTCGGTTGCGGGCAGCAACGAGACATCCCGGCCGGCGATGAATATCTTACCCGCTGTCGGCATTTCGAGCCCGGCGATCAGGCGGAGCGTGGTCGTCTTACCGCATCCGCTGGGCCCGAGCAGCGTGACCAGCGTGCCGGGTTCCACGGTCAGGGAAACCTCATTCACGGCGACGACCGAGCCAAAGGCCTTCGAGACCTTTTCGAATACGACCGCCGCCGCTTTCTGTGTCGTGTTCATCCCGCCAGCCCTTCCAGCGCGTTGCCCTGGACATCCTCCCGCCGATGAATTTGCCGCCGGCCGACGGCCACCTGGAGCAATAGGATCACCACCATCATGACAAGAATCAGCACCGCCGAATAGGCGATGGCCTGCCCGAAGTCGCCGTTCTCGACCCGCCCGATAATAAACGATGTGGCCATGTCGTATTTGGCGCTGACGAGAAAGATCACGGCGCTGAGCGCGGTCATGGCGCGGACGAAGCTGAAGACGAGCGCGGCGAAGATGGCCGGCCGCAGCAGCGGCAGGATCACTTTGCGGACGGTCGTGAAGCTGTTCGCGCCCAAGGTCAGCGACGCCTCGTCGAGGCTTTTGTCGATTTGGCTCATGGACGCCATCCCGGCCCGCACCCCGACGGGCATGTTCCGGAATACAAAGCTGATGATGAGAATAACCCCCGTCCCCGTGAGCTCGATGGGCGGCACGTTGAAGGCGAGAACGTAGCTCACGCCGATCACCGTTCCGGGAATAGCGAAGCTGAGCATGGTGCCGAACTCGAAGACGCCTTTCCCAAAGAAACGCTGACGCACGAGTATGTAGGCCGTCAGCAGGCCGATCCCCGCCGTCAGCGGCGCCGAGACGGCCGCGATCCAAATCGTCGTGAAAAAGGAGTTCCACGCCAAACCGCTGAAGACCAGGCCAAACTGGCCGCGGGTGATCCCAAAGGTGTCGATGAAGTGCCGGAGGGTGAGGGAATTGTTGCGCCCGAGAAGCTCGACGAAGCCGCCAAACATGATGATGACGTAAATCACCACGGTGAGCGCGGCCCAAGGCAGGGCCACGCCATAGAGGCCAGCCGTCAGGGCGGGTGGCAGGCGCAGTGGCCTCCCGGAATCGCCTTTTCCCGTGACCGTCGTATAGGACTTGCGCCCGAGCCACAGACGCTGCGCCAGGAACGCCGAGAGCGTAAAGAACAGCAGGACGATGGCCAGCACCGCGGCTCGTCCCTGATCGTTTTGCGCCCCCACAATCGCAAAGAATATCTCGGTCGACATGACGTCGTAGTTGCCGCCCAACACCAGCGGATTGCCGAAGTCCGCCAGGCTTTCGATGAAGCCGAGGAGGAAGGCGTTCGCGAGCCCAGGCCGGATCAACGGGAAGGAAATGGAGGATAGGGTGCGCCACCTTCCGGCCCTCAGGGTCTGCGCGGCCTCCTCCATGGACGGGCTCACGCCTTCGACCACGCCGATGAGGACGAGAAAAGCGATCGGTGTGAACGCCAGCGTCTGGGCGAACCAGATGCCCGGCAACCCGAATATCCAGCGGGTGGGCCGCAGGCCGATGACATCCCAAAGGAATTGAGACACGAGTCCCGCGCGCCCGAAGAGCAGGATAATCGCCAATCCGATAACGAAGGGCGGCGTGATAATGGGCAACATGGTGAGCACGCGCAGCAGTCTCTTGGCGCGGAAGCGCGTGCGCGTGGCGATAACCGCGAACACGAGCCCCAATATGGTCGAGCTTAAGCCCGTAAGGACGGCGAGCAGAAACGAGTTCCACGCCACGCCGCAGCGGACCCCGCCGCCCAGGCAGCCGACGCCCCAAATCCTCCGGTCGAAAAGTTTCTCGAAGAACACGCGGACCGCGAACGCGCCGTCGTTGTCCTGCAGAGCGCTGATCAAGATTCGGAAAACCGGGAAGAAGATGAAAATGGCGACGGCGGCGACGATGAGCCCGATGGAGCCGACGACGAACCGGTCGCCGTTGATCGCCCCCTTGGCGGCGATCCCGGTTGTCAGAAGGAAAAGAAAAGTCGCCGCGGCGAGGATCGCACCATAGCCCATGCCCGCCTGCCGCAAATCGGTCGGGCCGAAAAGCGCTTCGAGGCCGGGGAATTCCCAACCGTCGATGCCGATGGTGAAGCCCTGCAAAAACACATAGGCGAAACCGACGGCGCCCGAGAGTATGAGTGTTCGCGCAAAGACGGGGTCCGACCGCTCGCGGCCCAGAACCGCCAATGGCGCGAGTAACGGAACGGCCAGAAAAAGCAACCAAGTAGGCTCGTGCAGAAGTCCTAGAAATAGGGCCGACCCTGCGTCGGAGGAAAAGGGGGCGCCGGAACCCAGCCAACCGAACGACCAGAAGCCGCGGTCGGCAACGTACCAGGGCAGGAGAGCAAAGCCGATCCAGCCGAACGCCAGCCAAAGCTGTAGCGACCGGTTCACCGGCGCCCCACGATCTAACGCACGCCTATGCTAACGCGGCAGCGAACCAACCTCCTCGTCCCAGCGCTTCAACAGCCGGCGCCGCACCTCGGAGGACCCGTACTTCTTGAAGTCGTAGTCGATCAGCTTGATGTCTTCGAGCTTCGGCGCCTGCGGCGGCGGGGTCGCACTCGCGTTCGACGGCACCTGGTACGCACGGGCGCTGGCCGCCATTTCCTGAATGTCCGCCCGCAGCGCGAAGTTATAGAACGCCTTCGCGGAGTCCGGATTCGGACCGCCCTTGATGATGCTCATCGAGCCGATCTCAAAGCCCGTGCCCTCGCAAGGAGAGACGATCTCGATCGGAAAGCCCAACACCTTCTGCGTCACCATGTCGTGCTGGAAGGTGATGGCGATCGCCGTCTCGCCGCGCGCGGCGTTCTTGATCGGCGCCGAGCCCGACTTGGTGTACTGGTTGACGTTCTTGTGCATCGCCTTCATGAACTCGAAGGCTTCGTCCTCGCCGAATATCTGCACCAGGGTCGCGAGCGTCGTATAGGACGTGCCCGACGAATTTGGGTTGGCGATCTGAATCTCGCCCTTGTATTCGGCCTTGGTCAGATCGGACCAGCACTTCGGCGGCGCCAACCCAGCCTGTTCCAACAGCTCGCTGTTGTAGCCGATGCCGAGTGCGCCGGCGTAGATGCCGACCGTACGGTTGTTTCCGGCCGCGGCTTGCCGTTGCGCCCAATCGTGCAACTCGTCGAAATTTGTGGCCGTGTACTCGGCGGTCAGGTCTTCCTCGGCGGCCTGAAGATGCGGATCGCCGGTCCCGCCCCACCAGACGTCGCCCTTCGGGTTGCGCGACTCGGCCTTGATCTGCG
Source organism: Pseudomonadota bacterium (assembly GCA_022566715.1). Taxonomy (GTDB): domain Bacteria; phylum Pseudomonadota; class Alphaproteobacteria; order SHVP01; family SHVP01; genus JADFIH01. The sequence continues at coordinate 1,938 of JADFIH010000061.1, read as the reverse complement.
CGAAAGTTTCGCCCGAGCTCTTGCGGGTCATCGCCACATCGATGCCCGTCGCCTTCTCGAACTCCTTGACCATGAGCTGACACCATTCGATCTGCGGACTGCAGTAAAGAACCAGTTCCTTGCCTTGCGCGGCCGCCGGATGGGACGCGCCCAGCGAAGCCAAACCACCCAAGGCCGCGGCGAACAGCGCCGTGAGCAAATAGCGAATTTTCATAACATTCCTCCCTAACATCGTTCTCCGGTCGGATTCGCGTCCTGGGGCAAAAACCCTACGCTCCCCGCGAAGGCGAAATCGCCGGACCCAAAAAGAGTGTCACACCAATGCGTGCGAACGGCAAGCGGCGACTCCCCGGTCCGGCGGGGTGAAAACCGCCCCGGGCTTGCGACTAGTTCTCACCCCGCCCACCCGTCTCGCCGGGTTGACCCCGCCGTCCGAAGTCGTCCTCCAAACGCACGATATCGTCCTCGCCGAAGTAGTCGCCGCACTGCACCTCGACAAACACAAGTTGAGCCGCGCCCACGTTCTCAATCCGATGGGTAACCTCGCGCGGGATGTGAACGGTCTCGTTCTCGCCAATCAGGAAAGTCGTCTCGCCCTTGGTCACGCGCGCGGCCCCGCTGACGATCGTCCAATGCTCGTCGCGGCGGCGATGAAATTGCAGCGATATGCGCTTCCCGGCCTCGACTTCGATCACCTTTACTTGGAAATTTTTCCCAACGTGCAGCACGGTGTAATTCCCCCAAGGACGCTCCTCTTTCGAAGGCGCCTCGGATGAACGCCCCTCGGCCGGGCGCCCGGGCCGTCTTTCGGATTTATCCATAATTGATCCCGTCTTCCCGCGGTCGCCGGCGCTGGGCGAATTTCCTCGACGCCCTCACCGCCGATCATGTACTAGAACCGGAATCAGAGCCACATCCACTCATTGAACGTGGGCAACCACCGGCAAACCGGGGACGAACCACCGCCGCCGCGCGAAACCGCGACCCTCAGGAGCAACCACATGACACCCCAGGAGATTGCGCGCCGCTTCGAGGCCGCGCGGGCGGTGGCCGTTGAGGCCGGCCGCGTGGCGCGGCGCTATTTTCTGCGCCAGGACCCAATAGAGATCGAAAAGAAGAGCCGGCAGGACTGGACCACGACGGCGGACCGCGAGGTCGAAAAGCTGATCGTCGACGGCATCCGGAGCAGTTTCCCCGAGGACGGTTTTTTGGGAGAAGAGGGCGGCGGGTCCGATCATGACGCGCTCTGGGTTATCGATCCGATCGACGGGACGAACAATTTTATTCGCGGCCTCACCGAGTGGTGCATTTCAATCGCCTTCGTGGTGAAGGGAACCTTGGAGCTCGGCATAATCCACGATCCCATGGCGGACGAGTTCTACGCGGCCCGGCGGGGCGAGGGCGCCACGCGCAACGGCACGCCCCTCCAGGTCAGCGGCCGTCAAAATATTCGCGAGGCAATGGTCGGTGTCGGTTTTTCCTACCGGACGGACGTCGAACCGCACGCCGCGTTGATCCGCCGGCTTCTCGATGCCGAGTGCGAGTACCGCCGTGCGGGATCGGGCGCGCTCGCGATGGCGCACATCGCCGACGGCCGACTCGACGGCTACGCCGAATTGCACATCAACTCATGGGACATTCTGGCCGGGATCGCCCTCGTGCGTGAGGCCGGCGGCTGGACGAGCGACTTCCTGTCCGGCGACTGGTTGACCGGCGGCAACCCGATATTGGCCGCGACGCCGGGGATTCGTGAGGCGCTGGCCGAGGTGACCGGGGTTGCGGCCGCGGGGGCCCCGTCCTGGCTCAAGACTTAGAGTCTTTCCGTTTCATATTGAAGCATAGCCAGAATTTCTGATGTAGTTTGCGCATTCTTGCGGAGAGAAGCACTCGAGGAGTTTTCCGATGCGCCGCCCTGTTGCGTCGATGGTTCTTTCATCG
>JADFIH010000006.1 GCA_022566715.1 Pseudomonadota bacterium | reverse complement strand
GTGCACGACCATGTCGAGCATGCCGTGCTCGAAAAGATACTCGGCGCGCTGGAAACCCTCCGGCAGTTGTTCGCGGATGGTGTCCTCGATGACGCGCGGTCCGGCAAATCCGATCAGGGCGCCGGGCTCGGCGATGGAAATGTCGCCCAGCATGCCATAGGACGCGGTGACGCCGCCGGTCGTCGGGTCGGTGAGAACGACGATGTAGGGCAGGCCCGCCTCGCGCACCATGCCGACCGCGATGGTGGTGCGCGGCATCTGCATCAGCGAGAGAATACCCTCCTGCATGCGCGCCCCGCCCGCTGCGGCGAAGACAACCAAGGCGGCTTCCTGTAGCACCGCGAGCTTCGCGGCGACGATCAACGCCTCGCCCGCGGCCAAGCCCATCGAGCCACCCATGAAGGCGAAGTTCTGAACGGCCATGACGACCTTGTGTCCGCCCATGGCGCCGTGGCCCACCACGACCGCGTCGTTCTCTCCGGTGGCCGCGCGGTTCTCCTTCAGCCGGTCGGAATAACGCTTCTGATCGCGGAACTTGAGGGGATCGTTCTGGACCTCGGGGAGCTCGACGCGCTCGCATTCACCGCCGTCGAACAGTTGCGCGAAGCGTTCCTTGGGTCCGATACGAATGTGGTGATCGCAGTTCGGGCAGACGTGTGCGTTTTCCGAGAGATCGCGGTGGAACACCATCTGACTGCATTTCTTGCACTTCGTCCAAAGGTTGTCGGGCGTGTCCCGCTTGCGGGAGAACGCCCTCATCTTTGGGCGGACGAAGTGAGTCAACCAGTTCATCGCGTGTCCCTGATATGCGGCCGGATCGCGGCCGGGTTACCCTGCTTTACGCTCAACCGGCGCGTTCCGCACGCCTGCGGCCAAGGAACGCACCAAACCAAGCACCTCTTCCACCAGCGAGGGCCCTGCCTTACCGTTGGCGTCCAAGCCGTTGGCGACCACGTCGACGATGGCCGACCCAACGACGACGGCATCGGCGACCGCCGCGATGTCCGCCACCTGTTCCGGAGTCCTGATCCCGAAACCGACGGCCACCGGCAACACGGTGTGGCGTTTGATTCGCGCCACGGACTCACCCACCGATGCGATGTCAGGTGATGCAGCTCCCGTGATCCCCCTTATCGAAACGTAGTAGACGAAGCCCGAAGTGTTGGCAAGAACACGCGGCAGGCGGGTTTCGTCCGTCGTCGGGGCGGCGAGGCGGATGAAGTTCAGCCCGGCTTTTAGGGCCGGAAGGCAGAGATCCTCATCTTCCTCGGGCGGAAGATCGACGATGATCAGACCGTCTATCCCCGCCGCGACCGCATCGCCGATGAACGCATCGACGCCGTACCTAAAGATAGGATTGAAATACCCCATGAGAACCACCGGGGTCTCATTATTTCGGTTGCGAAACCCCCTAACCAGTTCAATCGTATTGCGAAGAGAGGCGCCGGCCCGCAGGGCGCGCAGGCTGGAGGCCTGGATCGAGGGCCCGTCCGCCATGGGGTCGGAGAAGGGCATGCCCAGCTCGATCAGGTCGGCGCCGGCCGCCGGCAGGCCTTCGACGATGGCCGCCGAGGTCTCGTGGTCCGGATCGCCGGCCGTGAGGAAGGCCACGAAGCCGGCCCGCCCCTCGGCCTTGAGTTGCGCGAAGCGGGCGGCGATGCGCCCGCTCAAAGTTTGACTCCAATGGCGTCGGCGACGGTGAAGATATCCTTGTCGCCACGGCCGCACATGTTCATCAGGATAATGTGGTCCTTGGCAAGGCCGGGGGCGATTTTCGCCACATGAGCCAGCGCGTGACTGGGTTCGAGCGCGGGAATGATGCCCTCCAATCTGCTGCAAAGCTGGAAGGCCTCGAGGGCCTCGGCGTCGGTGGCCGAAACGTACTCGACCCGGCCCTGGTCCCGAAGCCAGGAATGCTCGGGACCGATGCCGGGGTAATCGAGCCCGGCCGAGATCGAATGGGCCTCCAGAATCTGGCCGTCGCCGTCCTGCAGAAGGTAGGTGCGGTTGCCGTGCAGGACGCCGGGGCGGCCCCCCGCCAACGAGGCCGCGTGCGCGTCCGTCTCAACGCCCTTACCGCCCGCTTCGACGCCGATCATGGCGACGTCCGGGTCGTCCAGGAAGGGGTGGAACAATCCCATCGCATTCGACCCGCCGCCGATGCAGGCGATCAGGGTATCGGGCAGGCGGCCTTCGCGTTCCATCATCTGGGCCCGCGCCTCGCGCCCGATCACCGATTGGAAGTCGCGCACCATCTCGGGGTAGGGGTGGGGGCCGGCGACGGTCCCGATGATATAGAAGGTGTCTTCGACGTTGGTCACCCAGTCGCGCAGCGCCTCGTTCATGGCGTCCTTCAGGGTCCTCGAACCGGAGCTCACGGGCCGCACTTCGGCACCGAGCAACTTCATGCGGAAAACGTTGGGCTCTTGCCGCGCGATGTCGACCTCGCCCATGTAGACGATGCAGGGCAGGTCGAAGAGGGCGGCAACGGTGGCCGCCGCGACGCCGTGCTGGCCCGCGCCCGTTTCGGCGATGATCCGCGTCTTGCCCATGCGCCGGGCCAACAGAATCTGGCCGATGCAGTTGTTGATCTTGTGCGCGCCCGTGTGGTTGAGCTCGTCGCGCTTGAGGTAAACCTTGGCGCCGCCGAAACGCGCCGTCAGGCGGGCGGCCAAATAAAGCGGGCTCGGCCGGCCGACGTAGTCGCGGAAGTAATAGTCGAGCTCCGCCGCGAAACCGGGGTCCTTGCGCGCCGCGCCGTAGGCCTTCTCAAGCTCGAGGATCAGCGGCATCAATGTTTCGGCAACGTAACGGCCGCCGAACATGCCGAAGTGGCCGTGGTCGTCGGGGCCGGCGCGGTAGGTATTCGGTTCCGCCATACCGGTTTCCCTAAGCCCCGATCCGAGCCACCGCGGCCAGGAACCGGGTGATCAGGGCGGGATCCTTTTGGCCGGGGCTCGATTCGACGCCCGACGATACGTCGACGAAACGGGCGCCACTCACCGAAGCGGCTTCGGCGACGTTATCCGCGGTTAGCCCGCCCGACAGCATCCAGGGGCAGGCCCAGGTCTGGTCCCGCAAAAGGTCCCAATCGAACATCAAGGCGTTTCCGCCCGGCAGGGCATCTGTCCTGGCGGCGGGCGGCTTGGCGTCAAACAGAAGCATGTCGGCGGCGTGCTCCCACTCGCGGGCTTTCGTCAGGTCCTCCTCCGCCGACACGCAGACCGCTTTCATCACCGGAACGCCGAAGGTTCGCCGGATCGTGGCGACGCGGCGGGGATCCTCCGAACCATGAAGTTGAAGCAGGGCCACGCCCACTTGCGCCGTGACATCGGCGATCAGGTCGTCGCCGGGGTCGACCATGACCGCTACCTTCTCCACGGCCGGGGCGGCGCTGGCAAGGCCCGCGGCCTGCGCCGGCGATACATGGCGCGGCGAGGGTTCATAGAACACGAACCCCACGTACCGGGCCCCGGCGGCGGCGGCACCCTGTACCGCCTCCACGGTCGACAGGCCGCAAATCTTCGCCTCCACACCGGTCATCGGTTTCAACCGGCAACGGGCTGTGGCCCGCCGCGCGGACGGGAAATCGCATTTTTTGACTGTATGGCCATGACTTAGGTCCCTTGTGGGAAACCTTATAGCAGAATTCCCCACGACCAGGCCTGGCCCTGACCAGACCGGAAACGCCCTAGGTGAGGTCGATCGCCCTCGCCGGCGGGGGCCGCCTGTCCTCGACCGCCCTTTGCTGATCAGGTGGGGGCTGATCGGATGGGGGCCGATCAGGTGCGGCCGCCTCGCCGCGCAACCGCGCCAGTTCACTTTCGGCCTGGGCCGCGCGCTTCTCCGCCCTGCGCGCCCGTCGCCGGGCCCGCCAGCCCGCGCGCGCAACGCCCAGCCCCGTGCCCAGAACGCCGATAAACGCGGCGCCCAGCGCCACTAAATAGAGCGGCTTCTCGAACGTCACCGGGAAGGGGTCGAGGCTCACCGTCACCAGCCCCCGGTTGGCGATGGCGAACAGAATGACCGCCAGGGCCAGTAACAAAAATACGATCCAAAAGATGATTTTCATGGCGCCCCGGGTGTCCGATCGCCGAGGCCGCCGGACACTTCTGAGGTTACTGTTTGCTGCCTTGGTTCAGGCTCAGCCGCAACTCCTTGCCCGTCTTGAAGAATGGCACGTGCTTTTCGGCGACGTTGACGGCGGCCCCGGTACGCGGATTGCGCGCCACGCGCGCGGCCCGCCGCTTGACGGAAAAGGCGCCGAACCCGCGCAACTCGACCCGATCCCCGCGCGCCAGCGCCTGCGAGATTTCCTCGAAGACGGTCGAGACGATCCGCTCAATATCCCGCTGATACAAGTGGGGATTCAGTTCCGCCAACCGCATGATGAGTTCCGACTTGACCATGTGGCGATTCCTCCCGGCGTTCTTCTTATCGCGCTGCGGTAGCGCCGGTCTTGCGCCCGTGGAGCAGCGGAACTTACCGGTCAGGTTGCCAAACAGAAATTAGGCCGTCAAGACTAAGCCTTTCAGAAAGCAAAGTTTTTCTGGTCACCGTGGTAATGAGGTCGATCAGAAAACCGCGGCTGCTCCCCTGATCGAGCTCCCGGACGGGCAGGCCGCGCTCGATATCGCGCTCCGATTCAAGCCATTCGATGGCTTCGCGCTCCCCGCCGATGCCGTCCACGAGCCCCTCCGACAGGGCCTGACGCCCGGTGAACACCCGCCCATCCGCCAGTTCCAGGGCCGTCTCGCGCGTCAGACCGCGCCGTTCCGCGAACAGATCGACGAACCAGCCGTAGATATCGTCGACGACGGCTTGCGCGGCGGCGCGTCCCTCGGGCGTCAATTCCTCGAAGGGCGAGGGGGTGGCCTTGAGGGGCGAGCTCCTGATGGTCTCGGCGCGGATGCCGAGTTTTTCCAGCAGACCCGATATTTCCGTGGTTTGGAGCAACACGCCGATGGAGCCCGTCACCGAGGTGTCGCGGACGATGATGTGATCCGCGGCGAGCGCGACCATGTACCCCGCCGACGTTCCGAGAGTACCGATCACGGCGACAACGGGTTTGTCCTTGCCGGCCCGCCGCAGGGCTTGATAAAGGGCTTCGCCCCCGACCGTCGTTCCGCCCGGACTATCGATGCGAAGGATAATGGCTTTGGTGGAGTCGTTCGTGCCCGCGAATCCGACGGCCAGGCGGCGCGCCTCGTCGTCGACAATGAGCCCCTCGACGTTGATGCGTACGATGTGGCTGCGCTGGGCGACGCCGCGAACCCGGTCGAACTCACCCGCGACGACGAGGACCACGGCAAGGGCGCCAACGATCGCGGCGATGCGCCAAAACGTCAGGCGGCGGCGCAGCCGGCGCCGGTCGGCGATGAAATCGGGTTCGAGGGTCATTTATTACCCCCGGGATTACCCCCGGTGACTAGCCCCCGCGGCTCGCCGGGGCCTTCTTTTGGCCTCCGCGCGGGCCAACCGTCCCTACTTTCCAAGCCTGTGTCAGGCGTCCTTGTCCGCCTCTCCCTCGGCGGCGGCGCTATCGCCCTCCGGCTCCGCCTCGCCGCTGGAGCTCTTTTCGGCCCCATCTTCATTGGAATCGGGCGAATCGGGCGAATCGTCGTCATCCGCCTCGGCGCGTTCCGCCTCTTGGGTCCTTAGGGCCGCGCCAAGGATGTCGCCCAGGCTTGCGCCGCTGTCCGAGGAGCCGTACTGCGCCATCGCCGCCTTTTCGTCATGGATTTCCAGCGCCTTGACCGAGACACCGATTTTCCGGCTCTCCGCGTCGATGCTGGTGATGCGGGCATCGACCTTGTCGCCCTGCGCGAAGCGGTCCGGCCGCTGGTCGGCGCGGTCGCGAGACAGATCGGACCGGCGTATGAAGCCGGTCCAGCCGCCGGGCAGCGTGACCTCGACGCCGTTGTCCCGTACGGCTTTGACGGTGCAGGTGACCGTCGTGCCCCGCTTCAGTTTTTCCGTCGACGCCGCGAAAGGGTCCTCGGTGAGCTGTTTGATGCCCAGGCTGATGCGTTCCTTGTCGACGTTTACGTCGAGGACGATGGCTTTCACCGTGTCGCCCTTCTTGTAACCGGCCACCGCGTCGTCGCCGGACTTGTTCCAGTCGAGGTCGGAAAGATGAACCAGGCCGTCGACCCCGCCCTCCAGCCCAATGAAGAGCCCAAATTCAGTGATCGATTTGATGTCGCCCTCGATGGTGGACCCCGCCGCATGCTGTTCCACAAAGGCCGACCACGGATTGTCCATGTTCTGTTTGAGGCCCAGGCTGATGCGGCGTCTGACGGGATCGACATCCAAGACCATCACCTCGACCTCCTGGCTGGTCGAGACGATCTTGCCCGGATGGATGTTCTTCTTGGTCCAGCTCATCTCCGAGACGTGGACCAAGCCCTCCACGCCGGGCTCGAGTTCGACGAACGCGCCGTAGTCGGTAATGTTGGTGATACGGCCCGTGAATCTGGATCCGACCGGGTACTTCTCGGCAACGCCTTCCCAGGGGTCGGCCTCGAGTTGCTTCATGCCGAGCGAGATGCGCTGGGTTTCCGGGTTGACCTTGATGACCTGGACCTTGACCGTCTGTCCGATATTGAGCACTTCGGTGGGGTGACCGATGCGCCGCCACGCCATGTCGGTGACGTGCAGCAGGCCGTCGATGCCGCCCAAGTCGACAAAGGCGCCGTAGTCCGTGATGTTCTTGACCACGCCCTCGAGCACCTGGCCCTCGCTCAACTTCTCAAGAAGCTCCGAGCGGGCCTCGGCGCGCGTCTCCTCGAGAACGGCGCGCCGTGAAACGACGATGTTGCCACGGCGCCGGTCCATCTTGAGGATTTGGAAGGGCTGGGGCGTTCCCATCAAGGGGCCGACGTCGCGCACGGGGCGAATGTCGACTTGGCTGCCCGGCAAGAAAGCGACGGCGCCCGACAGATCGACCGTGAACCCGCCCTTGACGCGGCCAAAGATGTGGCCGGTCACTCGTTCTTCTTTTTTGAATGCCTCTTCGAGTTTTTCCCAGGCTTCCTCGCGGCGCGCCTTTTCGCGGCTGAGAACGGCCTCGCCGTTCTTGTTTTCCATCCGTTCCAGGAAAACCTCGACCTTGTCGCCGACCTTGAGTTCGGAGTCCTGGCCCGGGAGGGAGAACTCCTTCAGGGAGACCCGGCCCTCGGACTTAAGGCCGACGTCGATCAGCGCCATATCGTTTTCGATCGCGATCACGGTCCCCTCGATGACCGAACCTTCGATATTGTCCTTAGCGCCGAACGACTCTTCGAGAAGCGCCGCAAAATCCTCTCCCGTATCGGGAAAGCTTTGCGCGGGCTCGGCGGTGGGATCTGACATGGCGTCTCCTCAATCAATCCGAAGGCTCAGAGCGGCGAATAAGCACGGGCCCGGCGCGCCGGTGCGAACGCGGGCCTCAACCAAAAGACTGTTGTCCTTTATTTTGGCTCGTCTTCCACTCAAGGCAAGCCAACTCCGCCCAAAACATACGCTTTGGCGGCAGCGGAAGCGCTGTCTATATCCAAATTCGAGGTATCTAGCAAGTAGGCGTCCGGGGCGGGGACCAGGGGGGAAACCGCCCTACTCCGATCCGCCTCGTCTCTTTTTCGAATATCCTTCAGAACCTCCTCCCGGGTGACCTTGGCGTCCCGGCCCCGGAGTTCCTGAAAGCGGCGCTCAGCGCGGATTTCGATGCTCGCGTCCAAGAAAATCTTACGCTCGGCTTGGGGGCAAACGACGGTTCCAATATCCCGTCCCTCGATCACCACCCCTTTCGCGCCGCCCGGCGGGTGCGCCGCGAAATTTCGCTGGTGGTCCAGGAGAGCGGCGCGGACCTGGGGATGAACCGACACCCGGGAGGCCATCTTGGCGGTATGATCGTCGCGAATCCGGGGGTCGGCGAGGTCCGTCTGGGTGATTCCGGCCGCGGCGGCCGCGGCGGCCGCGGCGTCGTCCGGGTCGATACCGGCATCGAGGACCCGCAGGGCGGCCGCCCGGTAGAGTGCCCCGGTGTCGAGGTGGGCGTACCCCAGTTCCTCGGCCAGCCGCCGGGCGATCGTGCCCTTGCCGGCGGCGGCGGGTCCGTCCACGGCGACGATCAACTGGCGGCCGTGATGCGGGCTCCGAGCCCGTTGAGAAGCTCGGTGAACCCCGGGAAGCTGGTCGCGATCGTCCGTCCGTCGTCAATTTCCACCGGATGCCGCGTGGCGACGCCCATGACCAAAAAGGCCATTGCGATGCGATGGTCCAAGTCGGTGGTGATGCGCGCTCCGCCAGGCGGCGCCGGCGCGCCCTCGATCGTCAGGCCGTCCTCGGTCTCCTGAACCGCGACCCCGCAGCTCTGGAGCCCGCGCGCCATGGCGGCGAGCCGGTCGCTTTCCTTGACCCGGAGTTCAGCAAGCCCGCGCAGCCGCGTTACGCCCCTCGCGCAGGCCGCGGCCACGCCAAGAACAGGATATTCGTCGATCATCGAGGGCGCCCGTTCGGGCGGCACGTCGACGCCGGTCAGCGCGCTTGCCCGCACCTTTATGTCCGCCACGTCTTCACCACTGACGCTGCGCGGATTGGCGAAGGCGATGTCGGCGCCCATTTCGCGCAAGATATCGTACAAGCCGATACGCCTCGGGTTGACGCAGACCTGCTCGATCGTGACCTCCGCGTCCGGGCACAGCAGCGCGGCGACGACCAGAAACGCCGCGGACGAGGGATCGCCCGGCACCGTGACTTCGCGGGCCGTCAATTCAGGCTGACCGGTCAGAACCGTGGACGCACCGCCGCCATCGGTTTCCTCCATCGTGATCTCGGCGCCAAAGTGGCGCAGCAATCGCTCCGTATGGTCGCGCGTCGCCACGGGCTCCACCACCTCCGTCGTGCCGGGCGTATTGAGGCCGGCCAGCAGGATGGCGGATTTAACCTGCGCGCTGGCGACGGGCAACTCATAACGGATCGGAACGGGCGACGATGTTCCGATCACCGCCAGCGGCAGACGGACGCCCGACCGGGCCACGATTTGGGCGCCCATGCGTTCGACGGGGGCCGCCACACGGGCCATGGGCCGGCGCCGCAGGGACTCGTCGCCGTCAAAAAAACTGACGAAGGGATGGCTCGCCAGCGCACCCATCAGGAGCCGCGCACCGGTGCCCGCATTGCCGAAATCGAGGATGCCCGGTGGTTCCTGGAGCCCGCCGACGCCGCGTCCGTGGACGTGCCAACGGCCGTCGCTGCGTTCGACCTCGGCGCCGAGACAGCGCAGGGCGGCCGCCGTGTGCATTACGTCCTCGCCCTCGAGCAAGCCCGACACGACGCTCTCGCCCGCCGCCAGCGCGGCCAGAATCAGCACGCGATGAGAGATCGATTTATCCCCGGGGACTCGAACCGTACCGTTCAAGGTGTCCGGGCGTGCGGATCGAAGGGCGTTCAAAATCTCGCCGCGTTTTGCGTTCGCAGGTTCCGCCGGCGAATCACCGGGGCCGGGACCTCTGTATCACAATCAAGTGGGTGAAGTCACCGGATCGGCCGGACTATTCAAACGGAGACATGCCGCGAATTGTTTTTGACAGGGGGCGGGGTTCGTGGCATTGGGAACCTTACTAGAATCGGCGGGCTTGGAGGCGGCGACGTGGCGAAATCCGAGTGGGGGAATAAATGCGTGTGCCAATCGTGCGGCACGAAATTTTACGATCTCAAAAAGTCCTCGGTGCAGTGCCCCAGCTGCAATGAACCCCATGACGGGAAGCCGGCCAAGGCGGCTAACGCGAAGCTGGCCAAGGCGGCTAACGCGAAGCCGGCCAAGGCGGCTAACGCGAAGCGGGCCAAATCGGCGCCGCCGCCGCGCGCCAAGGCCGCCCCCAAGACCGACGACGAGCCTCCTCCTCCCTCCATGGACGACGACGACATCGAGACCGGGACGAAGAAGGACGTCGATGACGCGGACCTGGCCAAGGACATCGAGACCGACAAATCGGACGACGAGGAAGAGGAACCGATCGAGGATGCCGCGGAGCTCGGCGGGACCCAGGACGAGGTGGCGGAGGTCATTGATGTGAAGGTCGAGAAAGTGGCCGGCGAACGCTGAAAACGAGCGCTTTACCCTGGTCTACCCCCTCGCGGTACCCCATATTCCCCTTGATTCGGCCCCTGGCGGGCCCTAGCTTCCCTACCCGCCCGGCGGCCCCGGCCGTCCGTGGCAACCCCCTGGGGCCATAGCTCAGTTGGGAGAGCGCTTGAATGGCATTCAAGAGGTCGGCGGTTCGATTCCGCCTGGCTCCACCAGATTTTTCGAGGGGTTGGCCGGAAACAGCTAGCCCCTCGATTGGTTTGGAGATGCCGTTGCCGCCGGAGAAGTCTGCTTCGCGTCGTTTTTCTCCGGATCGGCCCCGAGAATCGCCTTGAAACGTTCGATGTAAACGCGGCGAAATTCGTTGAATAGGAGGGGTGCGATCTCCGGGGTCTTACGCCAATCCGTGCCCTCACGAAACAAGGGGCTGCAAATCTCGGGCCCGCTGTTGAGGCAGAAAAATCGCCGGCAGAGGCCGCGCCCAAGGGATTCCAACTTGTCCCATACGCCGCAGGTGAAATCGTCCGTCAGATGCTCGCACACCACATCCTGTTCCTTGATTTCCCCGTCGTCCCACTCGATCCGCAGCGCGGTGCAACAAAGGGACTGGCATTTCTTGCAGTCGTGTTTCATCTCCGCCGGAATTTCGGCGTAAAGATCACGTTTCCCGGTGGGCGTGGCAGTTTTCGGCATCTACGATTCAACTAGGGCGATTACACAGAGAGGACTCAATTCGGGCGATTCAAGTGCGGCCATCCGGTGAGTCTCTTCAGGCGGCATTTTCGGGGGCGCTGGTTAACGGCGGATAAATTCCGCCTTCCGGTCCGCAGCCGTGAGCGATTCCAATAGAACCGGAAACGCCCTAGAGGCGCGCGACCGTGACGCTATGGGCCTCGCCCTCCGTTCGTCCCGATAGCCCGGCGCGCCAGACCGGCGGCAAAAAATATTTCCGCTTGGCCCGCCATTCCACCTCGAACATTCCATACATGCTGATGTCGCGCCACTGCCCGTCGCCGGCGAGGTAATGGTCGCGCAGCACACCCTCGAGCTGGTAGCCAGCCGCGGCGACCAGACGGTGGCTCCGGACATTCCCGCCGAATACTTCCGCGAACATCTTGTGCACACCCAGTGTAACGAAAAGGAATTCGTAGAACACCGGCAGTAGTTCGCGGTTGACCCCCCGGCCCTGGAAATCCTTCTCGCCGATCACCAGGGTCACGAGTGCTCTGCGATCCTCCTTGTCATAGAGTGTCTGACGCCATCCGATAAGCTGGCCGGTACGCTTCACGAAGATGCCCATGAAGAACAAGGTCTTGTTGTCGAACGTCCCGAGATAGTTGACGATCCGCTCGCGCCCTTCGCCCACCCCTATATGGACGTACCGCATGTTTTCGGTGTTGGAGAACCAGGAGACGAAGCGGTCGGTGACATCGTCCGGGCGGAGAGAGCGCGCCACGTAGTTCGGCGATTCCAGCCAAACCGGGTCGCCGGGAGTCCAAGTCATGTGCGTTCTTTATCCTAAGATGCCGTTCAGGCGTTCCAGCGTTGGCGAAGGTCGTTGTGGTTCAGGGCAAGCCATTGCAAGGCGATCAGGGTGTGGCCGCTCTCGATTCGCCCGTCTTTCAAGGTCGCCAGGGCCTCGGCGAAGGGCAGGGCGATCACGCGGATATCTTCGCCCTCGCCGGCCAAGCCGTGGATGCCGCCGGCGCGCGCCGCATCCACGCGCGCGCAATAGATGTGGATATACTCGGTCATGGTTCCCGGGCTCGCATAATAGCTCGCCACCGGCACCAGCTCGCCGAGTTCGACTCCCGCCTCTTCCCGCGCCTCGCGGCGCGCGACGGCCTCGTTCTCCTCACCGTCTTCAACGATGCCGGCCACCGTCTCATATAGCCAGGGCGTATCGCCCCTGACGTAGGGGCCGATACGGAACTGCTCGATCAGCACCACCTCGTCGCGCACCGGATCGTAAGGCAGGACGGCAACGGCATTGCCACGCCGCACGACCTCGCGGTCGATCTCGGCGCTCATGCCGCCGGCGAAGAGGCGGTGGCGCAGGCGCAGGCGCTCGACCCGGCAATAGCCGTCATAGACCGTCTCGATCTTGATCACATCGACTTTGCCGTCACCGGCCATGGGGCCTCCTCCAGATGTGGGTGCTACACAGTCCGCGGTCGTCATTGCGGCGCCGTCGCGATTCCGGCCAATTCGACCTTACGGAACGCCGCCGCTTCCGGCTAGGGTGTCCGCCACCCGCTGCAATACCCCGGAGGGAGTCCATCGTGCCGGCATTTGGTCCCGACGTTACCTTGAACGATCCCGCCTTCATCCATCCGACGGCGCACGTTTACGGCAAGGTGACGATCGAGGACGGGGCCTCGCTGTGGGTCAACGTGGTCATCCGCGCGGAAAACTTCGAGGTCCGCGTCGGGCCGTCCACCAATATCCAGGACTTCGTCATGATCCATGTGGGTGGCGGCACCGGCGCCTACGTCGGGGCCCATTGTTCCATCACCCATCACTGTACCCTGCACGGGTGCACCATCGGCGACAACTGCCTCATCGGCATCAACGCCACGATCATGGACGGCTGCGTGATCGGCGATAATTGCATCGTTGCGGGCGGCGCGTTCCTGACCGAGCGCACGATTATTCCGGATAATTCCATTGTCATGGGCATCCCCGGCAAGGTCGTGCGGACCCGGAACAACTGGATCGCCAACCGCTTCAACGCGCACCTCTACGAAGTGAACGCCCGGGCCTTTGACGAAGGGCGCCACCGGGCCTGGGACGACGCGGCGGTCTTGTCCGCGTCCCAGGAAAAAATGGATGAACTCCGAGCCGAGTTCGAGACGCTCTTCGGGGTGCAGGCGTCGGGCTAGCCGTGGACGGCGGGGAGGCGGAAACTCAGGACAAATATTTGTCCTTGTAATATTCTGTCCGATAGGCCAAGAACGCGGGCCTTTCTTCTAACCCTCGTCTTGGTGGACCGCCGATGAAGCAGGATGCCGCACGCGCCAACCTTTACCCCGTGCCCCCCGGCGCGGCGGCGGGCGGCGATTTCGTCGAGATCGACGGCGTTCGGTTCGCGGGTACGCATCTGCTGATCGACCTGTGGGACGGCAAGCACCTGGATAATCTGGAGGTCGTGGAGCGGGCCCTGCGGGAGGCCGTACAGGCGGCCGGCGCCACCATTCTAAAGATCGACCTGCATCACTTCACACCCTACGGCGGGGTGTCCGGCGTCGCCATCCTGGCCGAATCCCACATGAGCATCCATACTTGGCCGGAAGAAGGCTACGCGGCCCTAGACATCTTCGTGTGCGGCGGTTGCGATGCCTACCGCACCGTCGCCGTCGTGCGCCGTCACTTCGAGACCGAGAACACCCGCCTCACCGAAATCAGGCGGGGCCTCGCCCCTTGAACTGGTTCCAAGAGAACCTCCACCCGACGGTCGGGCAAACATTCGAAATCGACAAGATTCTTTACGAAGGCAGGACCGCCTTCCAGAAGGTGCTGATTTTCGAGAACGGCCGATTCGGCCGGGTGCTTGCGCTTGACGGTATCGTCCAAACGACGGAGGCGGACGAGTTCATCTATCACGAGATGTTGGCCCACGTGCCCCTGGTCGGGCACGGCGCCGCGGCTCACGTCCTGATCATCGGCGGGGGCGACGGCGGACTGCTTGAAGAAGTACTTAAGCACCCGGTGGAGCGCGTAACCATGGTGGAGATCGACCGCGAGGTCGTCGATCTTTGCCGCGAATATCTGCCGGGCATTTGCCGAACGGCGTTCGAGGATTCCCGAACCGATCTGATCATTGCCGACGGCACGAAATTTGTCGCCGGCACCGGCGAACGGTTCGACGTGATCATCGTCGATTCAACCGACCCCGTGGGGCCGGGCAAGGTTTTGTTCGAGCCGCCTTTCTACGCCGGCTGCCGCGCCATCTTGAAAAAAGGCGGCATTCTCGCCACCCAAAACGGGGTTCCCTTTTACCAAGGCGCCGAGTTCAGCGCCGCGGCCGCAAGTATCCGGTCGGTCTTCGCCCATGCCGGCTTTTTCGTCGTCGCGGTGCCGACCTACGCGGGCGGCGTCATGACGCTCGGCTGGGCGAGCCAGGACACCGACCTCGCGGCGCCGGACGCGGGCCCGCTCGAACGGGCCGTGGCGCGCCTGGACCTCGACACCCGCTATTACAACGCGGGCGTCCACCAGGCGGCCTTTGCCCTGCCCGGATACGTACGCGACGCCGCGCAAGGCTAGAGTCGACCGGACTCCACTCCGGCCCTCGCCCTAACTCATTATTTTCAAGTGTTATTTCGTGCCGCGGCGCGTCTTGACCGGCCCCCCTTGGGGTCCCACATATAGGATGCGGCGCCATAAGGGCCGCACAACGGGCGCCTACACAAGGGCCGAACGCCGAACGGTTGACTCGCTCACTGGAGGAGACGAACCGCATGCCGCGCATTTCCTTATTCGACAGCCCCTTTCTGCTTGGGTTCGACCAGGTCGAGCGGACCCTTGACCGTCTCGCTAAATCGGGCGGTGACGGCTATCCGCCCTACAACATCGAGCAAGTGACGAGCAATGGCCTACGCATCACCATTGCGGTGGCCGGGTTCTCCGCCGACGAGCTCAACGTCGCGCTCGAGAACAATCAGCTCGTGATCCGCGGCAAACAAACCGACGACGGCGAGCGGGTCTACCTGCACCGCGGCATCGCCGCGCGGCAATTCCAGCGCACGTTCGTAATGGCCGACGGCATCGAAGTCCGTGGCGCTGACCTGAACGACGGCCTGCTCGGCATCGACCTCGTGCGGCCCGACGCGGTGGCCCGCGTGCGCAACATCGAGATCAAATCGAGCAGCAAGGACAAAAAGCGCCGCGGGGGGTCCAAGGCGCTGCCGGTCGGCCGGGCCGAACAGGAGGCGTCGTAGCATGGCCGGAGGACCGTGCATCGCCTCGAAACGGGCGCCTGCGAAAGGCGTTCTCTGATCTCCCCCTCCCCGTTTTGGGGAGGGGTAGGGGGAGGGGAAATCAACAAAACACCCCCTCCCTACCCTCCCCCTCGAAAAAAATGGGGGAGGGGAATTCATGCCGACACGAGAATCGCCGGGCCTTCGCAGGGACTCTCGAAACGGGGATGGGAATTCGAACTGAAAGGAGTGGTTCTATGGTGAATTTGTCCGAGCTCAAGTCCATGTCGCCTGAGGCGTTCGCCTATCTCGGAGCGCCGGCGCTTGCCTACGTCAAGGAAGTCAAGGTCGAGGGCGAGCCCGCTTATGCCGTTCACGCCGCCGATGGCACGGCGATCGCGATCTTCGACAACCGCGACTACGCGTTTGCCGCCGCCAAGCAGAACGATCTCGACGCCGTCAGCGTCCATTAAGGCGTCACGAAAAAAAGCGCCTACGGCGCAACAAAAAATGCGCCTACGGCGCAACAAAAAAACGCCGGTCCGCGCTTTGCGTCGCGGCGCCGGCGCGCAATGCGCGAAGCCGCCGCGTTCAGGCGGCGCGCGAGGTGGCGGATTCAGTTAAGAGCGCGTACAACGCGTCGCTGCTGTCCGAGCCACGCAGTTTGTCGCACACCAACTTGTCGCGCAGCAACCGCGAAACGCGGGCCAGGGCCTTTAGATGATCGGCCCCGGCGGACTCCGGCGCGAGCAGCAGAAAAAACAAATCGACCGGTTGCTCGTCGATGGCGTCGAAGTCGACGGGGTGGTCGAGCCGGGCGAAAACACCGTGCAGCCGCTCCAACGACGGAAGCTTGCCGTGGGGAATGGCGATGCCCCCGCCAACGCCCGTGGTGCCGAGCCGCTCGCGCTCCAGCAGGATATCGAAGATCGCCCGCTCGGGTAGTTCGGTGAGCTGCGCCGCTTTGGCCGCTAACTCCTGTAGGGCCTGTTTCTTGCCCGACACCTTGAGATTGGAGATGACGCCTTCGGGACTCAACAGTTCTGATATTTCCATTCCTGATCTACGCTCTGCCTGATGAAGATTCGTCACCCGCCAACTGAGGATCGATCCACCCTATATTGCCGTCGGCCCGCTTGAAAACAACATTGAGCCCGCCATGCGCGGCGTTGTTGAACACTAGAACCGGATCGTCCGCCAGGGTCATCCGCATAACCGCTTCGCCGACCGTAAGCAATTCGATGCTGGTTGCTTCCTCGGCCACGATGACGGGCGCATCCGATTCCTGCGGCTCCTGCGAGTCTTCCTCGTTCTCGTCTTCCGCGGCAATAATAAACATCGGCGCTTTAACCGATTTCCCCGACCTGGTCTTGCGGTGATCGCGCAAGCGGCGTTTGAACCTGCGCAGGCGTTTCTCGATCCGCGTCGTCGCCGAATCGACGCTGGCGTAAGCGTCATCCGCTTCGCCGTGGCCCTGGACGTTGATTCCGGAGCCCACGTGGACGGAACAGTCGGTGCGGAACCCATGCCGTAGGCGCGAGACGACGACCTTCGCGTCGATCGCGGTATCGAAATATTTTGCAACGCCGGCGCGCAGTTTCTTTTCGATATGGCCACGTAGGGCATCGCCTACGTCCATCTGCTTGCCTTTCACCACCAATTGCATGGCTGGTGCTTTACCACCTCTTTGTGAACCTGGCTGCGGGAACCCAAGCTAAAGCCCGGCTCAGGCACATTCAATGCCTCGGGGAACGCCGCGGGAGTTTCGCTCTGACTGGGATGCGGGGAACATAGGCACGGCCCCTGGGGCTGTCAACCACCGGCAAAGCCGCCGTGGCCGCCATCTGCCTCGATGAAGGCCTCATAACTCGTTGAAATCTAACGAGTTTCCCAGGCTGTGGACTTTTTGAGGCGGCGCCGGTTGACGGAGGAGGGGATGCGCATGGCCTCCCTATATTTGGCCACCGTGCGGCGGGCGATTTCGACATTATCCTCCCGCAGAAGTTCGACGATCTTGTCGTCGGACAGAACCGCCGTGATCTCTTCGGTCTCGATCATCTCCCTGATCTTGTGCCTCACCGATTCGGCGGACAGGGACTCGCCGCCACTGGATGACGAAATGGCCGAGGTGAAGAAATACTTCATCTGGTAGATGCCGCGCGGCGTAGACATATATTTGTTGGCGGTGACGCGGCTGACCGTGCTCTCGTGCATGTCGATGGCTTCGGCGATATTCCGAAGGGTAAGGGGCCGCAAATGTTCGATGCCCTTCGCCAGAAACCCGTCCTGCTGCCGGACCAATTCGGTCGCGACCTTGAGAATCGTCGTGGCGCGCTGCTCCAACGATTTGACGAGCCAGTTGGCGGTACTGAGTTGTTCGGCAATGTAGGTTTTGTCGGAACGCGACGATGTCTGCTTGGTCACCTCGGCATAGTATTGCTGATTCACCAGCACGCGCGGCAGGGTGTCGCTGTTGAGTTCGATCGACCAGCCGCCGTTGGGGCCGGGACGAACAAAGACGTCGGGCACGACGGCCTGAGTTACTTCATGTGTGAACGACTGCGCCGGTTTCGGATCGAGCGCGCGGATCTCGTGAACCATGTCCGCAAGGTCTTCCTCGTCGACGCCGCATTTTGTAAGGAGCGCGGCCTGATCATGGCGCGCCACCAGATCGAGATTGTCGAGCAACGCCTGCATGGCCGGATCCAGCCGGTCAAGCTCACGTAATTGCAGCGCAAGGCATTCGGCCAAATCACGAGCGAAAATCCCGGGCGGGTCGAAGTTTTGCAGTTTGGCGAGAGTTGCCTCGACCCGCGCGACATCGCAACCGACCTGTTCGGCCACATGGTCCAGGCCGCCGGACAGATAACCCGCCTCGTCCACCATGTGGATCAAATGAAAGCCGATAAGCCGGTCGACCGGTTCGGTTATATCCATGCTGAGTTGGGTGGACAGATGCTCGTGCAAAGTTATCTCGCCACTGACCGTCTGCTCGATAATACTCCCGCCGCTATCGCTGCCCCCGGACCCATTGGTGCGAGAGCCGGTCGCGCCAAGGTCGCCGCCGGCCGGCGCCGGTGGAGCCGCCGGAACATCGCTCGGTCCGGACTCGTCGTAGACCTCGCTGTAATTGACATCGAGCGGCTCGTCGTTGCTGCCCGGCAGGACTTCATCTTGCGACAACGTCGCGCTGTCCTTGACGGCCGCGTCACCAGCCGCGTCACCGGCCGCCGCCGCCGCCTCTGGTTGGTCCGCTTCGCCGTCGCCGCGCTCAACCTCGTCCGAGTCGGCAAGCTCCAGAAGCGGGTTTTTTTCCAGTTCCTGATCGACGTACTCGGCGAGCTCGAGGTGCGAGAGTTGCAGCAGCTTGATGGCCTGCTGCAACTGGGGAGTCATGATCAGGGACTGGGACTGCCTCAGCTCCTGTCTCTGTCCAAGTTGCATGACTCACACCACCCGCGCTAAAGGCTGAAGCGCTCACCGAGGTAGACCCGCCGGACATCCTCGTCCGCGACGATTTCCGACGGGGCGCCTTCCATGAGAATGCTGCCGTCGTGAAGAATGTACGCCCGGTCCACGATCTCGAGCGTATCGCGCACGTTGTGATCGGTAATAAGAACACCCAGGCCGCGGTCCTTCAGATGAGATACGAGATCGCGAATGTCGCCCACCGCGATCGGGTCGATGCCGGCCAATGGTTCGTCAAGCAGCATGAAGCTCGGCTTGGAGGCCAGCGCCCGGGCAATCTCCACGCGCCGCCGCTCGCCACCCGACAAGGTCAGCGCCGCGGCGCGGCGGAGATGCGAGATCGAGAACTCGGCGAGCAACGATTCCAGGATCGCATCGCGCTTGTCGCGCTCGGGTTCCGCCACTTCGATGGCGGCGCGGATATTCCGTTCGACGGTCAAACCCCTAAAAATTGACGCCTCCTGCGGGAGGTATCCGATTCCCAAGCGCGCCCGGCGGTACATGGGAAGTTCGGTAATGTCGTGTCCGTCCATCGAGATCACGCCGTAATCGGCGGATATCAACCCCGTCATGATGTGGAAACACGTCGTTTTTCCTGCCCCATTCGGCCCCAGCAAACCCACGGCCTCACCGCGCTGCACGGCAAGGGTTACGTCCCTCAAAACCGGCCGCTTCTTGAATTGCTTCCCAATGCTGGTGGCGACGAGACCGGAATTGGCGGACACGAGCCTAGGGCCGGTGCGCCCACCGACGTTACGATCCTCAGGCATAATAAATCGTTACCCCCTGTCGCGGCCTAGCGCTATCCCTGCCATTTTGGACCTCTTCCACTACTAGATAGGGGGGTGTCGGCCGGCTTACCGGCCGTCGCTCCGTTGCGGCACGAACAGGCCGCGCACGCGTCCTCCGCCCCCCGTCCGGTCATTTCCAGACTCGACGGTACTCAATCCCGTTTCCAGATTCAGGATGATCCTGCGCCCCCGGATGACGCTCTCGCCCCGCGTCAAAACCACGTCGCCGGTCAGCGTAACGATCCCGGCCGTGACGTCGTAGACGCCCTCGTCGCCCTCCGCCGTCTCCGTTTCGGATGAGAAAAAGACCTTTCCGATGGCGTCGATTTTCGCGATGGATTGCCCCTCGCCGGTCCTGTTTTCGCTGGATAGATAGTGCACCCTTAAGATCTGGGCGTGCAGCCGCAGCGCGCCCTGAACGGCCCTGACATTGCCGGCGAAAATCGCCAGTTGTTTGTCCTGCTGTATCTCGAGGTTGTCCGCCTCGATTTCGATCGGCTGCAAGCGGTCCCGCTTCGTGCCCGTCTGCTGGGCCTGCGACTCACCCGTCCAGCCAAAACCGGCGATGACCACGAGGGTTATCAGCCACAACCAACGTGGCCGCCAGGAGGGAAGACTTCTTGTTGTGCGCATCAGCGTCCGCCTTGCCACGACGTCAATTTGACGCCGCCTGTGAAAAACAACCGTTCGTCCCGTTGCACGATGCGGAAGCCATTCGCTTCCAGAACCCCTAGAGGACCGGTCGCCTGGACCGGTTGATCGCCTTCGGCCATGCTGCGCGCCAAGTCCACCCTGACCCCCGTCGTGTGCAATTCGAATCCCCGATCCGAGAAAATATCGACCTTTCCCGTTAGCTGCAGAAACTGCTTTTCGCGGTCGTAAATGCCGCTCGGCGCCGTCAGCGACATCCAGGCGCCGTTGTCGAAGGTAATGTCCGCCTGCAGCGTCGAAAGCAGGAAGCGGTTCGGGTTCTTGATGTCCGGCGTGACCATATCCGCCGTGATGACGAACGGTTGGTTGTTGGCGTCGGTGCCGATATAGCGCGCTTCGCTCATACCCGGCGCCCCGGGATCGCCGGGTATGGTATTGGCGAATGAGAGGCGAAATCCGGACGCTTCCTTAGACTCATCCGGCCAGGCGACGACCAGGCCGATCAACGCCGCCGCCGTAAGGGGCAGAAGAATTTTCATGGCGCCGACGAAACGGCTGTAAAGGGGGCTCATCCGCGCGGCCGTGATGGCCACCGTACCGAGGCCGAGCGCCCCGTCCGCCGCCAGAACCGGCCTTGGGTTTGCGCTCCCGCCCGCGGTCATAAAACGCCCGCCCGTAGCAGGTCGTGAATGTGCAACAAGCCGGCGATCCCCTTTTCGTCGACCACGAACAGGTTGGTGATGGCGCTGGAATTCATTTGCCGAAGGGCGTCGGCGGCCAGGGCCCCGGGCCGGATCGTCTTTGGCGTGGCGGTCATGATGTCGCCCGCCCGCCGGGTCAAAAGATCGTCGGACATGTGACGCCGCAAGTCGCCGTCCGTCACGATGCCAAGGAGGAGCCCCTGTGCATCGGCGATTCCGACGCAGCCGAAACTTTTCGACGACATCTCGATCAGCACGTCGGACATGCGGGCCTCGACGCCGATCAAGGGCAAGTTGGCGCCGGTGTGCATGATGTCCGCCACCTTGATGAGCTTGCGGCCCAGCCGCCCGCCCGGGTGGAGCGCATGGAAGTCGTCCGCCGAAAAGCCGCGCCGTTCCAGAAGCGCCATGGCCAGGGCATCTCCCAGCGCCATCATCATGGCCGTCGACGTCGTGGGCGCCAGGCCCATCGGGTCCGCCTCCTCGACGTCCGGCAGCACGAGCGCAACGTCGGCGGCCTGGGTTTGGCTGGCCTTGGCCTGTCCGGAAATGGTGATCAGGGGAATTCCTGTGCGGCGGGCGTAGCCGACCAGGTCGTTCAGCTCGGGCGTTTCGCCTGAATTCGTCAATATGACGACGGCGTCCTCGTGCGCGACCATGCCAAGGTCGCCGTGGCTTGCCTCGCTGGGATGGACAAACAGGGCCGGCGTCCCGGTGGACGCAAGGGTGGCGGCAAACTTGCGGCCGACGTGGCCGCTCTTCCCCATGCCGCTGACGACCACCCGTCCGCGCACCCGCCAAAGGAGGTCGACCGCCGCGGTGAAGGAACCGTCGATGCTTTCGCCCAGGGTCCGCAAGGCATCGGCTTCGCGCCTGAGCACGGCACGCGCGGCCGCAAGGTCTTTGACCCCCAGTATCGAATCGCCCACGTTAGAATCTTTCAAGACTTAAGTTTGGTATGCTGATGATGCGCCTTTAGGCGTTCGTCATCGCGGTGCCCTCCCAACACTCTCGAGCCCATCGTTCTTGAGAGTGGCTTACATCTTGCACGGGAGCCGGACAATGCGCCAGTATGCGAAATAGTTACAAGAAAATCAAATTCGTAACTCGCTCGGTTAATGCGAAAAGATATCTTCTTCCGGCCAACCTGAACGATCGAGCGCGACCCGCGTCGGCAACCAGTCGAAACACGCTTGGGCCAGGGCCGTGCGGCCTTCGCGGGCGATCATTGCGTCGAGCCTCTCGCGCAGCCGGTGGAGGTAGAGGACGTCGTGGGCGGCATAGCGGAGCTGGCTCTCCGTGAGCTTGGCGGCCGCCCAATCCGAGGACTGCTGCTCTTTCGACAGATCGACGGCGAGCAGTTCGCGGCACAGATCCTTGAGGCCGTGGCGGTCGGTATAGGTCCGCACGAGCTTGGACGCGATCTTGGTGCAATAGACCGGCAGGCTGACCGGCCCGATGGAACGCTCCAGCACGGCGATGTCGAAGCGGCCGTAGTGGAACAGCTTGGTCACGCCCGGATCGCCGAGCAGGGCCTTCAAATTCGGCGCCTCGATCGGGCCCGCGTCTGGTTGCGGAAACTGGACGAGGTGACAGATCTCGTCGCCCGCCGAGAGCTGGGCCAGGCAGAGCCGGTCGCGCGATTGGCTCAGGCCGGTCGTTTCGGTGTCGATCGCGACGGCCGTTCCGAGATCGAGGTCCGGCGGCAAGTCGCCCTGATGCAGCTCAATCTTGAGAGACGTGACGCGCTTGCTGGCGATGGCGCAGCCCTCCTCGCGGCGGATCGGGTCGATATTGGAAAGATCTGGTGCCCAGGAGAAGACTCGAACTTCCACGACCCGAAGGTCACTAGCACCTGAAGCTAGCGCGTCTGCCAATTCCGCCACCTGGGCGCCAAGCGACAGGCACACGTAATGAGTTTTGCCGTCTTTCGCAAGTCCTCAAGCCGACTCTATTTGTCGGGGGTTCGGACGCGCGAATTAGGCGCGCGGTAGGCTTAACAAACTCTTGTGCCCGGGCTGATAAGGCCCACACTGATAGGGAAGGCTGGCTGCCCTTGCGGCGGTGGCGTTAAGATGATCCCGTCCGCGGGCGGAATTCTAGAGCGACGGCATGGCGCATACCCTGGTCACCATCTTCGGGGCGTCCGGTTTCCTCGGGCGCCATCTCGTGCGCCGTCTTGCCGCGGACGGCATGCGCATCCGCGCCGCCGTGCGGCGTCCCGAGCGCGCCCTGTTCCTCACGCCCATGGGCGATGTCGGCCAGGTCGTTCCGATCCAGGCCAATGTGCGGGACGATGATTCGGTTCGGGCCGCCCTCGAGGGCGCCGACGCGGCCGTGAACCTCGTCGGTGTGCTGCAGGGGAGCGGCCGTCAGACCTTCGACGCGCTTCACCACCTTGGCGCAGGGCGCGTGGCGCGCCTGGCCCGCGAGACGGGAGTGAGCCGCCTGGTGCAGATTTCGGCAATCGGCGCCGAAGCCGGGTCGAAGGCCGACTACGCGCGCAGCAAGGCAAAGGGCGAGGCCGCGGTGCGCGACGCCTTTCCGGACGCCACCGTTATCCGGCCGAGCCTGGTGTTCGGCCCCGAGGACGACCTGTTCAACCGCTTCGCCGCGATGGCCCGTATTCTGCCGGTACTGCCGTTATTTGGGCACGGGCTATTGACCGATGCGGGGGCGACGCGATTTCAGCCG
Organism: Pseudomonadota bacterium; assembly: GCA_022566715.1. Lineage (GTDB taxonomy): Bacteria > Pseudomonadota > Alphaproteobacteria > SHVP01 > SHVP01 > JADFIH01. The sequence continues at coordinate 26,981 of JADFIH010000006.1, read as the reverse complement.
GTCTACGTGGGGGATGTGGCCGACGCCATCCGGCGGGTCCTGGCCGATCCGGCCAGCGCCGGCAAGACCTATGAGCTCGGGGGCCCCCAGGTCCTGAGCTACCGGGAGATCATGGAACGGGTGCTGCGCTATACGGGCCGCCGCCGCGGGCTCGTGCCCTATCCGTTCAGGCTGGCGCGGCTGCACGCCGCGTTCATCCAACTGGTGCCCGGCGCGCCCATCACGGTCGACCAGTTGAGGCTTCTCGAACTCGACAACGTGGTCTCGGAAGGCGCGGCGACGCTCGCCGACCTCGGAATCGAAGCCACGCCGGTCGAGAGCGTCGTGCCTGAATATCTCGCGCGTTACCGCCGGCCCCGCGCCGCCTAACCGCCGAGCAGCGCCACGGGCGCGGGGTCCCGAAAAAAGTAGACCCAGACCAGCAGCCCAACCCCGAGGCCGATCCGGTAGACCACGAAGGGGGTGAAGTTCGCCCGCCGCAACCAAGCCATCAGGGCGGCGATGGACACGATCGCGATCCCGAAGGACAGCATCGCCGCGATGACGGCGTCGCCGGTCATCTGCGCATTGCCTTCCCGATAGAGTTCGACTCCCTTGAGGACGCCCGCCGCGGCAATCGCCGGGATCGACATCAGCATCGAAAAACGGGCCGCGTCCCGCCGCTCGAACCCGAGAACCCGCGCGGCGGTCATCGTGATGCCCGACCGGCTGGTCCCGGGGACCAGGGCGAGGACCTGAGCAAGGCCGATGGCGATCGCGCCGCTTACGGGCATTTGTTCGAGCCGGCGGATCGTCATGAAAAAACGGTCGGCGAGGAAGAGCACGATACCAAAGCCCAGGGTCGTCCAGCCGATGACCTGAACGCTGCGCAGCGCCTCGTCGACGCCGAAATAGCTGACCAGGCCACCCACGATGACGACCGGTATGGTGGCCAGGACGAGGAGCCCGAACAAGCGCGCACCCGGGTTCTCCCGGCCGCGCGGGAGGCGCCAAAGGCCGCTCAGCATCGACCCCATGTCGCGCCAAAAGTAGATGAGGACGGCGCCCAGGGTGCCGACGTGCACCGCCGTATCGATGATCAGGGTCTGGTCGGGCCAGCCCGTGACCGCGGGAACAAGGACGAGATGGCCCGACGAGCTCACGGGCAGAAACTCGGTAATGCCCTGGACCGCCGCCAGGACGAAGAGCTGCAATAGGGGCATTTATGGGGTTAGTGCCACCGTACGTCGCGCGGGCTTCTGCTTAACACATTGAGGATTCACGACAAACCCCGAACTTATACCCATATCGGCCCTAGTTATTCGGTGGTATTCTGGCAAATCTTAGAGAGATTCTAAGGACCGGCGGGGTATTCTTAATATAGGACAGTACAAGTGACCTATAATGCGGTTTTCGCTCGCGCGGGAAGGCCGTCTCGCGTATTATTGAGCAAGCTTGGTTGGGGTCGAGCCCTTTGGCCGATCCTTTGGCCGGGGCCACAAGCCTTCCCTCCAACAGTTTGGTTAGCAATCAGATGTCGCCGCGTGCCTTGAGATTTATCGAGATCGAGCAGGAGATGCCCGGAAAGCGGGACGCCAGTCAGCGCGCGCGCGATTTCGATGAAATCTACAGCGAGTACGCCGAGGCCAAGGCCGTGGAGCAGGCCAGCCGCTGCTCGCAATGCGGCGTACCGTTTTGTCAGATTCACTGCCCGCTCAGTAACAACATTCCGGACTGGCTTCTCATGACCGCCGAGGGGCGGCTGGAGGAGGCCTACGAGATATCGTCGGCCACCAACAACATGCCTGAGATCTGCGGCCGTATCTGCCCCCAGGACCGGCTTTGCGAAGGCAACTGCGTCATCGAAAAGGGTTTCGAAGCGGTGACCATCGGCTCGGTGGAAAAATACATCACCGATACCGCCTGGGACAAAGGATGGGTCAAACCCCTGACGCCGGCGGCCGAACGCGGGCAGTCGGTGGGCATCATCGGGGCGGGCCCGGGCGGCCTCGCGACGGCCGAGGAACTGCGCCGCAAGGGCTATGAGGTTCATGTCTACGACCGCTACGACCGCGTGGGCGGCCTGCTGGTCTATGGCATCCCCAATTTCAAACTCGAAAAGCACATCGTCGAGCGCCGGGCGAAGTTGCTGGAGCAGGGCGGCATCGTGTTCCACAAGGGTTTTGAAGTTGGCCGCGATGGAACCCTGGCCGAGCTGCGCGCACGGCACGACGCGGTCGTCCTTGCCACGGGGGTTTACAAGGACCGCGATATTCCACTCCCCGGCGGTGGTCTCAAGAACATATTCCAGGCCATGACGTTCCTGACCGCGTCCAACCGAACGGGATTGGGCGATGCGGTGCCGGATTTCGATTCAGGGATTCTCGACGCCAAGGGAAAGTCGGTGGTCGTCATCGGCGGCGGCGACACCGCCATGGACTGCGTGCGTACGGCCGTGCGCCAGGGGGCCAGGTCCGTCAAATGCCTCTATCGGCGCGACCGCCGGAACATGCCGGGCTCGATGCGCGAGGTCACCCATGCCGAGGAGGAGGGCGTTGAGTTCGTCTGGCTCACGGCGCCGGAAGCCTTTCTTGGGGACGAGGCGGTGCGGGCCGTGCGGTCCGTCAAGATCCGCCTGGGGGCGCCCGATGCGACGGGCCGCCAGACACCCGAAGTGGTGCCCGACTCGAGCCACGAGGTACAGGCCGACATGGTGATCAAGGCGTTCGGCTTTGATCCCGAGGACCTGCCTGCCTTGTTCGATGAACCCGAGCTTGGCGTGACGCGTTGGGGCACCCTGCACATCGACTACCGGACGATGATGACGAACCTCGATGGCGTCTTCGCCGCCGGCGACATTGTGCGCGGCGCGGCGCTCGTCGTCTGGGCCATCCGCGATGGCCGGGACGCGGCCGTGTCCATGCATCGCTACCTGCAGGCCAAGCTCTCGGGCGAAAAGGAAGACACCGACCCGATCGCGATCGCATCATGAGCAAGAACGCCCGCCACGACGCCCGCGCCCAGGCCGAAGCCGACATCGAACGCTACCGGCGAAATGCCCGGAAGCTGCAGGAGTCGGGTCTGTACGATCCGGCGTTCGAGCACGATAGCTGTGGCGTCGGGTTTGTCGCGTCGGTCGACGGCAAGGCGAGCCGCGCGGTCGTCCAGGCCGGGATCGACGCCCTGAAGGCGATCTGGCACCGCGGCGCCGTCGACGCCGACGGCAAGACCGGCGATGGCGCGGGCATCCACGTGCAGATTCCGCAGGACTTCTTCAAAAAGCATATCGCCCGCACCGGGCACGAACCCTCGAGCGGCCTGCTCGCCGTGGGCATGGTGTTCCTGCCCAAGACCGACTTCAACGCGCAAGAATCCTGCCGCGGCATCGTCGAAGCCGAGGTCTTGCGCTTCGGCCACCAAATCTATGGCTGGCGGCAGGTGCCGATCGACGTCTCGGTGATCGGCGAAATGGCCAACGCGGTGCGGCCCGAGATCGAACAGATCATGATCTCCAATGGCCGGGGGGCGTCCGAGACCGAATTCGAGCGCGACCTTTACATTATTCGCCGCCGCATCGAACGGCGTGTTCTCGAAGAGCACCTGAGCAACTTCTATATCTGCTCGCTGTCGTGCCGCTCGATCATCTACAAGGGCATGTTCCTGGCCGAACAACTCACGGCCTTCTATCCCGATTTGCTCGACGAGCAGTTCGTCTCGAACTTCGCCATCTATCACCAGCGCTATTCCACGAACACGTTCCCCACCTGGCCGCTCGCCCAGCCCTTCCGCATGCTCGCCCACAACGGCGAGATCAACACGCTCAAGGGCAACGTCAATTGGATGCGCAGCCACGAGGTCCGCATGGCCGCCGAGGTCTTCGGCGAGCACGGCGAGGACATCAAGCCGATCGTGCAGTCGGGCAGTTCGGATTCGGCGGCGCTCGATGCGGTGTTCGAAGTCCTCGTCCGCGCGGGCCGCGGCGCGCCTTTGGTCAAGACCATGATGATTCCCGCAAGCTGGACCGAAGACAACACGATGCCGGACAGCCATCGCGCCATGTACAGCTATTGCAACACGGTGATCGAGCCGTGGGATGGCCCGGCGGCGATCGCCGCCACCGATGGCCGCTGGGTGATCGGCGGGATGGACCGCAACGGCTTGCGTCCCATGCGCTACACGTTGACCAAGGACAATATGCTGTTCGTTGGATCGGAAACCGGGATGGTGCCTATCCCTGAATCGAATGTGGTGGAAAAGGGGCGCGTCGGTCCGGGCCAGATCGTCGGCGTCGATCTCGTGCAAGGGAAGTTCTACCGCGACCGTGAGTTGAAGGACCTGCTGGCCGGCGAATACCCGTACAATGATTGGGTAAAGAACATCATTCCCGTTGGCGCCGGTATTACGGATGCCGCCGAGCCGCGGTTATTCGAGCGCCCGGACTTGCGGCGGCGTCAAATCTGCGTCGGCCAAAGCGTCGAGGAAGTGGAGCTCATACTCCATCCGATGGTCGAGACCGGCAAGGAGACGACGGGCTCGATGGGCGATGACACGCCGCTCGCCGTGTTGTCGAGCATCTATCGCGGCCTGCATCATTTTTTCCGGCAGCAGTTCAGCCAGGTCACGAACCCGCCAATCGATTCGCTTCGCGAGCGCCGGGTCATGACCCTGGCGACCCGGCTTGGGAATCTTGGCAACATCCTCGCGCACGACGCCGGTCAGACCAATATCCTGCAACTCGAATCGCCGGTGCTGACGACCGGCGCCTACCTCGCCCTGCGCCAGCGCCTGGGCCGCGGCGCGGCCGAAATCGACTGCACGTTTCCGCGTTCGGGCGGCCCCGAGTCCTTGCGCGACGCGCTGACGCGGATTCGCGAGGAGGCGGAGGAAGCGGTGCGCAGCGGCGCCGTTCATCTGTACCTGACGGACGAGCGCGTGGATGCGGACAACGTGCCGATACCCATGATCCTCGCGACGGGCGGAGTACACGCCCACCTGGTCGGCCAGGGGTTGCGCACCTTTACGTCGCTCAACATCCGCAGCGCCGAGTGTCTGGATGTTCACTACTTCGCCGTGCTGATCGGCGTTGGGGCGACGACCATCAACCCCTACCTTGCGCAAGAGGTGATCGCCGACCGTCAGGCGCGCGGCTTGTTTGGCGATCTCGATATCAAGACTTGCGTTACCCGCTACAAGGAAGCGGTGGACGCGGGTCTACTCAAGATCATGTCGAAAATGGGTATCTCGGTCCTGTCGTCCTACCGCGGCGGGTACAATTTCGAGGCGGTCGGATTGTCGCGCACCTTGGTGGCGGAATTCTTCCCCGGCATGGTGTCGCGAATCTCGGGCATCGGTTTGCCCGGTATTCGCCGCAAGGTCCTCGACCAGCACGAACGTGGCTTTCTGGATGACGCGGCGACGCTTCCCATCGGGGGCCTCTACCGTTTCCGCAAGGGCGGCGAAGTCCACGCTTTCAGCGGCGGGCTCATCCACACGTTGCAGACGGCGGTGGCGACCGAGTCCTATTCGCTGTACCGGAAATACGCCGACGCCGTGAACCAGATGCCGCCGGTCAACGTCCGCGACCTTTTGGACTTCCAGTCCGACCGCGAGCCCATTTCCCTCGACGACGTCGAATCGATCACGGAAATCAGAAAGCGCGTCGTCGGCGGGGCGATGTCGCTCGGCGCCCTCAGTCCAGAGGCGCATGAGACCCTGGCCATTGCCCTCAACCGTATCGGCGCCAAGTCGGATTCGGGCGAGGGCGGCGAGTCCCGGCACCGCTACCGTCCCTGGGCCAATGGCGACAACGCTAACTCGGAGATCAAGCAGATCGCCTCGGGCCGCTTCGGCGTGACGGCGGAGTACCTGAACAACTGCTCTGAAATCGAGATCAAGATCGCCCAGGGCGCGAAACCGGGCGAGGGCGGCCAGTTGCCGGGCTTCAAGGTGTCCGAGATGATCGCCAAGTTGCGCCACTCGACGCCCGGCGTGACGCTTATCTCGCCGCCGCCGCATCACGACATCTACTCCATCGAGGATTTGGCGCAGCTCATTTACGACCTGAAGCAGATTAATCCACGGGCCTTGGTCTGTGTGAAACTGGTGGCCGAGGCGGGTGTCGGCACCATCGCCGCGGGCGTCGCCAAGGCCAAGGCCGATGTCATCGTGATTTCCGGTCACTCGGGCGGCACCGGCGCCAGCCCACAATCGTCGATCAAATACGCTGGCGTTCCGTGGGAGATGGGCCTGACCGAAGTCACGCAGGTCCTGACTCTCAACCGCTTGCGCCACCGTGTGATCCTGCGCACCGACGGCGGACTCAAGACAGGGCGCGACATCGTCATGGCGGCGATGATGGGGGCCGAGGAATATTCCATCGGCACCCTTGGCCTGATCGCCATGGGCTGCATCATGGTGCGGCAGTGCCATTCGAACACCTGCCCGGTCGGCATCTGCACGCAGCGCGAGGAGCTGCGCGAGAAATTCGAGGGCACGCCGGAAAAGGTCGTGAACCTGTTCAGTTTCATGGCCGAAGAGGTGCGCGAGATTCTGGCCGGCCTGGGTTACACCTCGCTGAACGAGATCGTCGGCCGCACCGACCTTCTGGCGCAGGTGAGCCGTGGCAGTCCGCACCTCGACGATCTCGACCTCAATCCCCTGCTCGTCCAGGCGGACCCTGGCGGCCTGCCGCGCGTCTTCTCCATCGAAGGGCGCAACGAAGTGCCCGAGACCCTGGACGCGCAGATGATCAAGGACGCGGAAGCGGTGTTCGACGTCGGCGAGAAGATGCAGCTCGCCTATAACATCCGGAATACGCAACGCGCCATCGGCACGAAACTTTCCTCGAAGCTTGTTGGACGGTTTGGGCTCGACGGCCTGAACCCGGGCCATATCACGGTGCGGCTACGGGGCTCGGCCGGCCAATCGCTGGGCGCCTTTGCCGTGCAGGGGTTGAAACTCGAAGTCTTCGGCGACGCCAACGATTACGTGGGCAAGGGCCTGTCGGGCGGCACCATTGTGGTTCGGCCCGTCCCCTCGACGCTCCTCAAGAGCAACGAAAACACCATCATCGGCAACACGGTTCTCTATGGCGCCACCGCGGGCAAGCTGTTCGCGGCGGGCCAGGCGGGCGAACGCTTCGCCGTGCGGAATTCGGGCGCGCGCGTGGTCGTCGAAGGCTGCGGCGCCAACGGCTGCGAATACATGACGGGTGGCGTCGTGGTCATCCTCGGGCCGGTCGGCGATAATTTTGGCGCCGGCATGACGGGCGGCATGGCCTATATCTATGACAGCGACGAGATGTTCGTGCACCGCGTCAACGAAGAACACGTCATCTATCAACGTATCGACTCGGCGCACTGGGATTCGGTGTGCCGCAAGCTGGTGGAAGAACATGCGCGCGAGACGCAGAGCACCTTTGCGCGTGATCTGCTGATCCACTGGGATCTCGAAATCGGCAAGTTCTGGCAGATCGTTCCGCGCGAGATGCTCTCACGTCTCGAGCAACCGCTCAGCGACCGCGAAGCCGAAGCCATCGCCTGAGCGAAGGCCGGGGCGCCCGCGCCCGCGCCCCTGTTCGGGCGCCATGCCATGCGATACAGTCGGCCTCCGTGCGCACGCTCCATCATTTCTGGCTTTGCCCGTTTAGCCGCAAGGTGCGCATCGTGCTGGCCGAGAAGGAGCTCGACTTCGAGCTCAAGTTCGAGAAGTTCTGGGAGCGCCGCGACGAATTCCTAGGCCTCAATCCGGCGGGCCAGGTCCCCGTCCTGGTCGAGCCCGATGGCACGGCGCTTTCCGAAAGCGGGGCCATCTGTGAATACCTCGACGAAACCTTTTCGGCCGAGACCCTGTTGGGCCCCGATGCACGCAGCCGCGCCGAAACCCGCCGCCTCGTCGCCTGGTTCGACCTCAAGTTCTACGCCGAGGTGACGCAAAACCTCGTCGACGAAAAAGTGCTCAAGCGCTTCATGAACATGGGCGAACCGAATTCGGACGCCATGCGCGCCGGGCGGCAAAACGTGGGCTACCACCTGGATTACATCGCCTACCTCGCGGACCGGCGGAACTGGCTGGCCGGGGACGATTTCAGCTTGGCCGACATCGCGGCGGCGGCGCAACTCTCCTGCGTCGACTACCTGGGGGACGTACCCTGGGACTCGCACGGCGCCGCGAAGGACTGGTACGCCCGCGTCAAGTCGCGCCCGAGTTTCCGGGCCCTCCTGAAGGACAGCATCGCCGGATTTCATCCGCCGCATCACTATGCCGACCTCGACTTCTGATCGGGGAGGTTTGACGGTTCGCCCGGCGGCCGCGGCGCGGCCGCACCAATCTGATCCCCTCGCCGTGCGCGAGGCGGTCCGCGCGCAGGCGCTATCGCTCGGCTTCGACGCGGTGGGCTTCGCCGCGCCAGAGCTGGGGCCAAAGACCGGGGACCGGCTGCGCGAGTTTCTCGGCGCCGGCCGGCACGGCGATATGGACTGGCTGGCGGCCAAGGCGGCGCGGCGGGCCGACTCCAAGGTTCTCTGGCCGGACGTGCGGAGTGTCATCGCGTTGGGCGTCAACTACGGACCCGAGGGCGACCCGATGGCGGCGCTTGCCGCGCGCGCCCATGGAAACATCTCCGTTTACGCGCGGGGCGACGATTACCATGACACCGTAAAGCGCCGGCTCAAGACGCTGGGGCGCTGGCTGGCGCAGACCTATGGGGCCGAGGTCAAGGTCTTCGTCGATACCGCGCCGGTGATGGAAAAGCCCTTGGCCGCGGTTGCCGGGCTGGGTTGGCAGGGCAAGCACACCAACCTGGTCTCCCGGCGCTTCGGCTCATGGTTGTTCCTGGGCGAGGTTTTCACGACCCTGGACCTTGCGCCCGACGCCGCCCACTCTGACCGCTGCGGGACCTGCCACGCCTGCCTCGATGTTTGCCCTACGGACGCGTTTCCGGCGCCCTACCGGCTCGACGCCCGGCGCTGCATCTCCTACCTGACGATCGAGCACAAGGGGCACATCGCGCGCGAATTCCGCGTTGCGATGGGCAACCGCATCTACGGTTGCGACGATTGCCTGGCCGTCTGCCCCTGGAACAAGTATGCCCAGGCCTCCCGCGAGACGGCGTTTCATGCCCGCGCCGAACTGACCGCGCCGCGGTTGATCGATCTGGCGGGGCTCGACGATGCGGCCTTCCGCGAACTTTTCCGCCGTTCACCCATCAAGCGCACGGGGCGCGACCGGTTCGTCCGCAATGTTTTGATCGCCTTGGGTAACAGTGGCGACCCCGCAGCCGCCTCGGCCGCCGAAACCCTGCTCGATGACGAATCGCCCTTGGTGCGGGCGATGGCCGTCTGGGCCCTCGTGCAATTGCTGCCGCCCCCGGAATTTGCGAAACTGAAGGCCGCTCATTCGCTGGACGAGGCCGACCCGGATGTCGCCGCCGAATGGGAGACCGCCGTTCGATAAGGGCGGCCCAAAAGGGAGGACCCAATGACGCAGCCGTTTCTTTTCGGATTTGGCCTCGGCTACAGCTTTCACCAAGTGGCCCATGGGGTGCAGGATCACCTGGGCTTCCGCGTCGGCGGCACGACCACGACGCCCGAGAAACTCACCCGGCTCAAGGAAAAGGTGGGCATCCCGGTCTACCTCTTCGACCGCGATCATCCGCTGGAGGATGCCAAGAAAACCTTCGAGGGGGTGACGCACATCCTTTCGTCGATCCCGCCGGATGAGGACGGCGATCCCGCCGTCGGCATGCATGGCGCCGACATCGCCGCCATCGAGGGGCTTCAATGGGCGGGTTTGTTCTCGACGACCGGTGTCTACGGCAATCGGGACGGCGAGTGGGTCGACGAGTCGTCGGCCACCGCGCCCAACAATCACCGCAGCGAACTGCGCGTGAAAGCCGAAGAGCAATGGCTCGGTCTCCACCGCGAACACGGCGTGCCGGCGCATATCTTCCGCCTCGCCGGCATTTACGGTCCGGGCCGCAGTCCGCTCGACCAGGTGCGCGGCGGCAAGGCGCGGCGCATGGTCAAGCCCGGGCTAGTGCTTGGACGCATTCATTTGGACGATATCGTCGGCGCCGTCCTGGCCTCGATCCGCAAGCCCAACCCGGGCGCCATCTACAACGTTACGGACGACGAGCCGATGCCGCCGCAGGACATCATCACCTATGCCTGCAAGATCCTCGGCGTCGACGCGCCGGCGGAGGTGTCCTATGACGAGGTAAAGGCGCACCTGCCCCCCATCATGCGGGAGTTCTACGAGGACAGTAAGCGTGTCAGCAACAAGCGCCTGAAGGAGGAGCTCGGCTACACCCTCAAGTATCCGACCTACCGCGACGGCCTCGACGCGCTGCGTGCCGAGGAAAAAGAGAAGGAAAAGACGGCTCAAGCCGAGCCCACGCCCGCGGAATAGGGGGGCGTTTTTCCCGGTCCCGGCCGGAAGCCCTGAATCTCTCACGAGAGGAGGGCTGTCTTCGGCCGAGGGTCTAGTGGTTAACCTTCGTACCGCCGCATCATGTTGTGTAAGCCGGACTAGGGGCAAAGTCTCTTGTGTAAAGCCTATCCGCTAGATACCTTACACAAGGGAGAACGTGACCAGTGGAATTGACAGAACGTGAAACCATTTGTTCCCCAAAGTCTCCCAATAAAGGAACTTGATTGGGAGCCCTTGATTTCCCTTATGGGCGCGGCAAACCGGTCCATCGCCCACTACGACGGCATCCTCCACGGCGTTCCTAATCCCGCCGTTTTGTTGTCGCCCCTAATCACCCAGGAGGCGGTTCTCTCGTCCAAAATCGAGGGTACGCAGGCGACGCTGGGTGATGTGCTAAAATTCGAAGCAGGCGAGACGCCCGAGCAGGAGTCGCAGCGCCTGGATATACAAGAAATCATCAACTATCGGCGGGCTCTACGGATCGCCGAAAAGGCAATCGAATCTTGCCCATTTAACTTGAACCTACTGCTGGAGTTACACTCCGTTCTCCTTGATAGCGTACGGGGACGAGACAAAGGGCGCGGGCAACTCCGAAGGGTCCAAAACTGGATCGGAGCGCCCGGGACCCCGATGGAGCAAGCAGACTTTGTTCCCCCTGTGCCGACGCTCGTCGAGGAAGCGATGGGCCAATGGGAGAAATTCTACCACGCGGATCAACCTGACCCGCTTGTCCAACTCGCAATAATCCACGCGCAATTTGAGATCATTCACCCGTTTCTCGACGGAAACGGCCGCCTCGGCCGCATGCTGATCCCTTTGTTTCTGTGGGAGAAGGGGTTGCTATCGCGACCGACCTTCTACCTTTCAGCTTATCTTGAAGATCATCGCGATGAGTACGTGGAGCGATTGCGCGCACTTGGCGCCGGCACGGATGGGTGGAACCGCTGGATCGCGTTCTTCTTGTTAGCGATCACCAAACAGGCAAAGGAAAATGCGGATAAAGCACATTCCATTATAGAACTATACGAAGCGATGAAGACCCGAATTATTGACCTTACCCATTCGCAGCATGCGGTTCCCCTCCTCGACCAGATTTTCGAACGCCCGTTGTTTCAAAGCACCGACCTCAAACTTTCTGGCGACCACTCCCTTAGCCGGCAAGGACTCACCAATCTGCTGCGTGTTCTGCGGGAAAATGGCATCCTTAAGGTCGTGCGAATGGCTAGGGGCCGTCGGCCGCAGGCATTGGCGTTCGCCGAGCTAATCAATCTCTGTGAGGGTAAACAGGTCTTCTGATCGTTCTTTGGACGGTCGGCTAGATTTGGTTTTATTCGGTTCCTTCAACCCTAGCGCATTAGAAAAGCCCGCAAACCTCCTCGACCGTTGCGATGAGCCGGGCGATGTCGCGCGGCTCGGCAAGGCGGTGGACGGCGTCCTTGACCAGGGTGACGGTGACGTCTGGGCCCTCGAGCGCGCGGGCCAGGCGCAGCGATTGATCCCAGGGCACGTCCGGGTCCTCGAGGCCGTGGATCAGCCGGACCGGGCAGCGCAGGGCGATCGGCGCGCGCAAGAGCAGGTGGTCACGCCCCTCTTCGATGAGCCGCCAGGTGATGGGATAAGCCTCCTCGCCGTACTCGCTGGGCACGTGATAGATGCCGTCCTCTTGCAGCGCCGCCTTCATCCGCTCGTCAAGACCGTCCCACATCAGGTCTTCGGTGAAGTCGGGCGCCGCCGCGATGCCGACCAGGGCGTGTACCCGGCCGGGCCGGGCCAGCGCCGCGAGCAGCATGATCCAGCCCCCCATGCTGGAGCCCACCAGCACCTGCGGCCCCTCGGTCAGCTCATCGAGGACGGCAATGGCGTCCTCGCGCCAGCGGCCGATCGTGCCGTCGGTGAAGTCGCCCGACGAGGCGCCGTGGCCGAAATAATCGAACCGGGTAAAGGCGCGTCCCGCGTCCTTGCAGGCGGCCTCAAGGGCCATGGCCTTGGTTCCCGTCATGTCGGAGCGAAAACCACCTAGAAAAACCACACCAGGAGACCTACCTTGCGTGGTATGGAAAGCGATCGTGGCGCCGCCGGTCCGGTTCAGGATTTTCGGCTGCCCGGGCGGCTGGTCAGGCGGCCGCTCAGGCGGCTGCCCGGGCGTCTCGCGCACGACGGTCATGTGGTTGCGCCCTTGGTTGGAGACTCCCATTGACAGATGAGTTAGGCCGCCGATGAGTCAGGCCTTGCAGCCTAGCATCCCTTACGAGGGCGCCGCCAGCGCCGAGGCCACGAACGGGGCTCGGCGTCCCGTCGTCCTACAGGTGCTGCCGGCCCTGGAGACGGGCGGTGTGGAACGCGGCGCGGTCGATGTTGCGGTGGCCATCGCGGCGGCCGGCTGGACCTCGCTGGTCGCCTCGAGTGGCGGCCACATGGTGGCGGAGCTCGACCGCGGCGGCGCCGAACACATCACGCTTGGTCTCGACTCCAAGAGTCCCTTCGCGCTCCGCCGCAACGCGGCGGTCCTGGAACGGATCATCAGGGAGCGCGGCGTCGATATCATCCATGGGCGCAGCCGCGGACCCGCTTGGAGCGCGCTGCTGGCGGGCCGGCGAACCGGAATCCGGTTCGTCACCACCTACCACGGCACCTACAACGCGCAGAACTTTTTGAAACGGCGCTATAACTCGGTGATGGCGAAGGGCGAGAAAGTCATCGCCATTTCCGACTTCATCGCCGGCCACATCAACGAGCGCTACAACGTGGCGGACGGCCAACTCGTTACGATCCCACGGGGCATCGATGTGGATGTCTTCGATCCGGCGCGGACCTCGGCGGAAAGGATCATCCAACTCGCCACGGCGTGGCGGCTGCCCGACGGGATGCCGGTCATCATGTTGCCCGGCCGGATTACGCGCTGGAAGGGGCAGGGCGTTCTGATCGATGCCCTGGCCGGCCTCGGGCGCACGGATATCCGATGTCTTCTTGTCGGCAGCTCCCTGGGGCGTGAGGGCTACCGCGATGAACTCCAACGCACCATCGCGGGGCACGGCCTCAGCGGCATCGTGCATATCGTCGATAATTGCCGCGACATGCCGGCGGCCCATATGCTGGCCGACGTCGTCGTATCGGCCTCGACGGACCCCGAAGCGTTCGGCCGCGTCGCCGCCGAGGCGCAGGCCATGGGCCGGCCCGTGGTGGCGACCGATCACGGCGGTGCGCGGGAAACCGTCCTGCCCGGCAAGACGGGCTGGCTGGTGCCGCCAGGCGATCCCGTGGCGCTCACCGCGGCCCTCAACGAAGCCCTGGCGCTCGATTCGGGCGCGCGCGAGGCCATGGCGCGCCACGCGCGCAAGCACGTGTGCGAGAACTTTACGGTGCGGGCGATGTGCGAGCGCACGCTGGACGTCTACCGCCAAGTGCTGTCGGCGGGCCCCGCACGTTAGAGCGTTTCCAGTTCATCTGGAATCGCTCAAGGCCGCAAGGCGGCCCGCCGGTGATCCGGCGCGCCCGCGCAGGCGCGGACCCGCAGCCGTGAGCGACAAAAAGCTAGAGTGGTTCCGATCAAATCGGAACCGCTCTAGACGTCGCAAATCGCCTTCAGGTCTTTCCACTCCGCGGCGGTCAAGGCGGGCCTGACCGTCGTCGGCTGAACCCGCGCGGCTTCGATGGCGCGCAATCGCTCGCCGGTCGGCGGGTGGGTGGTCAAGAACGAAGGAATGCGGTCCGCGCCGGACTCTACCTCGACGTCGGTTAAACGCTCGAAAAAGGCCGCCATGCCCTGTGAGCCAATCCCGGTCTCCCGCAGCAACGTCAGCGCGGTTCGATCGGCCTGCACCTCGTTCTCCCGGCTATGCGCGAAGGCAATCAGCAAGGTTCCAGCCGAGCCGGCGGAATCACCAAGCACCGCGCGAAAGAAAATCCACGACCCAAGTACCCGAATGGTGGCCTCTGTCGGGTGACGGTGGATCACGTGAGCTATTTCGTGGGCGAGAACGCCGGCAACCTCATCCGCCGACTCCGCGGCGTCGATGAGACCTCGAAAGATGACAATGCGGCCGCCCGGCGCCGCAAAGGCGTTGATGGCGTCGCTGTCGAGCACGCGGACGATGAGATGAAAGTCAGGAGACCCCGCCTCCTCAAGTGGCCGCACCATTTGGGCCACAGCGTTTGTCCCGCCGGTTCCGGTGCACCAGCGTTCCCCCGCCGCGAATTGCGCGACGACGTCCTCTCCAATCTGCTCGACCCACGAGGGTGGGATCGCGCGGCCAATAACGATCGAGAGCCCGGGGACCAGCAAGACGACCGCCACGGCGGCGCTAACGACCAGTGTTGCGGTGGCGATCACCCAGAGTCCACGGGCCCGCGCCCGAACGTCGTTGCTTCGCAGGTCAGGTGCGCGCGTATCGAGGAACGCGAGCCACGTGTCATCGCTGATGGAGAGCCGCGCCTCGCGCTGGGAGAGAGAGGTCAGGACGAAGCGGCCATAAATATCCGGCTTGTCGATCAGCCTCAGGTCGTTGTAGGGCCAGGAAATCTCCGTTCCGCTTGGCAAAACGAAAGCGAGGCCGCTCTGCGTCGTCTCCACCGTGACCGTATGAGCGGCGGCGGCTTGGCCATCGAAGTATGTTGCCGAGGTGTCCATTCGCGGGCCAGGCTAGACGCCTCCGAGGTTGAAACCATCGGCCAGGCCTTCGCCGAACTGCGGGCGCGCACGAAGGTCTTGTTCAATGGCGGAGAAATCGGGCGTGCCGCGCGCCCTCAGATAGATGGCCAGGAAGCGGGCCGTGCGCCACTGCGCGAACGGAGCCCCAAGGCCCACGGTGAAGATGGTGATCAAAGCGTTGGGAATTACAAGCCAGGCTAGGCGGCCCGCCGTGACATCCAACTCAAACTGGGTTTTTTCGTAGCTGGTCTTGGCGGTGAGCGTCCGCAACTCTCTCGCCTTGTACCAGAGAAAAGAAATTCCAAGCGTCGGAATGAGCAGGAACCAGCAAATGGCGAAGGTACGGTATAGGCCTTCACCCCCGCGCGCGTACTTGAAGCGCGCGTTTCCGAACCAGGTATTCGCCAACCTGAAATCCCAGAGCCGGACATTCTTGGCGGGAGTGAACCAACCCAGGGTAATCCCTTGGAGTATCGTGTAGCCGACGTACCGAATCGCGTACTGCTTGCCCGCCCCGGTCTGGTTGGCGCGAATGCCGCGCCAAGTCGTGCGGGTCAGACGATAGCGCCGCGCGCGATACAACCCGACGCCAATGAGAAAGAGGATCACCAGGTAGTAGGCCATGTTAAAAAGGATCGCTCCAACATCGCCCTGGATCAAGAACTGAGCCAACGCGTTGACAATGCCCAGGGGCAGCAGGACTATGAAGACGACGATCAAAAAACCGACGAACAGTTCAGACCCGACGCCGGAATATTCGAACGGTTCACCTAGAAGCCGCATGTTGCGCCAGAGGAAGCGGCGTACGCGCGTGCGCGCCCAAAACCGGTAGATGCCCAGTGTAACGATGGTCAGAAGCGCGTTGACGACGACAAGGCCGAACAGCGGGCCCATGTCACCGACGAAACTGAACGGCGCACGCTCATCAATGGCTGCGGCCTGATCGCTCATATTGATACCCCCATTCCTAGCCCGCTCCGCCGTGAAGGGCGGTTCGCACCTTATGATAGCAGAGAAGCTTTCTTGACTCGCGGGCATATGCACCTATGTTCGCCACCGTGCCGCCCACCGTGCCGCAAGGGCTTGGAAGTGCAACGGAATCTAGGTTAATGGTCGCCATCACCCTGCCCGACGGCAGCGTCCGAAACTTCGACGGCCCGGTGACGGGAGCGGAGCTTGCGGCCGAGATCGGACCCGGTTTGGCCAAGGCGGCGCTTGCGATCTTGCTCGATGGCGAGGTGCGCGATCTTGCCATGACGATCGAGCGCGACGCCGAGGTCAGCATCGTCACCGCCAAATCGCCCGAGGCGCTCGAACTGATACGCCACGACGCGGCGCACGTCATGGCCGAGGCCGTGAAGGAGCTTTATCCCGAGACCCAGGTCACCATCGGGCCGGCCATCGAGACGGGCTTCTACTACGACTTCAGCCGCGGCGAGCCCTTCGTTCCCGAAGACCTGGAAAAGATCGAAGCCCGCATGCACGAGATCGTCAAGCGGGACGAGCCGATCACGCGCGAGGAATGGGACCGCGGCAAGGCCATTGAATTCTTCAAGACCGAAGGCGAGCGTTACAAGGCCGAAATCATCGCCGACATTCCGGAGGGCGAGCCCATCGGACTGTACCGGCAAGGCAATTTCATCGATCTGTGCCGGGGGCCGCACCTGCCCTCGACGGGAAAACTCGGTCACGCCTTCAAACTGATGTCGATCGCGGGCGCCTACTGGCGGGGCGATTCCAATAACGAGATGCTGCGGCGCATTTACGGCACGGCGTGGGCGACGGAGAAGGAACTCAAAGCCCACCTGTACCAAATCGAGGAAGCCGAGAAGCGCGACCACCGCAAGCTCGGGCGCGAGATGGGCCTGTTCCATTTTCAGGAAGAGGCCATGGGCAGCGTGTTCTGGCATCCCAAGGGCTGGACCGTTTTTCGCACGCTCGAGGATTATGTACGGGGGAAGTTGGAGAAGGGCGGCTACCAGGAGGTCCGCACGCCGATCCTGATCGACCGCAAGCTTTGGGAGGCGTCGGGTCACTGGGAGAAATTCCGCGAGCATATGTTCACGACGCAAGACGAAGACCGCACCCTCGCCCTTAAGCCGATGAACTGCCCGGCGCACGTCCAGATCTTCCGTCAGGGCATCAAGAGCTACCGCGACCTGCCCCTGCGCATGGCGGAGTTTGGATCGTGCCACCGCAACGAGGCCCACGGCGCGCTGCACGGGCTCTTGCGCGTGCGCGCCATGACCCAGGACGACGCCCATATTTTCTGTACCGAGGACCAGATCACGTCGGAGACGACGCGCTTTTGCGAACTTCTCATGGAGATGTACGGCGAACTCGGTTTTCCCGACGTCACCGTGAAGTTCGCCGACCGGCCGGACGAGCGCGTGGGCACCGACACGGTCTGGGACAAGGCCGAGCAAGCGCTGACCGACGCCGTGCGCGCGGCCGGGCTCGACTATGAGCTCGCGCCCGGCGAGGGCGCCTTCTATGGACCCAAGCTCGAGTTCCACCTGCGCGACGCCATCGGCCGGTCTTGGCAGTGCGGCACGTTGCAGGTCGATTTCGTGATGCCGGAGCGGCTCGGCGCCGAGTACGTGGGGGAGGACGGGGCCAAGCACCGCCCGGTCATGCTGCACCGCGCCATTCTCGGCACCCTGGAGCGTTTCATCGGCATCCTCATCGAGCAGTATTCGGGCAAGCTGCCCCTGTGGCTCGCGCCTGTTCAGGTGGTCGTGGCGACCATCACCGAGGCGGCGGACGAGGCCGCGCGCGCCGCCATGGCGGCCCTCGAAGACGCGGGCCTCAGGGCCGAATTGGACCTGCGCAATGAAAAAATTAACTATAAAGTGCGAGAACATTCGCACGCGAAGGTGCCGGTGATGTTCGTTCTCGGCGCCCGCGAAGCCCAAGAACGATCGGTTTCGGTCCGGCGGCTGGGCGCGAAGAATCAAGAAGTCCTTGCGCTGGACGAGGCAGTGGATAGACTTGTCGTCGAATCGGCGGTTCCAGGCACGAAGAATTAGGTGCCGGAGCGGCGGAATTTGGCGGAATAGGGGTCATCGCGAACAATGCTCAAGGGGCTCAACGTACTCATCGGGAACCGGGCGGATGTTTCGCGGACCCCGCATAGAGGAGCTGACGCATAGCAAGACGTCCCTATCAAACGGCGCCGACCCCTAAAGGGCCCCGCATCAACGACATGATCGACTTGCCGAGCGTACGGCTTATCGACGAAAAAGGCGAAATGGTCGGTGTCGTCGACACCGAAAAGGCCAAGGAGATGGCGGACGAAGCCGGTCTCGATCTGGTCGAGGTTTCTCCCAACGCCGATCCGCCCGTTTGCAAACTTCTGGATTTCGGGAAGTACAAATACGAAGCCCAGAAGAAGGCGAACATCGCGCGCAAGAAGCAAAAAACCGTCGACGTCAAGGAAATCAAGATGCGGCCCGGCATCGACGAGCACGACTATGCCGTCAAGATGCGGTCGATCACCCGCTTCCTTGGCGACGGCGACAAGGTCAAGGTGACCCTTCGGTTCCGCGGCCGCGAGATGGTCCACCAGGAGCTCGGCATGCGCGTGCTCGAACGCGTGCGCGACGAAGTCGATGAGCTTGCCAAGGTCGAGCAGTTTCCCAGGATGGAAGGCCGCCTCATGACCATGGTGATCGCCCCGCGATAGGGCGTTTCCGGTTCACCTGGAATCGCTCAAGGCTGCTGGAATCGGTCAGGTCTGCTGGAACCGCTCAGGGCCGCGAGGCAGCCCGCCGGCTATCCGGCGCGCCCGCGCAGGCGTGGACCGTGGGTCCGCAGCCGTGAGCGGCAAAAAATCTAGAGTGGTTCCGGCAAAGTCGGAACGACGCTAGCGCTCCGCTGCAATTACGCCGGGGCGGGCCGTAATTCGCGGCGCGCCTGGCGCAGCACTTGCCGCGCGCTGGTTAATGCGAGGGTCGCCATAACGGCGCCGACGGCAAGGTCGGGCAGGTTGCTGCCGCTCGCGAACACGCCGGCCCCGGCCAGGATGACGGCGAGGTTGCCCAACACATCGTTGCGCGTACACAGCCAGACCGACCGCATGTTCGCGTCGCCGTGGCGGTGGCGGTAGAGCAGGAAGGCGCTGACCAGGTTTGCGGCCAGGGCCAGGGCGCCAACGCCGGCCATGACTTCGGCCGCCGGCGCGCCGGGAACGGCGAGGTGATAGACGCTATTGCCCATCACCCAGAGGCCGAACAGCCCCATCGACGCGCCCTTGAGCAGGGCGGCCCGGGCGCGCCAGCGTGGCGCCAGGCCGAGCACGAACAAGGTGAGGGCGTAGGTCGCGGTATCGCCGAGGAAGTCGAGAGCGTCGGCTTGCAGGGCGACCGATCCCGCCGCCAGGCCCGCGCCGCCCTCGATCACGAACATGACGCCGTTGATAAAAAGCACGGCCCAAAGGACATGGCGGTAACCGGGCGCCTCCGGCGCCGCCAAATGATGGCAGCCGCTCATGGGATTTCGCCGTCGCGGAGGGTTTCGCCGACATGCGCCACCATGTCCGCGACGACGCGGCTGATGTGGGCGTCCGCCGCCGCGTAAAAGACCTGCTTGCCCTCGCGCGTGGCCTTCAGGATGCGGCCCGCGCGTAAGAGCCGCAGGTGATGGCTGACGAGCGACGGCGAAAGGCCGAGGCGCGCCGCGATGTCGCCCACCGCCACGGGGCCGTCCAGGCACGCCAGCACGATGCGCAGCCGGCTCGCATCCCCCATCAGGCGGAACATATCCGCCAGTTCCGCCGTTTGGCCGGGGCTGAGCGGCGCGGTATTTGTCTCTTCGTGCGGGGCGTTCATCTCGTTTGAACCGGACTTACATGCGGCATACCGGGGAACTGATTCACGGAGGGCCGCAGGATGGCTGGAGTTTCATCACCAACTCCTAACACATGAATAGTTGTTCAATTGTTAACTTGTCGGGGAAGCCGCGTCAACGCCGGTCCTGGACCGCGCCAAGTTCGCGCCGGAGGCCCTTGGCGGCGGGCCAAGGCATGGGGTAAAACCCGCGCATGTACGTCCCGCCCGCATTTAAGCAATCCGATCTCGACGCCTGCCATGGGCTTATCGAGGCCAACGGCTTTGGCACCCTCGTCTCGCCGGGCGCCGGAGCCGCGGCGCCCAATGCAACCCACATTCCCTTTCTGCTCGACCGGACGCGCGGACCCAACGGCACGTTGATCGGCCACATGGCGCGGGCCAATCCGCACCGCGAGCTATTGGGCGCCGAGGCGTTGGTCATTTTCCAGGGGCCACACGCCTATGTCTCGCCGTCGTGGTACGAGGCATCGCCCGCCGTGCCCACGTGGAACTACCTGGCGGTGCATGCCTATGGGACACCCAAGATTATCGATGATCCAGCCCGCGTGCGCGCCACGCTCGCGCGCTTGACCGAGGTTCATGAGGCAGGGCGCAGCCCCGCCTGGCAATTCGAGTCGCTCCCCGGCGATTTCGTGGACGAGATGGTGCGCGGCATCGTCGCTTTCGAGATTCCCATTGTCCGCCTTGAAGGGAAATGGAAGCTCAGCCAGAACCGCTCGCCGGCCGACCGCAACGGGGTGATCCAGGGCCTGCGCGCGCAAGATGATCCCATGCCGCGAGCCGTGGCCGAGGTGATGGCGCAGATGATGGACGGCGGCTAACGCTCACCCCCCGTGATTGCGAGTTCGCAATTGCCGAGGTGAATTAGGAATGCGGCATGGCGGCCTTGGAAGCTTCGGTCAGCGCCGCAAGATTGCGTTGCGGGGTTGGTGGAAGGTTCACGTCCATCTCTTGGCCCGCGCGAGCCCACTAACGCGGCGGTTGGCGCAGCCTCCAAGCCTCCAACACGTCCTCAAAAGTTTTGAGCGGGCTCAAGGGATCTTGTCCACTCCTGTCAGGTCTGAACTCGTCGAGCGTAAGGTTGAACGTAAAATCTTCGACAAAGTGGACGCCAAGTTCGTCCTTACGTGCATCGTCAAAGGTACCGGTCAACAATATGAACTCGCCGTCCTCGTTGAAATTCACCAATGATATGGTGTCTTTCTGGATGCACGATCTCTCGAATATTAGGTTTTCGATAATACGGACCCCCTCTATTTCGAGGGTAAGACGTATTGTCACGGCGCTGGGACAGGGCCGCGACGTGTCGGGCTTCAACGTAATCGAAACGTGATGCTCGGCGAGTTGGCACTCGATGGTTTTCGTGCGGCTTCCGACGATGCGTGGGTTGGGCGGGTCCTCGTCTTCACCTTCAAAGATGAAGTATGAGGAGATGTCGTAAATCCCGTACTTTTCGGCAATTCTCTCGGGTTGCTCCTTAAGACTGCACGTCACCCGCTCTCCGCGAATCGACTTCTGGGAAATCGTGACAATGCCAAATTCTGGCATGCATTCGACGCGAGCGATGGGGATCACGAAATTGGCTTGGGCGGCGTGGGAGAAGATTGCTGGGAGTAATCCAACGAGAAAAAGCGCGGCGGCGAGTCGCTGAATGCGAGTAGTCGGATTCGTGTGGCTACAATTCATGGCACATCTGGCGTGGCCTCTAGCATCTCGTCATACACGCTCACAAAATCCGTGAGCGGTAGAAAACTATCACCGTCGAAGCGGTAGCCTTTGGAGATAAAAAACTGTGGGCCATATGGTGAAATCGAATCAAGCGAAACCGCCGCGCCGTCCAAAATGAGATTTGGATTGCCGACGGTGAAAGAGAAGGAATTAATGTGCCGCCCGTCGCGATCAGAGTTGTCGAAAGGAAGCTTTTTCAAGACCAAAATGCCATCGATCCTTGCGGTCAGAATGGCGGTGACGGATGATCTAAGTAATTTAGGCTCAAACGAAACGTCAATGACGTTTGCGTTTAGGTTACAACGAACGCTGCGGCTTCGCGTTTCGGACAGAACAAACTTTTGTGGATCTTCAGCGGATGGAGCAATATCGTAAAGCATTCCGGAATAGTACAAGCCATACCTGTCAGCGATCGCTTCCGCTGAATCTTGCACTGCGCGCTCGGCCACGTCCCCCCCGATCGTCATCACCTCGAAGCGAAATATGCCAAGTTCGGGAGCACAAGTTATCCGAAAGAAATCTCCCTGAAACTCCGAGTGCGCGGCGTTCGGGGCAACAGAAAGCGCGGCCACCATTAGGGCGGCCGCGCCTCCGGGGCCAAGCCGAGTCGCGATGCGGCTTTGAAAATGCCAAAACTTAGCAAACCAGGAATTCATCAGGTGGTGGGTCAAGGCTTTAGCAGGTGATCGAGAAGCGCTTCGGTCTTGGCAGGGGCCGTCGTGAAAAAGGAACGCGGCGTAGCGGCCATGGAGGCTTCGTTCAGTCTCGCGAGGTTGCGCCGTGTGTCGACGATTGGTTGGTTCACATCCATCTCTGCCCCCGCGCGGGCCTTTGTCCACTATTGACTTAACTTGTAAAATTCGACCACGTCTTCAAATGTTCTGAGCGGGCTCAAGGGGTCTTGTCCACGCCGGTCAGGTCGGAACTCGCCAAGCGTAAGGTTGACCGCAAAATCTTCGAAAAAGCGAGCGCCTAGCTCGCCTTTACGCTCGTTGTCAAACGTACCGGTCAACGATATGAACTCACCATCCTCATTGAATTCCACCGACGCGATCGTGTCTTTCTCGATACACGATCGCACGAACACTAGGTCCTCGATAATTCGGACTCCCTCTATTTCGAGGGTAAGGCGTATTGTTACTGCGCTGGGACAGGGCCGAGAAGTGTCGGGCTTCAAGGTGATGGAAACTTGATGGTCGGGGAGCTGGCACTCTATCGTCTTTGTGCGGCTGCCGACGATGCGCGGGTTGGGAGGGTCTTCGTCCTCTCCCTCAAAAATGAAGTATGAGGAGATGTCGTAAATCCCGTACTTCTCGGCAATTTTCTCGGGTTGCTCCTCAAGAATGCGCAGGACCCGCTCTCCGCGAATCGATTTCTGGGTAACCGTGACAATACCGAACTCTGGTATACATTCGACGCGAGCGATGGGAATCACGAAGTTGGCTTTGGCGGCATGGGAAAAGACTGCCGGGAGCAACCCGACGACTAGAAATGCTATGGCGATTCGCTGAAGGCAGGCCGAAAGGCCGTGGCTACGGTTACATGTCATGTCGAACAACTTCCTAATTTACGGCTCTCGTGCTCGGGCTTATGGCTTCAGCAGGTGATCGAGAAGCGATTCGGTTTTGGCAGGGTCCGTCGTGAAATATGAAGAGGGTGTTGCGGCCTTGGAGGCCTCGTTCAGCCTCGCAAGGTTGCGCTGGGTATCAACATTGGGTTTGTTCACATCCATCTCTTTTCCCGCTCGCGCCCAATCGCGGCGTCGAAGGGCCGGATGCAATTTGGGATACTTGTTTGCCGTGAGGTTTCCTCCGACCTGAAAGGCCAAGTCGAAGAGCGCGATCTGCACGGGCTGCGGTAGCGTGTCCAGCGAAAAAAATGCATCGGCGATTTGGATGTGAGTGTTGAAGTCGGCTTGCACCAAGCTGTCGATATCGGCTTGCGATAGTTCAAGCTCGGTGAGCGAATCAAAGAAGCTGGCCACATGGTTCGTAATCCCAACGACGGCGTTGTAGTCCTTGTCGATCTCCTGTTGCGTTGCGGGGGCGCCCGTGTCCTTGCGCACGAAGGGCAACCTATGCGCGCCTTGTGGCTGAAATATGGCATGACCGATGCCGACCGTCACGACGCCGATACTGTCTGCATACATATGTGGAACGTTGCCCTCGTTACCGAAGGTGAAACTGAATGCGTCCGCTAGGGTGATTCTTCGCACCGGATGCGGGAGCACCTTGCCGGGCCGGGTTACGTGCTTTCCCGAGGGGCCGGTGAGAATAATTCCCTTACCAGCCACCACCAGGACTGAACCCGTTCCTTGTTTGGGCGGTGGGGCCCAGCCGTAGGTCTGACGGGACCGGACAGTCAGCGCAGTTGCGATGACGAGCTGGGCGCTCGTGAACTTGGGCGTGATTTTGGGTTGCTGGCCGGGGCGGGTGGGAAAGCCGCCGAGGTAGTCTTGGATGATGGCGGGGCGGATGCCGAGGCGTTTCAATTTGGCGAGAAGCTTCTTGAGCATTTTGAGAGTCCGGTATGGGAGGGGACGACAGACGCGCGTGATGAAGCCCGCGGCATCACGAAGCGCGGGCTTGGGCAGGCTAAATCTGTCAGACGAGAGGATTAATATCCTAGATGCCAATACTCGTCAAGGATAATATTCTTATTCGCAGGATGACCCGCGCGGCCTCACGTGAGGCGCCGGCGTCGCCAAGATTGCCAGCCGAGACGCTACGGCTAAAGAAAGTCGCGCAGCAGCGGAATGATCGGTGCATCGGCGGGCGGCATGTCGATGCCGCTCAACGCCGCAGGTTGCAGCCATTTGGTGGCCTGGCCTTCGCGCGGCCGCACGATGCCCTCCCAAACGCGGCACACGAACAACGGCATGAGCAGGTGAAAGTCGTCATAGGCGTGCGAGGCGAAGGTGAACGGCGCGAGGCAACTCGCGGTCACGTCGATCGACAGCTCCTCTTTCAGCTCCCGGATCAGCGCCGCCTCGGGCGTCTCGCCGGGCTCGATCTTGCCGCCGGGGAATTCCCACAAGCCGGCCAGCGCCTTGCCCTCGGGCCGTTGCGCCACCAGCACCCGGCCGTCGGGGTCGATCAGCGCCACCGCGGCGACCAGGAGGACGGGTTTACGCGCCGCGGGGTTCTCAGCATGGGCCGCCAGCCAATCCTGGCGCGTGCGCGACATGACCCAGCCCTCGCGCGCCTCCTGGCGCGCCGGGAGATAGAGATTTGCGGCGCCAACCAGCCGCAGGCCCGCCTTTTCGAGAACTCGCCGCGAAGCTACGTTGCTCTTGTCGAGCGTCGCCCAAATCCGATCGGCGCCACATCCTTCGAAGCCGTAGGCGACGGCGCACGAGACCGCCTCGCCGCCATATCCCTGGCCCCAATGCTCCCGCCCGAGCCAATAGCCGATGTCGATGCCCAGGCCCCCACCGGGAACGTCCGTTGTCTTTCTCAGCCCGAGACCGCCGATGAGAGCGCCGTCCCGCCGCTTAACGACCGCAAAGTTCTCGCCAATCTCCGGCGCCTCCTGCCGGACGTGTTCGATGAACTCGTGCGCCATGCTTGGTTCGTACGGGTACGGAATCTGCGCGGTGTTTTTCGCCACCTCCCAATCGCCGATTTGACGGGCGATGTCTTCGGCGTCGCTTTCGCGCAAGGGGCGCAGGGTCAAACGTTCGGTTTCCAGAATCATGGGCGGGCGGGCGCTTTGTTTGAGGTTGGCCGGCACAAGCGGTATTCGCGCACGGCCCGCCCGGCGCCCTCCGTTTCGGACGCCTCGACGGCTTCCGCCGGCTCGAAGCCGATCTTTTCCAGAACGCGCACCGACGCCGGGTTCTCGCCGAATACCAGGGCCATGATCCCCTTCAGGCCGAGGGCGGCGAACCCCAGGCCGACAAGGGCCGAAGCCGCTTCGGTGGCATAGCCCCGGCGCCAAAACGGCCGGCCGATCCAGTAGCCGAGCTCGAAGCCGGCCCCCAACGGGGAGAGGCCCGCGCCGCCCACCAGGCCGGTTTCGCCGGGCGCTTCGATGGCGAAGCGCAGCCCATATTTATGGCCGTTGGGTTGGGCCAGGCATTCGTCGATCCAGTCCTGGGCATGATCCAAGCCGAAGGGACGCGGGTCCAGGGCAAGCTGCCGCGTAATCTCCCAATCGCCGAGATGGCGGGTGAGTTCGTCTTCATCGCCACGCTGGAAAGGCCGCAGGCGCAGCCGCTTCGTCTCGAGCGCGTCGTCTTCGATCACGTGCGGTAGTCGGCGTTGATCGAGATGTAGCGGGCGGTGAGGTCGCACGTCCAGGCGGTGAAGCGGCCCCTGCCCACGCCCACGTCGACGCTGATTTCGATCTCCGGCTGTTTCATGTATTGCGCCGCATCCTGCTCCACGTAGCCGGGCGCGGCCTCTCCGTTTTCGGCCACCAGAATATGGCCGAACCGAATGGACAGGGCGTCGCGGTTGGCCTTCTCGCCGGCCTTGCCCACCGCCATGACGATGCGCCCCCAGTTCGGATCCTCACCGGCGATCGCGGTCTTGACCAAGGGCGAGTTGCTGATCGCCATGGCGATGACCCGAGCCGCGCGCTTCGATTGGGCGCCCGTCACCCGCACGGTGACGAATTTGGAGGCGCCTTCGCCATCGCGCACGATCTGGTGGGCCAAGTCCGTCATAACGTCGCCCAGGGCCTTGCGGAAATCTCGCAGCAGCGGATCGCCCGCGTGCCGGACGTCATCGTGCCTCGCGCCCTGTCCCGTGGCGAATAGCAGAACGGTGTCGCTGGTCGAGGTGTCGCCATCGACGGTGATGGCGTTGAACGAGGTTTCGTTGGCCTTGACCAACAGGGTTTGCAAAGCGCCGGCCGGAAGCTTTGCGTCGGTGAAGAGGTAGGCGAGCATGGTCCCCATGTCCGGCGCGATCATACCGGACCCCTTGGCGATGCCGGTGAGGACGAATCGTTCGCCGCCGATCGAATAGCCGC
The DNA here is from genome assembly GCA_022566715.1 of Pseudomonadota bacterium. Taxonomy (GTDB): domain Bacteria; phylum Pseudomonadota; class Alphaproteobacteria; order SHVP01; family SHVP01; genus JADFIH01. The sequence continues at coordinate 371 of JADFIH010000006.1, read as the reverse complement.
GGCTCGCGCCCTTGGCGAAGGTGTCGGTGGTGCGAATGGCGTTCGCCGCTGCTTCCCAGGCGTCCTCCGCCAGGGCCTCGTACAGGCCGGGGATCAGCGCGGTGATCCGCTCGGCAGGCAAAGGTTCGCCGATAACGCCGGTCGAACCAACGTAGACCTCGTCGGCGCGGCAGCCGGCGGCGAGCGCCGCGGACGCGGTCACCGCGGTCACCGCGCGCGCGCCGGCATACCCCGTAAAGGCGTTGGCGTTGCCCGAATTGACGACCAGCGCCCGGGCCGTCCCATTGCCCAAGATGTTTCGGCACCAATCGACCGGCGCCGCCGCCGTTTTGGAGCGCGTGAACACGCCGGCCACCGCGGTTCCCGGCGCC
>JADFIH010000227.1 GCA_022566715.1 Pseudomonadota bacterium | reverse complement strand
GGGACGCCGCGGCCTTCGAGGCGGCGGGGTTCCGCGCCGTGCCCGGAAGCATCGTGCGCCATTCGGCCTTCATCGGCCGCGGCGTCATCCTGATGCCCTGCTTCGTGAACCTGGGCGCCCACGTCGGCCAGGGCACCATGATCGACACCTGGGCCACGGTGGGAAGCTGCGCGCAGATCGGCGCCAACTGCCATATCTCCGGCGGCGCCGGTATCGGCGGCGTGCTGGAGCCCTTGCAGGCCAATCCGGTGGTCATCGAGGACGGCTGCTTCATCGGCGCCCGCTCGGAAGTGGCCGAGGGCGTCATTGTCGAGACCGGCGCCGTCCTTTCGATGGGAGTCTACATCGGCGCCTCGACCAAGATCGTCGACCGCGCCACGGGCGAGATTCACTTCGGCCGCGTGCCGTCCTATTCCGTGGTCGTACCGGGCGCGTTGCCCGGCAAGCCGCTTCCCGATGGGTCGCCGGGGCCGTCGTTGTACTGCGCGGTGATCGTCAAGCAGGTCGACGCCCGGACGCGGTCCAAGACATCGGTCAACGAGTTGCTGCGCGACTAGAGCAGCATCCGTTCAGGTGGAATCGCTTTCAGCGATCGCCGAACGGATAAAGCTGCTCTAGAATCTTGAAATGTAGAGCAATTTTATCCGATATGCCCAAGTACGCTGTCCGCGCCGGTGCAATCACGTTGGCATATCGGATATTGCTCTAGGACGCAGCCGGGCGCCCACCCTGCCCGACCTATAAGGCGCTCCCTTCGTATTAGGAACAACGGTGAGTGAACCCACCCAAATCGATCCGCTGAACCTCGCCCGCGCGATGATCCGCTGCGACAGCGTGACGCCGCGCGACGGCGGCGCCCTGGAGCATTTGGAAAAAGCGCTAAAGGGATTGGGTTTCACTTGCCACCGCCTGCCCTTCGCGGAACCCGGAACGGAGGAGGTGCAGAACCTTTACGCCCGCATTGGCGATGCGCCGCCCAACTTCTGCTTCGCGGGCCATACCGACGTGGTGCCGGCCGGTGACCGCGAGGCTTGGACGGTCGATCCCTTTGGCGCCGAGATCCACGACGGCTATCTCTACGGCCGGGGCGCGTCGGACATGAAATCCGCGATCGCCTGTTTCGTTGCGGCGGCGGCAAAGGTGCTCGCGGATCACGGCGGGAAAACGCCCGGGTCGATCAGTCTTTTGATTACGGGCGACGAGGAAGGACCGGCCGTCAACGGCACCGCCAAGGTCCTCGGCTGGATGCGCGAGAAGGGCGAAGTCATCGACGCCTGCCTCGTGGGCGAGCCGACAAATCCGACCCGGCTCGGTCAAATGGTGAAGATCGGCCGGCGCGGTTCGCTCTCTGGCCATCTCCGGGTTCGCGGTGTGCAAGGTCATACGGCATATCCGCACCTGGCCGACAACCCGATCCCACGGCTGATCAAGATGCTGACCGCCATAACCGATGCCTCCCTGGACGACGGCACGCCGCATTTTCAGCCTTCGGACCTTCAAATCACCACCATCGACGTGGGCAACCCGGCCACCAACGTGATCCCCGCCGAGGTGCGCGCGGCCTTCAATGTGCGCTTCAACGACCGGTACACCTCGAAAACCCTGACCGAGTGGCTGCGGGCGAAGTTCGATGCGGTGGGCGGCGACTACGACCTCGAGATTCAGGTTTCCGGCGAGGCCTTCCTCACGCCGCCCGGCCCCTTGAGCGAACTCATCGCCGAGGCCGTGAAGGCGCGGCTTGGAATCGAGCCCGAGCTCAGCACGACCGGCGGCACCTCCGATGCGCGCTTCATCAAGGACCACGCTCCGGTCGCGGAATTCGGCCTGATCGGCCAGACCATGCACAAGGTGGATGAGCGCATCGCGCTTGCGGACATCGAGGCGCTGACCGCGATCTACGCCGATATCTTGACCAGGTATTTCGCGTCCTGATGCCGACCTGGACGGAGATCACACGGGCGGTCTTCGGGGCCTGGCGGCTCGCCCGTTTCGATTCCGGCGGCATGAATTACTTCGACCTGTCGATCCGCGGGTTCTGGCGATCCTTCGGCGCGGCGGTCGTGGTGCTGCCGGTCTACATCTATTTCGTCGCGGTCAACTTCCACGGGACCGACGCCAGCACGGCATGGTTCGTCATCGTCAAGGCGTTAAACTATGGCGCCGCGTGGGCGGTTTTCCCGATCCTCATGGTCGGCCTCGCGCGCATCCTGAGCCTGACCGAAAATTATGTCCCCTTTATCGTCGCCAGCAATTGGGCGTCGGTGCTGCAGGTCCTATTGTTCATTCCGGTGAATACGTTCGCCGCCTTCGGCGGCCTGGAGAGCGGCGGCGTCGCACTATTCTATCTCCTCACCTTGACGATGGTCTTGGTTTATCAATGGTTCGTCGCGCGCACGGCGCTCCAGACGACCAGGGCGATCGCGGGGGGTCTGGTCGCCGTCGATCTTGTCCTCGGCCTGTTCGTGGCCGGAGTGTTCGACCGTCTCGTCTAAATCTCGTCGTAGTCGACGGCGGTGAGATAGAGCCCTTCCGCCGGCGCCGTGGGTCCGGCGCGCGTCCGGTCGCACGCGGCAAGAGCCGACGCGACGTCTTCTTCCGTCCACTTACCTTCCCCCACCAGCTTCAGCGTGCCGGCCATCGACCGGACCTGGTGATGGAGAAAAGACCGCGCGCCCGCCGTGACGAGAATCTCTTCGCCCCGGCGCGATACTTTCAAAACATCGAGCGTCTTGACCGGCGATTTCGACTGACAATGGACGGAGCGGAAGGTCGTGAAGTCATGTTTGCCGAGAAGGCCCTGGGCGGCGCGGTGCATGGCGCGGGCATTGAGACGCGTGCTCACGTGCCAGACCCGCCCACGGTCGACCGCCGGCGGGGCCGGGCGGTTGAGGATGCGGTACAGGTAATGGCGGCCCGTCGCCGAAAAGCGGGCATGGAAATCGGCCGCGGCGAGGTCGGCGGAAACGACCACGATGGGCGCGGGCCGGAGGTGAAAGTTCAACGCGTTCATCACGGTGTGCGGCGCATGATCGGTCGAGAGTTCGAAATGCGCCACTTGGCCGCGCGCGTGCACGCCCGCGTCCGTGCGTCCCGCGCCTTCGATGGTTACCGTCTGACCGCAGAATTCCTTGACCGCGGCTTCGAGCGCCGCCTGAATAGAGGGACCGTTGGCCTGCCGCTGCCAGCCGACAAAATCGCGCCCGTCGTATTCGACGATGAGCTTATAGCGCGGCATCAGTGAAGCTCGGTTTCGGCGGGCACGGGATGACCGCGCAGGAACTCGGCCGCCGCCAGGGGCTTGCGGCCGCCACGTTGCAGGCGCGCCAGGCGCAACGCGCCGTTTCCCCCGGCGCCCGTCCGGTGCGCG
>JADFIH010000226.1 GCA_022566715.1 Pseudomonadota bacterium | reverse complement strand
CTGCGCGACGAACTAGTTGCGAGAAGACGTGAGGAGGCAATAGCGGCAGGAAGAAGGCGACATGAAGAACTCAGTTTAGCGCGCCGCACGCTTCTGGGCTCGGAGGAGGTCATCTACGACGATGTGAACGACCTTTTCGCCGGGATCTCGTCCTTTCCTAGTACAACATTGGAGGCTCAAACAATCGACGAAGAAGGCGATATTGTTATTCAAGCGAGTGACGCAGAACTGTCAGTCGTCGTTTACCTGCGGACCAATCTGGAGGAATTGGAGAAAATAGAACCAGCGGATGAACGACAGGCCGCATTGCTGACCGCCGCGGACAACCTCTTAAGGGCTAGGGACTTCGAGGAGTAGGATACAAGAGCAATCCGGCCCGCCGAGTAATTAGTCGACACCGTATCCGGCCCGCTTGAGGGCGTCGATGTTGGCGCGGAAATTGAGCTCGCTGGGCGGGATCCGTTGGCCGCGGTCGTGGCGCGGCAGGAACACCAGCCGCTGGCCGTCGAGCTCGCCGAACAACAGTTCGTCGGAGGGCTCGCCGAAGGGGGACGAAATCTTCTCCCACCGCGGATCGGTGAGGCCGTCGAGGTCGTGGATGCCGCTGCCGCCGATAATGCCGACCACGGGCGCGGGTTCGCGATGGCTCATTTCCAAAAACCCAAGGAGCGTGCTGCCCGGCGCGGAGCCACGGTCTTCAGGCTTCGCCGACACCCGCCCCGGCCCTTCCCGGACGGGCTCCCCCGACGCCGGCCCGACCGCCTGCCCGGGACCATCGAACGGCGATTCTGCCCGGATGGTCTGATCCGAAAGCGTCCTCTGCACCCCATTCGGTCCTCCCTCTTGATCTTAATGGCCCGTCACCGAACTTCAAGACGGACCGGTTCGGAGGGGATACGCTACAGCGTTTCGTGACGGTGCTGCGGTGACACGGAAAATCAGGCCGGCTCGACGGATTCTTGACCGGTTGTAATGCCGGCGCACCTTACCGGCCAAGGTTCGCCTTGACAAGGACCTGTACACGCGAATCGGTGCGCCCCCAATGTCCGCACCCGCAGCCGGCGGCCCGGCGCCATGCCAGGGTGAGAAAATACAGGGGCCGGTTCATGCGCACCGGCCCGGACTCGTGGATTCGGCGGCGCCTACGAGAGCTTGATATACGTCGTTTTGAGCTGCGAATACTTTCCGAGCGCGTGAAGCGACTTGTCGCGGCCAAAGCCCGACTGCTTGTACCCGCCGAAGGGCACCGTGATGTCGCCGCCGTCCGTGTTGTTGACGTTCACGGTGCCGGCTTTCAGCGCCCGCGCCATCTTGTGGGCCTTGTTGATATCGTTCGTCCACAGAATGGCCTGGAGCCCGTAGACCGTGTCGTTGGCAATCTTCACGGCCTCCTCGGGATCCCTGAACGTGATCGTGGACAGGACCGGCCCGAAGATCTCTTCTTGCGCGATTCGCATGTCGTTGTTCACGCCATCGAAGATCGTCGGCTCGATGTAATAGCCGCCGCTTTCCTCCATCACCCGGTTGCCGCCCAGAACCACCGCCGCGCCCTCGGACTTCCCGGTCTCGATGTAGCCCATGACCCGCTTGGTCTGCGTGTCATCGACCATGGTGCCCATCATGGTTTCGGGATCCAGCGGGTCGCCCGGCGCCATGATCCGGCCGACGCTCTTCACCTTGTCGATGAACGCGTCGTGGATGTCCTCTTGCACCAGCAGGCGCGACGCCGCGACGCAGACCTGGCCGGAGTTGAAAAAAATGGCCATGCCGGCTTCCTTCGCCACGGCATCCAGGTCCGGCGCGTCGCTCAGGACGATATTGGGCGTCTTGCCGCCGCATTCCAGCGACACGTGCTTCAGGTTCGACTTGCCGGAGTACTGCATGAACAGCTTGCCGACCTCGGTCGAGCCGGTGAACGCGATCATGTCCACGTCCATGTGCATGCCGAGCGCCTGGCCGGCCGTCTCGCCGAACCCGGGCAGCACGTTGAAGACGCCATCGGGAACGCCCGCCTCGACCGCCAGCTCCGCGACGCGCAACGCCGAAAGCGGCGATTGCTCGGCCGGCTTGACAATGACGCTGTTCCCCGCGGCTAGCGCCGGGCCGAACTTCCACGCCGCCATCAGAAGCGGGAAGTTCCACGGCACGACCACGCCGACCACCCCCAGCGGCTCGCGTGTGATCAGGGCGAGGGCGTCTTTGGGCGTCGGCGCGATCTCGTCGTACATCTTGTCGATCGCTTCGCCGTACCAGGACACCGTTTTCACGACCGCGGGGACGTCGATGCTTTGGGAGAACGAGATCGGCTTCCCCATGTCGAGCGTCTCCAGCAAGGCAAACTCGTCCTCGTGCTTTTCGATCAGCTCGGCGAACTTGAGAAGGACCTTCTTGCGCTGATTGGGCGCCATATCCGCCCACACGCCCGAATCGAACGCCCTGCGCGCGGCCCTCACCGCCCGGTCCACGTCTTCCGAATCGCACCTGGCCACCCGGGTCAGGGACCGGCCGTCAATCGGGCTGATGCAGTCGAAGGTTTCGCCCGAAGCGGCATCCACATATTTACCGTTGATGAACGCCTTGTTGTGATAGATCAGGCGCGACGTCCGGCTTTTCCACTCCTCCCGGGACAGGGCTGTCGGCATGGGGTGCCTCCGGTGTGGTTATGAAACGTCGATCTCCCGTGGCCTCTTTCCACCCACGACCCGATCGTCGTTTTTCTGAACCCGACGTGATTGCGGACGACCTCAACACACGTGTTGACACCCGTTTTCCCGGTCGGCGTCCGCGTGTTCCTCCCGGTCCCATAAACATAGCGGGTGTCGGCCTTGTTTGTCAGCGTGTTTTTACCCCCGCCGCCGTTGTGGTCGGCGCGGACACCGGATTGCCCGCGGCCGCGCCGCGGGATAGATTGGTCTCCCCCCCGGCACCACGGTTTCGACCCACAACGCCCTATGGCCCGCCGCAAGTCCCCCCGCGCCAAGCCCGCCAAGCCCAAGACAAAACACCACCCAGCCCCGTCGAACTGGAGTCCTAGACCGCCGCTAGCAAGTGCGCGCTAAAACAGGTGCTGGCCGCCGGTCACCCAGATTTCCGTGCCCGTGATGTAGCTCGCGCCGTCCGAGCACAGGTAGTAAATCGTGCTCGCCACGTCCGCCGGCGTGCCCAGGCGGGCGAGCGGGATGCGCGGGATCAGCACCTCGTACTCGGGCTGGACCATGTCGGTTTCGATCTCCCCCGGGGCGACGGCGTTGACCCGCACGTCGAGCGCCGCGAACTCGTTGGCCAGTTCCCGGGTGAGGGCCGACAACGCCGCCCTGGAGATGGAATAGGCCGACCCGGCAAAGGGATGGATGGCGTGCCCGGCGATGGAGGTGACGTTGACGATCGCCCCCT
>JADFIH010000225.1 GCA_022566715.1 Pseudomonadota bacterium | reverse complement strand
ATGTCGCCCGCGTATGGCGCCCTCTACGCTCGACTGGTTTTATCGAAGCGATTTCTACCGGCACCTATACGATTCGGGCAAGGATTTGTTATCGCAAACACACGAAAAATTTGTCGCCATGGCTGAAGGGCGTAAACAAAAATATGAGTTTATCAAAAGTCATCTCGATTTGGATCGTGTGTTGGCAGTCGGCGAAGTGGGATGCGGTGCCGGATGGAATCTCTACAATTTTCACCGTGACGGCAAAAAAATTGTGGGCTGTGACCTAATACCAAGTCCCGTTGATCATAACCTATCGGCCCATTCCCGGTGTCCGATCGACATGATTTTCCATGGCTGAGCGACGAGCTTGTTCCAGGCTTCGCAGCAATGGTCGACGATGTCGTCGTAGGAGCTGAAGACGCGGTTGGACAGCCAGTTGTCGCGCATGAACTGCCAAACGTTTTCGACCGGGTTGAGCTCTGGCGCGCGCGACGGCAGGGTGAGGATGGAGACGTTGGCGGGCACGTCGAGCTTGCCCGAGGTGTGCCACCCGGCCTGATCCATGACCACGACGGCATGGGCGTCCGGGGCGACGGCGCCCGATATCTCCTCGAGATGGAGCGTCATGGCGGCGCTGTTGCAGAACGGCAGGACCAGGCCCGCGCCCTTGCCTTCCTTCGGGCAGATGGCGCCGAAGATATAGGCCGAGCGGGTGCGCTGATCGTGGGGTGCGCGGGGCCGGGTGCCGCGCCTGGCCCAGCGCCGCGTGATCTTGTTCTTCTGGCCGATACGGGCTTCGTCCTGGAACCAGATCTCTATCCTTGCGCCCGCGGCCTTGCGCCGCGCGATGTCCGCCACGAGGGCGGGGAACTTTTTTTAAACGCCTCGATGGCGTGCTCGTCCTGCGCATGATGGCGCGGCCGGGCGGAGAGCTTGCGGAAGCCCATCGCGCGCAGCTCGCGGCTCAGGGTCTGTTTGGCGATCGAGATGCCGAACTCGTCCCAGACCCACTGCGCGAGATCGATCAGCCGCCAGCGAACGACCCCGTGAACCGCCGGGATCGGCCCGCTCTCGACAATCCGGACAAGCGCCTCGCGCTGGGCCTCGTTGAGCTTCGGCGTCTGACCCGGCGCCTTGCCGTCGACAAGACAGTCCGGCCCCGCCGCGTTGAACCGCAGCACCCAGTCGCGGACCGTCTGCAGACCGACACTGCCAATCCGCGCCGCGTCGCCCCGTGAGCCGCCATCGTAGATCGCGGCCAGCGCCAGTAATCGACGACCCTGATCGGCGTCCCGCGTCCGTCGCGCAAGCAACCGTAACGCCGCCGCGTCGAAATCGTCTCGAAGAGAAACCGGAGAACCCATGGCAAACCTCCATCCGTTTGCCATGTTGAATCACAAAAATGCCGATTCAGGAATCCCCTACGTGAGTCTCATTCAGTGGGACTTGGTATTACATCAACCCTAGCGGCGCGGGGCTTCGGCCTCGCGCCTTTATCCGGCCAGATGGAGGACGAAATGGACGGTTCCACGAACATTGATGAAAAGGTTGTCGCGCTTGAGATCCCGTCCGAAGACGCAGAGGTGCCCGCGCAGCCCGCGAAAAAGGCCCGGAAGGCAAAACGGACCCGCAAGACTAAATCTGCAAAGGCGGCGCGGAAGGCTTCGACTATCGGGTTCCCTTATCAGGACCTCGAAACCGGCATTTCGGTTTCCCGCGCCATGCTCGATGCGGGCGGCGTACCCTTGACGCGCGACCAATTGGCTGGCGCGATGAAGTTGGCCGCCGGCAGCGGAAATTTTGTGCTTCGGATCAGCACAGCGCGCCAGTTTGGATTGATTGAAAACAAAGACGGTAAGTATCAACTCACCGACCTCGGATTTTCAATCGTCGATAATGATGAAACGCGCGTGCGGGCCACGAAGGCGGAAGCGTTTCTCACTGTTGATCTTTATCGTCGCATTTACGACGAATTCCGAGGTCGACAACTGCCACCCCGTCCGCATGGACTTGAGCAATCCTTGGTACAGTTTGGTATCACGCCGAAACAGAAGGACAAGGCTCGGCACGCGTTCGATCGCTCGGCGAAACAGGCAGGGTTTTTCGCGCACGGCGAAGATCGGCTTGTTGAGCCGGTCATTAGTTCTGGCCCTTCGCCTTCGACGCCGATGGGGGAACAACGTAGGCCCGAGCAAACATTCGCCGCCCGCAGGGCGGAGAGCGATGCGCCTCAGCGCTCCAAGACCTATCATCCATTCATCGAGGGACTATTAGAGACGCTGCCGCGTCCGAACGAAGTCTGGAGCATGGAGGGGCGGGAGAAATGGCTGAGTGCCGCCTCCAATATCTTCGATCTTATCTACAAAACGGAGTCGCATGAGTCTGTGGAACCGACAAAGGACGATGGTGTAGAGTAGCCGGGCCGGTAAAAGTCACTCAGCATCTTCGGTCCGCCGTTTTCGCCCTCCCGAATTCCGTTTCGCCCCGCCCCTCGGGCCGCCATCCTACAGCCCATCCTACAACAAGACCCGGACCCGCGCGCGCAGCTCGGGCAGGAGCTCGGCCGCGAACCAGGGATTGCGCTTCAGCCAGGCGGTGTTGCGCCAGCTCGGGTGCGGCAGGGGCAGGAACCCGGGCGCGCAGTCGGCCCAGGCGCGCACGGTTTCGGTCAACGTCCTGCGCCGCCCTTTGCTTAGGTAGTGGGCTTGGGCGTAGCGGCCGACCAGCAGGGTCAGCTCGACCGCCGGCAGGGCTGCGATCAGCGGCGGGTGCCAGAGCGGCGCGCACTCGGGCCTGGGCGGCCGGTCGCCGCCGCGCCCGTCGCGGCCCGGATAGCACAGGCCCATGGGCACGATGGCGATGCGGCTTTGGTCGTAGAAGGTCGCGCGGTCCACGGCCAGCCAGTCGCGCAGGCGCTCGCCCGAAGGATCGTTCCAGGGGATGCCGGTTTCGTGCACCCGGGTGCCGGGCGCCTGGCCGACGATCAGCAGGCGCGCCCCGGCGCGCGCGCGCACGATCGGGCGCGGGCCCAAGGGCAGGTCGGCGGCGCAGACCCGGCAGGCGCGCGCGGCGCGCAGCACCGCGTCGAGCCCGGCGGTCAGGTCCGCGGTTTTCGCGCGCGCCGTCACCAGCCGTCCTCCAGGACCCGCGCCACGAACTCGGGCACGATCCGGCCGGCCGGCCCGTAGTGGCGCGCGGCGAACAGGCTGTGGCCCTCGGAGGGCTCCAGGTTGAGCTCCACGGTATGGGCCCGGCCGCCCATGCGCACCTCCTGGACGAAGCCGGCGGCCGGGTAGACGCTGCCCGAGGTGCCGATCGAGACGAAGAGATCGCAGGTCTCGAGGGCGCTGAAGATGCGGTCCATCTCGAAGGGCATCTCACCGAACCAGCCCCCGTGACCGCCAAACCCCCCACCCCG
>JADFIH010000060.1 GCA_022566715.1 Pseudomonadota bacterium | reverse complement strand
AGACATTAGAAGAAGCCGCGCCTGGGCAAAACGCTTCGCCTGGACAAGATGTTGGGCCCGGCGGCCTTATCCGCCCGGTTCCAACACTCAGCATCATCATTCCGGTGCTGAACGGGGCGGGCGACCTTGGGCAAACCCTAGCGAGCCTCGTGGGTCGGGGCGCGGAAGGGGAAGAGGGGCCGCGGCTCTCCAACGTCATTGTGGCCGAGGTCATCGTGGCCGACGGGGGATCAGCGGACGGGAGTAGCGCCATCGCGAAAGATCACGGCGCAAAGGTCCTCGGCGTCGAACGGGGCCGGGGACCGCAACTTGCCGCGGGCGCCGCGTCGGCCGTGGGCGACTGGTTTCTCTTTCTGCACGCCGACACCCGCCTGGGCCAGGGCTGGCGTGCCGAGGCCGCGCGTTACATGAGCGACCCGGCCAACAGGAACGGCGCCGCCGTATTCCGCTTCGCCCTCGACGACCGTTCGAGCGGCGCGCGCCGCGTCGAATGGGGCGTGCACCGGCGCGCGCGCTGGCTCGGCTTGCCCTTCGGCGACCAGGGCCTGTTGATCAGCCGGGACCTTTACGAACGGCTTGGCGGGTACCGGGCGATACCCCTCATGGAGGACGTCGATATAATCCGCCGCATCGGCAAGCGGCGCATCACCTTCCTGGAATCGGCGGCGATCACCTCGGCGGCGCGTTACCGCAAGGGCTACCTACGCCGCACCGCGCTCAACCAAGTGTGTTTGGCGCTTTACGTCCTCGGCGTTCCGCCGCGCTGGATCGTGCGTATCTACAAATAGTTCCTTGGTAACTCCTTGGGCGCACGCCAAAACCACCTCGTCATTTTCGTTAGGGCGCCCCGGATCGGCGCGGTGAAGCGCCGCCTGGCGAAGGATATCGGCGCCTACGCCGCCTGGCGGTTCTACCGCTTTGCCACCGCCGCGCTGCTGCGCCGCGCCGGCGATCCGCGGTGGCGTTGCTGGCTCGCGGTCACGCCCGATGGGTTTGCCTCTGGTCCACGTTTTTGGGGGACGCGCTTTTGGGGCGGCCGGTACTCGGGTTTCGGCCAGGGCCAGGGCGATCTCGGGCGGCGCATGGCGGCGCCGGTCCGGGACCTCCCGCCGGGCCCCGTCGTGATCATCGGGTCGGACATTCCGGACCTGCGGCGCGAACATATCGCCGACGCGTTCGCGGCATTATCGGCGGCGGATTTCGTTTTCGGCCCGGCGGCGGACGGCGGCTATTGGTTGATCGGCTGCAAGCGCCGGTCCATGCATGAAGACCTCCGCCGCACGCTTTTCAGGGGCGTCAGATGGTCAACCCGGCATGCGCTGGAGGATACGCTTGCCAACGTGCCGCCGCACCGTTCCGTGGCGTTCCTGGAGACCTTGCATGACATCGATACGGGGGAAGACTTTGCCGCGTGGCGCAAACGCCGCCCCAAGTAACGGACGCATGGTCCGCTACCCCGCTTACGGCGAATTCGGGAAATCAGAATCGCAACATTGGAATGTTCATTGGCGATCCGTCATCCCGGAGAATTTGCTCAAATTTATTGACGGTAGAGCGGATTCACAAGTTTGGCCGGTACCGCGTAGCGGTTCAGATCAAACTTGATCCGCTCTAGCGCGGCGCCCGCGTTCCTCGAGGCGGTCCATCAGTTCGACGAAATTGCAAGGCTGGAAGCGGTAGTCGAGCTGCCATTTGAGGATCTCGTCCCAGCCGTCCTTGCAGGCGCCGGGCGATCCCGGCAATGCGAACAGGTAGGTGCCGCCGGCCACGCCCGCCGTGGCGCGCGACTGAATCGTCGAGGTGCCGATCTTGTCGAAGCTGATCATGCGGAAGAGTTCGCCGAAGCCCGCGATCTCCTTCTCGTAGACCGAGGCGAAGGCCTCCGGCGTCACGTCGCGTCCGGTGACCCCGGTGCCGCCGGTGGAGATCACCACGTCGACGCCCGGATCGGCGATCCACTCCCTGAGTTTGGCGGCAATGGCGCTTTCGTCGTCGGTGACGATGCCGCGCGCCACCAGGTTATGCCCGGCGCCGGTCACGCGGTCGGCCAGGATTTGCCCCGATTTGTCGTTGGCCAGGGTGCGGCTGTCCGAGACCGTCAGAACGGCGATGTTGACCGGAATGAAGCGCTTTGACTCGTCAATCCCTGGCATAGCGGACATTTTCCACCGCGGCCGCGCCGGCGCCGCGCAGGCGGGCGACGCCGCCGCGCTGTCCGTCAAGCGGCAGGTAGAACGGCCAGTCGCCGGCGGCCACGGCGTCGAGAGAGGGAGCCTGCTGGCCCAACTGCTGGCGGTAGATCCACAGGTTGGCCATGACGCGCGACACATAAAGGCGTGTCTCCCTTGACGGGATACTTTCGATGAAGAGCAACGGATCGCCCTGGTGCTTCATCTTGCGCAGCCACTTTTGCAGGTTCCCGGGGCCGCCATTATACGCCGCGGCGGCCAAGAACAGATTACCCGCGACGAGATCGTCATCGAAGAGGATTTGAATATAGCGTTGCCCGAGCTCCATGTTCAGGTTGGGATCGTACAGCCGATTGCGGCCGCTCGTCCGCAAACGGCGGTCGCGGGCGACGAAGCTGGCGGTGGCCGGCATGAGCTGCATCAGGCCGCGGGCTCCCGCGCGGCTCTTGGCGCGCGTGTTGAAATGCGATTCCTGGCGGATGAAAGCGAAAACCAGCGCCCGGTCCACGGTGTACCCCTTGGCCGGCGTCCACCGGGGGACAGGGTAGGCGGCGGCGGCGTAGTAGGGGCTCGACGGATCGAGAGTCGTCCGGGCGAGTTTCATCTCTGCCGCGGGAAGGCCAAGCCGGATTGTCAGGGCAAGAAGCGCCTCCGCCGAAGTCCGGTTAAGGCCCGGCTGAAGGCGCCTGATTTCCCGCTCGGCCAAGTGGTGCTGCCCCACTTCCGTGAGCGCGACGGCGCGCTGCACGGCGGGATTGGCGAGCAGCCGCGCCATGGTGCCGGGATCGAGCGGCGGCCGGTCCCACTGAAATTCGGCCCGTTTGCCCAACAGGCGCGCGGAGATAAGGCCGTAGAACGTGTGGCGATACCGCGCGCCCAGCGCCAGCCACGGGTTCACCGCCTCGGGCCGGCCGCCGACCAGATTGGCGCGGGCCGCCCAATAGGCGCCGCCGGCGATATTCCAGTCCGAAGCGGTCGAGGACGCGGCAAGAAACTCAAAATGCCGGCGCGCCTCTTCGTAGCGGCCCAGACGCCAGGCCGCGAGGCCCGCGGTCCAATCGGCGAGGGTAACGACCTTGCGCGACCGGTCGGCGGCGGCGGAGGCCAGCCGCAAGGCGTCCTCATCGCGTCCCTGCAAGAAATAGGAGGCCGCGATACGCGCGCGTATCCCGTCGAACTCGACCGGGTCGAACAGGTTGACCATGGTCGTGCCGGTCAGATGCTTTACCGCGCCCGTCAATTGGCCGCGCCGCAAATGGGCCCGGATGTGGCGTTGCTCACTCCGAATTTTTTGCCGCGCCGCGCGCGAGCGTTTGACCGGCGAGCGGTAGACCTGTTCCCGGGGGAGGTAGGTCTCGACGATCTCGCCCTCGTCGTCCTCTTCTTCGGCGATCTTGGAAACGCTTGGCCCGGGCGGGGTGCGGTAGTTCTTCGGCTTGCGTTTCAGCGACAGCTTGTACACCTGTTCGGACCCCGGATGATCGCGGTACTGCTTCATCCAGGCCGACAACTCGGTGAACCGGGAGCGGTATTTCGTGGGGTGCATGTAGCGTTGAAACTGCACGTGCCCCATCAGGATTTGATCGTTGATGCGGCGGATCTCGTGGTCGGCCTCTTGCCATCGCCCGGCGTCCTGGAGCGCGAAGACCCTCCGGTAGCGTTCGATGTCGACCGGCGACAGCACGTGCAAGCCCGGCGGCACCTCGCGCCGGGCGGCAAAGTCCGCCGGCGGGAGCGGCTTGAAGGCCGGAAGTCCAGGCGCCTCCGACGCGGACGCGCCTCCAGCGTGTCCCACGGCGATAATCGCGACGGCGGCTGCCGCCCACAAAAGTCCTCGATGCATAACCCTCTCCTGACGCACCAGCGGTTTGGCCGCGCCGTCATGCAAGGCGGGTGTATTAAGACGGCAATTGTGCTGCACGGCAATGTTAAGACTTGCCGCGTATGGTTAATATTTCCTTGACAGCGGCAGCTACGTCATACCGGCCAGCCGGTGTTTGAGCGCAAGCATGTCCTGCCACGCTTGGCGTTTCAACGCGGGCTGCCGCAGGAGATAGGCGGGGTGATAGATGGGCAGGGCCGGGATTTCACCCGAGTCAAGCGCGTAAAAAAGCCAGCGCCCACGCAGCCGGGTGATCCCCTCGCGGCGCTCGAGCAGGGTGCTGGCCGCGGTCCCGCCCACCAGGACCAAGAGCTCGGGCGCGACGAGCTCGATATGCCTGCGGATAAAGGGCAGGCAAATCGTCACTTCGGCCGCGTCCGGTTTGCGGTTCCCCGGCGGACGCCAGGGCAGGATGTTGGTGATGTAGGCGCTCTTCCGGCTGAGCCCGATGGCGGCGATCATGCGGTCGAGGAGCTGACCGCTGACACCCACGAACGGCAGCCCTTGGCGGTCTTCGTCGGCGCCCGGCGCCTCGCCGACGAACATCACCCGGCTCTCCGGATTGCCGTCGCCGAACACCAGGTTCGTCGCCGTATGCCGTAGGGCGCAGCCATCGAACCGCGCCATCACGTCGCGGAGTTGGTCCAGGGTCTCGCAGCCCGCCGCAAGGTCGCGGGCGCTTTCGCTGGCCGCGTCGGGGGCCTCGAGCGCCAGAGGTACGCTTGCTCCGCGTGGTACGCTTGCTCCGCGTGGCGCTTTGGCGGGCGGTGCATCCCCAGGGGCTGGGGCCGGCCGCGCGCGGGGCGGCGCCTTGTTTTCGGCGAAGCGGTCGCGAGGTTGCGCCAGGACCGCCTCATCGGCGCCCGAGTCAACCAGCCAGCGCAGGGCGGCGATACGGTCGGCGGGGTTGGCCATGCCCCCACCCTAACACGGGGCCCTAACATGGGGCCCGAACATGGGGCCATGGGCACAAACCGAACCGGCGCGCCGGCGCCCCTATGCGATTGACCGGGACGATGCGCAAAGGCATAACCCGAGGAGGCCCCGGGGCCCATGGGACGAAAGAGCCAGCGATGAGCGAAACATCCGCCGCCGAACGCGAATCGATGGACTACGACGTGGTGATCGTGGGTGCGGGGCCGGCCGGTCTTGCCGCCGCCATCCGGCTCAAGCAGTTGGCGCGGGACGCGGGCGCCGAGCTCTCGGTCTCCATCGTCGAGAAAGGGTCCGAGGTCGGCGCCCACATTCTCTCGGGCGCGGTGATGGAGCCGCGCGCCATGACCGAACTGATTCCGGATTGGGAGGCCAAGGGCGCCCCCCTCAAAACCAAGGTGTCCCGGGAAAGATTCCTCTTCCTGCGCAAGGGCGGCAAAACCAGCTTCCCCGCCTTTTTGCTGCCGCGCGAGATGCAGAACCACGGGAACTACATCGTCAGCTTGGGCAATGTCTGCCGCTGGCTGGCGAGTCAGGCGGAGGAGCTGGGCGTCGAGATCTTTCCGGGCTTTGCGGCGGCCGAAGTGCTTTACGACGAAAAGGGCGCGGTCAAGGGCGTCGCCACCGGCGATATGGGTATCGCCAAGGATGGCAGCCGAAAGGGCTCCTTTGAGCCCGGCGTCGAGCTGCACGCGAAATACACCTTCTTCGGCGAGGGCTGCCGCGGGTCCCTGACCAAGACCTTGATGGAACGGTTCGGCCTGGCGGCCAAGTGCGATCCGCAGACCTACGGCATCGGGTTGAAGGAGCTCTGGCAGGTTGCACCGGAAAAGCATCAGCCCGGCCTGGTCATGCACACGGCGGGTTGGCCGCTCGATTCGAAAACCTATGGCGGCGCCTTCCTCTATCACCTGGAGGACAACCAGGTTTCGGTGGGTTTCGTCCTCGCGCTGGATTACCAGAACCCCCACATGAACGCCTTTGAGGAGTTCCAGCGCTTCAAGACCCACCCGGCCATCCGCCCCCTGTTCGAAGGGGGCAAGCGCATCGCCTATGGCGCACGCGCGCTTATCGAAGGCGGCCTGCAATCCCTGCCGGAATTGGTTTTTCCCGGGGGCGCCCTGATCGGGGACTGCGCGGGCTTCATGAACGTGCCGAAGATCAAGGGAAGCCACGCCGCCATCAAGACCGGGATGCTCGCCGCCGAGGCCGCCTTCGAGGCGCTGCGTGGCGGGGACAGCCGCCCCGCCGTGTTGGCCGCCTATCCCGAGGCGTTCCGAAAATCCTGGCTGTACAAGGAATTACGCCGGGCGCGCAACTTCCGACCGGCGTTTCGGCGCGGCCTTTTGTTCGGAACGCTTTATGGCGGCGTGGACCTCAAGTTGCTCCAAGGCCGCGCGCCCTGGACCTTCAAGAACCACGCCGATCACACCTCGCTCAAGAAGGCCGCCGAGAGCAAGAAAATCGACTATCCGAAGCCCGACGGCGAGGTGTCCTTCGACCGGCTCTCGTCGGTGTTCATATCCAACACGAACCACGAGGAAGATCAGCCCGGGCATCTGACCCTCAAGGACGACGGCGTTCCCATCGCCACGAACCTTGCGCTCTATGACGCGCCCGAGCAGCGTTACTGCCCGGCGGGGGTGTACGAGATCGTCTCCGATGAAGATGGCGGCAACCCGAGACTCCAAATCAACGCGCAAAACTGCGTGCACTGCAAAACCTGTGACATCAAGGACCCGACCCAGAACATTAATTGGGTCGTTCCCGAAGGCGGCGGCGGACCAAACTATCCGAATATGTAAGGGCGCCGGACGCCCGCGCCGGGCCGGTGGGTAGCGGAAAGGGGCCGGCGGGTAGCGGAGAAATGAATTGCGCGCACCGGACGGGCCCTGTTTTATTGGCGCCGCCCATTGAAATCCCGCCCCCGAGCGGAAATATCTGGGGCATGCCTTCGCCGTCACCCAGGGGCCGCATTTTACCATGCCACAACATCTGACAGCCCGGAAGACCACTGGTCAAAGCTATGGGGGACAAGGCTATAAGGGACAAGCCCTTGCGGGCCGGGCCTTTGGCCGCTCCTCATCGCGGATGGTGCTCCTTGGCGCGGGCGCGCTCGCCCTTGCCACCTTCGGCGGCCCCGCCGCGGCACAGAATATTCTCGATGACGAGCGCACCGTTCCCGAGGAGCAGGTCGAGTCGGCTTTCGGCAAGTATTTGTCCGGGCGATACGCCCAATACCTTGGGGATTTGACCGGCGCCGCCGATTTTTTCGAAGGCGCCCTTGCCGAAGAGGATCAAAGCGAGAGCGTCAGGTATCGCGCCTACCGGCTATTCCTGCGCGCCGGCAAGATCGAACGCGCGGCCGAACTCGCCGGCGGCATAGAGCACAGTGGCCGGGACGGCGGGCTTGCGCCCCTGGTCGAACTCGTCATTGCGGTCAAGACGGGGAATTTCGCGGCAGCCGAGCGCAGCCTCGAGGAGATCGAACCTCGCGGTTTCAATTCGCTCTTGAAACCGGTGGCGGCCGCCTGGATCATGCTCGGCCGGGGGAGTTTGGAAGACACCATTGCGGCCCTGGAGCCCTTGGGGAGCAATAACGGCTTCCGCGCCTTTCAAGCCCATCATGCGGCCCTGATCTACGACGCGGCGGGCGCCGCCGCCGAGGCCGAGGCGGCTTACCGCTCCGCCGTCGAGACTCGCGAAATCCGGTCGTTGCGCGGCATCGAGGCCTTCGCGAATTTCCTCATCCGCGATGGCCGGCGCGTCGAGGCGGAGGCCACATTCAACCAGTACATCTCGGGTGGCGGACGGAGCGCCCTGGTCGACGATGCGTGGTCACGGCTGGTTCAGCCCGGCATGCCCGAGCCGTTTGTCGCGGATGCGGCCCAAGGGCTCGCGGAGGGGTTCTACGGCGCCGCGCGCGCGCTCCTGCAGAATAATACGCAGGATATCGCCGTCATCTACGTCCAGCTTGCCATCGCCTTGCGCCCCGATTTCGACGCCGCGCTCATGCTGCTGGGCAACATTTTTGACGTTGCGCGCCAATGGGAGAACGCGAACACCGCCTATCGCCGGGTGGATTCCGGCAGTGAACTCGGCTGGGCCGCACGCATCCGCATCGCCAACAATCTCAACCGGCTCGACCAGGCCGAGGCGGCGATGGACATTCTGCGCCGAATGTCGGACGAGCGGCCGAAGCGGATCGATGCACTTGTCGGCCTCGCCGACATGCTGCGCTTCGACAAGCGCTGGGAGGAGGCCGTTGTCGAGTACAACCGGGCGATCGAGCGCCTCGACGAGCTGACCGAGGAGAACTGGACACTTCTCTATTCGCGCGGAATCGCGCTCGAGCGGTCGAAAAAATGGGCCCGCGCCGAATCGGACTTCCTTCGGGCCCTCGAATTCAGCCCGGATCAGCCCCTCGTCCTCAACTATCTGGGCTACTCCTGGATCGAGCGTGGGACCAACTTCGATGAAGCGCGCGACATGATCGAAAAAGCCGTCGATCTCCGCCCGCGCGATGGTTACATCGTCGATAGCCTGGGGTGGGTGCTGTATCAGATCGGAGAGTTCGACGAGGCCGTCGGGCAGCTCGAGCGGGCGGTGCAACTGCGGCCCGACGACCCGGTGATCAACGAGCACTTGGGCGACGCCTATTGGCGCGTGGGACGGCGGCTGGAAGCCCGCTTCCAGTGGGAGCGGGCCCTGATTTTCGAACCCGAAGAAGACCTCATACCCGTCATCCAAAAGAAGATCAGGGACGGTCTCGAGGACATCTAGGTCCGGCCTAAATCCTATGCGCATCGGTGGGGTAGGACCGCACCCGTGGACCCACAGCTAAACACGCCCGTTGCCATGGTGGTCTTCAACCGGCCCGACCGGGCGCGGCAGGTGTTCGCGCGGGTGCGCGAAGCAAAGCCACGGAAACTCTACCTGCTGGCTGACGGGCCGCGGCCGTCCGTTCCCGGTGACGGGCCGAAATGCGAAGAGGTCCGGGCGATCGCCGGAGATGTCGACTGGGATTGCGAGGTCGTGACCGAATTCTCGGACACCAATCTGGGTTGCGGCGGGCGCATCGTCAGCGGTCTTGACCGTGTGTTCGACGAGTGCGAGACGGCAATCGTATTGGAAGACGATTGCCTGCCGCATCCGACGTTCTTTCGGTATTGCGAGGAGGCGCTGACGCGCTTTCGCGACGACGACCGGGTGTTCGCGGTGCTCGGCGGAAAGTATCCCTGCGAGCCGCGCACCGAACCCCATAGCTACCGTTTCAGCCGGATGTTCAATCCCTGGGGCTGGGCGGGCTGGCGCCGGGCCTGGCAGAGCATTGATTTCTCGATGGCGGAATACCCCGCCTTCAAGGCCGACGGCCGTATCCGCTCCTATTCACGCTCCGCCCTCGAAACGCGGTTCTTCATGAACGGTTTCGAGCAGGCCTGGACCAAGGAAATCGAGCCCTGGGACTGGGCCGCGATGTTCGCCGCCTACACGCGCCGCCAATTCACGATCATGCCCGGCCGAAACCTGGTCTCGAACACGGGCTGGGGCGCCGAAGGAACCCAGCACAAGAATCCACGGCACATTCTCGCCAACCTGCCGGCCTTTCCCATGGCCCTTCCCCTGGCGCATCCGCCCGGCGTGGCCGAGGATGCCGCCATGGACCGCAGGATCTATTCCATGATCGGCCCGCTCACCGGTCCCCGCTTCGTCCGGAGCATCCGCAAGCGCGTGCGCCGGCTGCAACGGGATTACTACGTGCGGAAGCAGGCTCAGGGGACGTAGCCCCGGGGCGTCCGAGCCGCTATAACCTCCGCCGTATGAGCAAAAAGGTGGCGCGTTCGTTGCGGGCGCTGGTCTCGGGCCTGACCAGCGTCATGCCCTATTGGCGCAAGAGCTTCACCTTGGCGCGGCTCTCCGAATACCTCCACCAGCGGCATACCGTGGAGACCAAGCACGGGCCCCTGATCTTCGTCTGCCCCACGTACGACTCGGTTCATTATCCCCGGACGTTCCTGACGCGCGAGGTGGACACCCTGGAATGGATCGACGGCTTCGAGGACGGCGCCGTTTTTTGGGATATCGGCGCGAATGTGGGCAGCTATTCGCTCTACGCCGGGCGGCGGGGGGGCCTCAAGGTCGTCGCCTTCGAGCCCACCGGCAGCACGTATGCGAACCTGATCCAAAACATCAACGAGAACGGCCTCGCCGATATGGTGACCGCCTATCCCATTGCCCTGGCCGAAGGCGTTGCGCTCGACATGCTCAACATGGAAAACGCGGCCGCGGGGTCCGTCAGCCACTCCTTTGGCGAGACGCCCACTTTCATCGGGCGTGAACTCGAAACGAAGGTGCGCCAATCGACCATGGGGTTTTCCATCGACCGATTGATCGAGATTTTTGGTCTGGACATTCCCAACCACATCAAGATCGACGTGGACGGCATCGAGCCCCGTATTTTGGAAGGGGCCGCGCAAACCTTCCGGCGGCGCGAGGTCCGGTCGATCTTGATCGAGATCGAAGGGGACCCACGGTCCAAGCGCAACAAGGCCATGTTCGAGACCATGGCGAACTACGGTTTTCCGGCCCACAACCATGACTTCGACGCCAAGCGGGACGTTCAGACCGTCAACGTGATCTTTCGCCGCGCTTAGGCGGCGTGCTCTGGCGGCGCTTCCGTCACTTCCGGGTGTAAGCCAGCAGTGGGCGTCTCAATCGGCCTCCGGACCGCGACGCCCGGTTTCGGGGTACGGCGTGCCGTCTCGACGCGTATACCTTGCGGGCTTTCCACTTGCGTGCGCCACCATGTCGATATCCGAATAGGGCGCCGTTTCATCGCTAACACGCGTGCCTATTTCGAGGACCAATACGTCGCTGTCTGATTGGTTCCGCAGGCAATGGCCGTTTGCGTCGCCGGCTTTGAAACCGGCGGCGTCTCCGCTACACAGAACCTCCTCGCCGTCATCGGTCACAAGCACGACTTCGCCCGCTAAGACGTAAATAAATTCGTCTGAATGGCTATGCCAGTGCCGCTGGCTTGACCAGGCCCCGGGCGGCAGCCGCAACAGATTGACGCCAAACTGCGTCAGCCCCGCGACGTCGCCGAGTTTTTTGCGTTCGCGTGTCCGGCACGGTAGATCAAATGGCGCCGGGTAAAGCGTCCCGATAACAGGCGGAATTTCCGATACGTCGATGCGCTTTCCCATAGTTCCCCCCTTAGAGTCGTTCCGGCTTGGTCGGAACGACTCTAGTTTTTATCGCTCACGGCTGCGGACCTTCGGTCCGCGCCTGCGCGGGCGCGCCGGATAACCGGCGGGCCGCCTTGCGGCCTTGGGCGATTCCGGCAGCCTTGAGCGATTCCAGCAGCCTTGAGCGATTCCAGATGAACCGGAAACGCCCTCAGCCGGCGCCCCTAGGCCGGCCGGTCGTGGACGACCCTTTTTGCGCATTTCGAGTAGCCCGGCTGCCGATCCCCCTTCGGCTTCATGGCGAAGGCCCGGTCGAGAAAAAGCGACGTCGTCCAGGTGTAGGGATTGACCGGGCCGAAACCGTGCATGTCGATTTGGATCAGCCCGCGTCCGCGCAGGTACTGGGCCGTGTTCGGGTACCAGTCCGAATTGTCGAGGATCATCAGTCCGCCGGGCCGCAGAAAGGCCGCCGCCACCGTCGCGCAGTCCTGCCGGTGGCTTCCGTCGACGATGATGCAATCGAACCGCCGGTCCCCCGCCGCGACCGCCTGAATGTAGTCGTCCTTGCGCGGAACGAACCGGTACTCGACCCCATCGCCAAGCTGCGCGGAAATCCTGCGGTGCCACGCTTCGTCGTCTTCCACCGCCGTGACGGTCTTGGCGACCCTGTTCCAGAACAGGGTCGAGTTCCCCGAGCCGTACTCGAAGACGTCGGCGTCCGAAAAGTCGAGCTGCTGCAGGTACTCGATGGCGGGGTAGGTGTACCAGGGCAGGGGGTCGCCGTTTCGTTCGACCGGCCGTCCCAGGCGAACCGTCTTCAGGTGCCCGTAGCGAAATTCCAGGTTTGCGAAGACCCGCGGCGGCACGCGCAAGGTCGCGGGAATGAGCCTTCGGGCGCGCCGCTCCAAGGACTTCAGAACGGTGCTCATCTCAGGCGCGGCTCATTGCCGGGGCGTTCACCGCCGGTCCGCTCATTGCCGGTCCGCTAACTGCCGGTCCGCTAATTGTAAATCCCGGAAGTACTTGATCGTTTCGTCCAGGCCGTCTTCGAGCGCGACCTTGGGGGCCCAGTCCAACAGCGCCGCCGCCTTGCCGATGTCCGGCGCGCGGCGCTGGGGATCATCGGACGGCAGGTCCTGGAAAACCAGGTTCGATTTGGACTTGGTCATTCGCAGCACGGCCTCGGCGAGTTCGAGAATGGTGGTTTCGACGGGGTTGCCCACGTTGATCGGCCCGGCCGCGCGGTCATCCGCTTCCATCATCAGGACGATGGCGTCGATCGTATCGCTGACGAAACAAAAGGACCGGGTCTGCTGACCCTTGCCGTAGATCGTGATCGGCTCGCCGCGCAAGGCTTGAAAAACGAAATTCGACACCACTCGGCCGTCGCCCTCGCGCAGGCGCGGCCCATAGGTATTGAAGATGCGCGCCACCCGGATCGGCAAGCCGTATTGCCGCCGATAGTCGAAGAACAGGGTCTCGGCGCAGCGTTTGCCCTCGTCGTAGCAGGCCCGAAGCCCGATCGGATTGACGTTGCCCCAATAATCCTCGGTCTGCGGATGGACCAGCGGGTCGCCGTAAACCTCGCTCGTCGAGGCCTGAAAGATCGTTGCCCCCGTACGCTTCGCCAATCCCAACATGTTGATCGCGCCATGGACCGAGGTCTTGGTCGTCTGCACGGGGTCGGTCTGGTAGTGCAGGGGCGAAGCCGGACAGGCCAGGTTGTATATTTCGTCAACCTCGACGTAGAGCGGAAAGGTCACGTCGTGCCGCAGCAATTCAAAGCGCGGATTCTCCAGTAAATGCAAGACGTTGCCGCGCCTGCCCGTATAGAAGTTGTCGACGCACACGACCTCGTCGCCGCGCGCCAGAAGGCGCTCGCAAAGGTGCGAGCCGAGGAAGCCCGCGCCGCCCGTCACAAGGGTTCTTTTTGGCTCGTCCATTTCTGTCATGATGGCCGAAGGGGCGCCCGCGCGGCGCCGATCTATCAGCCGCCCAATCTATCAGCCACATGGCGATCATCAACAGCTTAACCCACCGACACCTCACCCCCACAACGGCTTAACCCATGAATTCATGAACCCGCCGAAACCGGCACGGGGCCGGGCGGTGCATCGAGTGCGCCGGGCGGCCCGCGCCAAGGTCAATCTCTATCTGCACGTGCTGGGCAAGCGCGCGGACGCCTACCACGATCTCGATAGCCTGGTTGTCTTCGCCGAGTTTGGCGACGAGATCGAGGCGGCGTCGGCGCCGGACCTATCCTTGCAGGTGATTGGCCCCTTTGCCGATCAGGTTCCCCAATCCACCGGCAACCTCGTCTTGCGCGCGGCGGGACGTCTTCGGGCGGCGGCGCGGACCGGCGCCGGCGCCGGGATCACCCTGACCAAGCGCCTTCCCGTTGCCGCGGGACTGGGCGGAGGATCGGCCGATGCGGCAGCCGCCCTGCACGCCCTCTGCGAGCTCTGGGAGATCGAACCCACTCGGGTGGATTTGAGAAAAATTGCGGCCGCGCTGGGGGCCGATGTCCCCGTTTGCCTGGCGGGCCGCGCCAGCCTGATCAGGGGCAGGGGCGAGGATATTGTTCCCGCGCCGGCCCTTCCGCCCTGCCACTTCGTGCTCGCAAACCCAGGGGTCGCGCTCGGTACCGCCGAGGTGTTCGCCCGCCATGACGGCGCCGGATCGGGAAAAGCGCCGTTGGAAGGACCCTTCCCGGACGCGTGCGCCCTGGCGCGGGCCCTGTCGGAACGCCGCAACGACCTCGAGCCGGCGGCCCGTGCCCTTGCCCCGGCGATCGGCGAGACCTTGCGTCTTATCGCTGAGACGCCCGGCTGCCTGCTCGCCCGAATGAGCGGCAGCGGGGCCACCTGCTTCGGATTGTTCGAGAATTCCATTGACGCCGAGGCCGCCGCCGGGATAGTGCGCCGGTCGGAACCCGATTGGTGGATCGAGGCCACTGCGATGAACGATGCCTAGAGCACTATCCGAAATGATTGAACCGGGCCGGTTCAATAACGTCGGCACGCGGGTAAAATTACTCGCCTCTTCGAGATGCTAAAGCAGCTTTATCCGTTCGGCGATCGCCATCCGCAGTTTTCAATGGGGCGTTTCCGCCTGAACGGACGCTGCTCCAGGCGGGCCGGACCCCTACGACGCTGGGGACGCCGGATAGGGCCGCGCGCCGCGGTGCTGGCGGGCGTCCTCGTGCTGGCCGCCTGCGAAGGCGGTTTCACCCTGACCACGCCGGACATCGAACGGACCTGGTCCCAGGCCATCGTTGTCCTGCCAGCGGAAACCGCGACCGCGGAACCCTTGGTTGCCCGGATGTCTTCCGCGTCCGCGGAACGGCGGCTTCGCGTCATCGCCGCGCGGACGCGTCTTCCGGTCGCGATCTACCTGCACGGCTGCACCGGCGTGGGGAACCTGAGCTTTCTCAAGGAACTGGCGGCAACCGGAGTCGTGGTCATTGCGCCCGACAGTTTCGCGCGGCGCTACCGGCCCCTGCAGTGCGATCCGAAGACGAAAACGGGCGGGCGCAATCTGTTCGTCTACGACTTTCGCTTGGCGGAGTTGACGTTCGCCCTGGAACGGCTTGGAGAAGCTCCTTGGGCCGATCTCAACAACCTTTTCCTGGTCGGCAACAGCGAGGGCGGTGTGGCCGCAGCCCTGTTCCGCGGCGACGTCTTCAATGCCCGGGTGATCACCCAATGGACTTGCCAGGGAGCGCCCCTCGTGCGCGGAATCGGGGCGCCCGAGAGCACGCCGATCCTGGCCATCGTGCGTGAGAACGACCCCTTCTACGATGTGCGCAACACGCCTGAACAGCAAGGGCACTGCGGGGCGTATCTGGCCGGCCGGCCGGCCTCGCGGTCCGTCGTGCTGACCGCCGGGGAGGTCCATGATGTCTATAACGAACCGGCGGCGGTTCAGACGATCCTCGATTTCATCGGCCGCCACCGGCGCTAAGTGGAGAAAATGATAAGCTTGGCGGGAACCCATTGCTCTCGCTCGTTCGAGCGCCCGCGGGCCGACGGGTACACGTAATGGCGGGGCCGGCGCGCGAGATACTTAAGATCGCCGTCGTGGGCCATGAGGGCCATGGCAGGTCGACCCTGATCGGCCGCCTGCTCCACGACACCGGCTGCCTGCCCGACGGCAAGGTCGAGGAATTGCAGGCCCAGGCCGAGCGCCGGGGCGTCGATTTCGAATGGTCTTTCGTGATGGACGCCCTGCAGGTCGAGCGCGACCAGGGCATCACCATCGACACCACGCGCATCTGGTTTCGTACCGACGCGCGCCGCTACGTCATCATCGATGCCCCCGGCCACGAGGAATTCCTCCGTAACATGGTGACCGGGGCGGCGGCGGCCGACGCCGCGCCGCTGGTGATCGACGCCGCCGAGGGGGTTTCCGACCAGACCCGACGCCACGCCTATCTCCTC
>JADFIH010000059.1 GCA_022566715.1 Pseudomonadota bacterium | reverse complement strand
ATGCGATACCCTGGGGGGAGGTGGCGGCGGCGGTAGCGAACCCGCAAGGTAGTTCAGTACTCTTGACTCTACATCGGGTTATCTGTACGTTCGATACATGGAACCGGCGATGGTCGTATGCACCGCGGTGGCCGGGGTGGGGTTGGGTGGCTGGCTCGCCCGGCAGATCCCGCACGTGGTTCGAGCGCTCCCAGGAAGACTGGAGGCCATGGCGGTCACCGTCGTCCCGCACCGGGCCATCGCCACGCTGGTTTTGGCCGTGGTCGGGATGTCGGCAGCTCCGCGACCGCAGGAAGCGTCCGCCGAGCCGCTGCCCCCGTTGGTCCGTCTTTCCGATCAGCCGATGCACCCACCGGCGTCCTTTGGGGAAGCTGCGACCTATGAAGTGCAGCGCGGCGACTCGTTGTGGCGTATTTCCGCAGCGACGCTGACCGACTTCGGCGCTAGCAGCCCGACCAGCGCCGACATCGCTCGATTCTGGCCGCGGATCTTCGAGGCGAACCGGTCACTCATCGGCGATGATCCAAACCTGATTCTGCCGGGCCAGCACCTCACCATCCCGGAGCAGTGAGCATCGAAGAGCACGAGGAGATCCCGTGGTCGATGCTCGTCGAGCAGGACCGTCATGGGCCCAAGCCGTGCGAGGCGTCCCGCGAAACCGCGCGCCGCCTCCGGATCGTCCTCGGCCCGCACGCCGTCGGCGAGCCAAACCACTTCCACCGGCAATCTGAGTTGCGCGCGCTCCAGGGCGTCGGCGGCGGCGGCGCGGTCGATGGGCCAGGGTTTGGGCTCCATGGCGGCGATCAACTCCCGCGCTTCGGCGGCCGGCATAAGATTAGTCACGCGGCCGGCGCGGCCATCCTGGGGCGGCGCCGTCGTGAGCAGGGCGACGGGGCGCGATTCGCGGGCCGCCTGATCGATGATCCCGTCGAGCGCCTCGCGGCGCACGTCCCAGCGCGCCGCCGCGGTCCAACCGTCATCGACCACGATCAGAAGCGGACCGTCGCCGATGAGACGTGCGCCAGGGTTGATCAGGGGCCTGGCCAGGGCCGTGATGATGAGCGCCGCCAGGAACAGGCGCAGGGCCAAGAGCCACCAGGGCGTGCGGGCGGGGGTTTCCTCGGTGTGGCGCAGGCCCATGAGGAGCCTGACCGCGGGAAACAAGATGCGCCGCGGCGCCGGAGGGGTGACGCGCAGAAGCCACCAAATGGCCGGCAGGCCCGCCAGCACGGCCAGCATCCAGGGCGAGGCGAAGGCCAATGATCCCAATGTCAGCATACTCTAAGCGTCACCGCCGGTCAGGACTCCCAGGTCGCCGCCAATTATACCGTCTCCTGTGCAAAAGCTCCGTACAAGGAAAGGAGAGCGGGTTGGGGCGGCAGGCTGGTGCGGTGTCCCGTAAAGGTCCAGCCCACCGAATGGGCCAGATCGGTCAGGCTCGCCCGCAAGGCGGCCAGGCGAGCCTGGTAGTCCTTGCGTAAGGTTTCGGCGCGGCCAACCGTGATAACGCCCTCTTGCTCCATTCCCTCGAAACGGGTGCGGCCGGAGAAGGGCAGATCCTCCTCCGCCGGGTCGAGGATCTGCACCAGGTGCCCCACGATGCCCTGGGCCGCGTGGCGCCTGACCAGGGCCTCGATCTCGTCGAACGGGGTCAGGAAGTCACTGAGCAGCACGACATGCGAATAGCGCGGCAGCCGCGCCGGTCCCGGCAGGCCGGAGGCGCCGTCGTGGGCAGCCGGTTGGTCTCCGTCGGCGATCAGGGACATGGTCATGCGGTCCAAGGCGCCGCGCCCGCTGCGGGCGATGCGTTCGCGCCCCAGAAGCGCTATATGCTCGCCGCCCCGCACGAGCAGCGCCGCGGTAGCCAGCAGCAGAAGCGTGGCGCGCTCGGCCTTGGTTTGCGCCGTCCCCGGCGAGCGGTAGTGCATCGACGGCGAATTGTCGCGCCAGAGCCAGACGCTTTGCGCCGCCTCCCACTCGGTTTCGCGAATGTAGACACGCTGGGACTTGGCCGATTGGCGCCAATCGATGCGGTTGGCGGTATCGCCGGGCATGTACTGGCGGAACTGCCAGAAGGTTTCGCCCACACCGACGCGGCGGCGGCCATGGACACCCTGGGCCACGGCCGAGGCGACGCGAATGGCGGCGACGAGCAGGGGCGGCAGGGTCGAGGCCAGCGCCTCCGCCGATTGGCGAACCACGTGTCCGGGCGGCTGCGTGCGGGAGGCGGTCTCGGGGCTCATCCGCGCCATGCCTCGTGCCCTAGCGGTAGGGCTCGCACAAGCGGTCGATAACGTCGCGAATGGTGATTCCCTCGGCGCGCGCCGCGAAGTTGAGGGCCATGCGGTGGCGCAGCGTGGGCCCGGCCAGCGCGATCATGTCGTCGATCGAAGGCGCAAGACGTCCATCGAACAGAGCGCGCACCTTCACCGCCAGCATGAGGGCCTGGCTGGCGCGGGGACCGGGCCCCCAGGCTACGTTCTTCTTGACCAATTCGATGTCCGAGGTCTCGGGCCGCCCGGAGCGGACCATGCCGAGTATGGCCTCGACCACGCTCTCCCCCACCGGGACGCGGCGGATCAGGCGCTGCGCCGACAAAAGCTTCTCCGCCGTCAGCACGGGCTTCGCGGTTTCGCTCTTGGTCCCCGTGGTCGCCAGCAACATGCGGCGCTCCGCATCAAGCTCCGGATAATCGACATCGACCTGGATGAGGAACCTGTCGAGCTGCGCCTCCGGCAGGGGATAGGTGCCCTCTTGCTCCAGCGGATTTTGGGTCGCCAGCACATGGAAAGGATTGGGCAGTTCGTGGCTCTGTCCGGCCACTGAAACGTGCTTCTCCTGCATGGCTTGCAGGAGCGCCGACTGGGTGCGGGGGCTGGCGCGGTTGATCTCGTCCGCCATCAGGAGCTGGCAGAAAACAGGGCCGGGAATAAAGCGGAAAGAGCGCGTGCCCGTTTCCGATTCCTCCAGAACCTCGGAGCCGATGATATCGGCCGGCATCAGGTCGGGCGTGAACTGCACGCGCTTATCCAATAAGCCGAGCACCGTCCCCAGAGTTTCCACGAGCAGGGTCTTGGCCAGGCCCGGCACGCCGATGAGAAGCGCGTGCCCCCCGGCGAGAAGCGTGATCAAGGTTTGGTCGATCACCTCTTGCTGGCCGAAGATGACCGCGCCCACGCCCTCGCGCACCTTGGCCATGGTCTCGCCCAGCAACTCGACCTCGCGGACGATGGGCACGCCGCTCTCGCTGGTGGCCCCGTCGCCGGTGGCCCCGTCGCTGGTGGCCCCCTCGCTGGTATGGGTTGTCTCAGTTATACTCACGCGGCCTCTCCTGGGCGAATGATTGGACGGAGCCTCGCCGATGACGAATCATGGCCGGACGCCAAACGCACCCGGCGCTTCTCTCGAAGGCCCGGGCTCCGGCCCCGGCGCCGCGTCCCCGGCGATCGCCAGCGGCCCAAATTCCAGCGGCCCAAATACTAGCGGTGATGGGGCCGCGGCCATGCTCCCGGCGATCTGCGGCGATCTCGACATGCGGATCGCGCGCGACGGTACGTGGTTCTACCACGGCTCCCCGATTGGCCGCAAACGGCTGGTCAAGCTGTTTGCCAGCGTGTTGCGCCGCGAAGATGATGGCCACTACTATCTCGTGACCCCCGTGGAAAAGGGGCGGATCGTGGTGGATGATGCTCCCTTCGTCGCGGTCGCCATGGATGTGGCCAGGGATGGGCGGGACCAGCGGCTCACCTTCCGCACCAATATCGACGAGGAGGTCGTGGCCGACGGCGCGCACCCAATACGTGTGGATCACAATCAATTGACCGGGGAGCCTGCCCCCTATGTGCTGGTGCGCGATGGTCTCGAAGCCTTGATCGGCCGGGCGGTTTACTACGATCTGGTGGAGCGCGGCGTCGAAAAGCAGGTTGATGGCGAGACCCTGTACGGCGTCTGGAGCTGCGGCGTTTTCTTTCCCCTAGGCCGGGCCGAGGCATAGCCGGGCCGAAATGCCGGTGGTTCGGTTTCCCGAGGAGCGCGAGGCGTTTCGAGCCTTCGTCGCCAGCCGCACCGATCCGGCGCGGCGCGGCGCGGCGCGCGGCGACCATGATCTCAACCCCGGCATGCGGAGCGAAGCGCCCGAAGATTTGCCCGAGGAATTAATTGCCGCGGCGGTTCTCGTTCCCCTGGTGATGCGCCACGACGGCGTGACGATGCTGCTGACTAAACGCACCGATCATCTGAGGGACCACGCGGGGCAAGTGAGCTTCCCCGGCGGGCGCGTCGAGGCCCACGACGAGGGCGCGGTGGCGACGGCGCTGCGCGAGACGGAAGAGGAAATCGGCATCGGCGCCTCCCATATAGAGGTCGTAGGAGAATTGGACCTTTACGAGACCCGGACCGGTTTCCGCATAACGCCGGTGGTCGGGTTGGTCGAACCGGGGTTCACGCTGACCCTCGATGAGTTCGAGGTCGCCGAGGTTTTCGAAGTGCCGCTGTCCTTTGTGCTCGATCCCGCCAATCTTCAGAAGCGAAGCCTGGTTTGGCGCGGCGCCGAGCGGCACTTTTACATGTTGCCCTATGGCGGCCGCGAAATTTGGGGGGCCACCGCGGGCATGATCGTCAATCTGTATAATCGCCTCTCTGGCTCACGACCGACGGAGTGAATTTATGTTGCGCCGCGCCATCGCCTTTCTGCCGTTCGTTGCGCCTTTCGTGATCTACGGTATTTATTACCTGATGATGCGGCGCCGGGCGCTCGCCAGCGGTGGCACCGCGCCCTCGCTGACCGAGGCGCCCTGGGTGTGGCTGGTGATCGTGGGGTCTGTTCTGCTCGCCATCTCCATGGTTATTTTTGCGATTTACGACGGCAGCGATGTCGGCGGCAGCTACATCCCCTCGCGGTTTGAGGACGGCAGGATCGTCCCCGGCGAATTCAAGTAGCGCCACGCCGCGCCATGGAGCCGGCTGGCCACATCGATCCGCCCGAATGGATGCGCACGGCGGGCGCGCAAAAAGTCGCGGCGGCCCTGTCCGGCGGCGGCGCGCCCGTGCGCTTCGTCGGCGGCTGCGTGCGCGACGCGGTCTTGGGGCGTCGGGCGAAGGACCTGGACCTCGCCACGCCCGAGCCGCCCCAACGCGTCCTGGAACTGCTGGCCGACGCGGGTATCCGCGCCATTCCCACCGGCATCGCGCACGGCACCGTCACCGCCGTCGCGGGAGGGGAGCACTTCGAGATCACCACCCTGCGGCGCGATGTCAGCACGGACGGGCGCCACGCCACCGTGGCCTTTACCGGCGATTGGGTGGAGGACGCGGCGCGGCGCGACTTCACCATCAACGCGCTCTTCTGCGATGCGGACGGCACCCTGTTCGATCCCATGGGCGGGCTTGCCGACATCGAGACGGGAACGGTGCGCTTTGTCGGCGACGCGGCGACGCGCATCGAAGAGGATCACCTGCGCATCCTGCGTTTCTTCCGCTTCTTCGCGCACTATGGCAAGGGGGAGCCCGACGCCGATGGGCTGGCCGCTTGCGCGCGCCTCGCGCCCACGCTCCAGACCCTTTCGGCCGAACGCATCGCCGGCGAAATCCTGGGCCTCCTGACGGCGCCCGGCCCGGCGGCCACCGTGACCTTGATGGCCGACGCCGGCGTGATGTCGCAAATCCTGCCCGAAGCCACGCACATCGTGGCGCTCGCGAACCTGTGCGCGGCGGAAGAAGCGGCGGGCGTGGAGGCGGATTCCGTGCGCCGTTTGGCCGCCCTGCTCGGCGCGCCAAGTGGTCCCGATGGGGCCTTGGCCCGCTCCGCCGCCGAACGCCTCAAGCTGTCCAACGCGCAAGGCAATCGCCTGACCCAAATGATGGCGCCCGGCGTGACCATCGCCGCCCGCGCGCCCGAGCCCGAATTGCGCCACGCCCTTTACAAGCTGGGCCGCGAGGGGTTCACCGACCTCGTGCTGCTCACGTGGGCCCAGGCGGGCGACAGCGGTAGCGCATTTTCCGGCCACCTCGTCCAAACGGCTAAATGGCCGGTGCCACGCTTTCCCCTGCGCGGCGCCGATGCGCTCGAGCTCGGCGTGGCCCCCGGCCCGCGCGTCGGCGAACTATTGTCCCAGGTCGAGGCTTGGTGGATCGAGGGCGGCCTCACCGCCGGCCACGGAGACTGCCTGGCGAAGCTGAAGGAACTTCTCTAACGCGTGGCGAACAGGCAGGCGTAATTGTTCGCGGGGGTCGGCTCCTCGATATTGGTTTCGAGGAGGGCCAGGCATTCGGGATGCTCGAAGCCCGCCGCCTTGAGCAATTCGAGGTGGCGTCCGACGCTGATCCGTCCCGGTTCGTACTCGAAAGCCGTGCCGTCGGGCTTGATGAAATCCCCGTTGATCAAGACCCCGCCGTCCGGAAGCGCGCCGTGGCAGGCGGCGTAGACATTGGCGATGGCCTGTTCGCTTCCCAGGTCGTGCAGGGCCCAGGTGGAGATAATCGCGCCCGGTTGGGTGGAGAGGCGTTCAGTCCAACCCGGGTCGAGCAGGTCGGCGGAGGTCAAGGTCACCCGGCCCATGAGGTCGCCGATGGTCTTTCTGGCGATGCCGAACATGGCGTCGGAGAAGTCCACGCCCTCGTAAGAAAAGGCTTCGGTGCGCTCCAGAATGTGCCGGGCCATGTATCCCGGCCCGATACCGAGCTCGACGATGTGCGGGACAGGCAGGCCGGGCTCCGCAAGCTTCGCCAGAATGAGACCAAACAGCTCGAGCCGCGGCGGCGTCGGGGCGAAGCGAAGGGCCCAATCCCTTACGAATTCGGGATCGTGGAATTGATGTTCGGCGCCGATGAAACCCGCCATGCCTTAGCGTCCCATGTCCCCGCCGTCCTTTCGCGCCGGACGATGTCGGGCGCCAATTACGCGCCGGCCCCGGCCCAGGTTATGGGCCGAAGAGCAAACCCTTAATTCCCCACCTTGACCAGGCGGCCCTTGGCGGTGCGGCGTTCCTCGCCGTTCTGGAAGGCGACGAAGTCGAGGTTCATGCCGAGCGCCGACAGGGTGCGGTTGTAGATTTGCATTTCGTAGCCGCCGTCTTCCGCGATGGCCAGGGTATGCACCGTCAGGGTTTGACCTTGCAAGCGTGCCCAGGCGTAGCGTTCGTCGAGCAACGGATCGGACGAACCGGCCGCGCGCCAGACATTGGGCCGGTCGGTCGCACGAACCGCAGGACGCTCGATTTGCGCTCGGGCGTCGGGTTCTCGGGATCGCCGCGCTGGCGCTGGACCGTGGTCCAGTTCACGACAAAGCCGTCGCCCTCCGGCGCGATGGTCACGTCGAGGTCGCGCGAGGTCAGGCGGAAGTACAGGCTGACGTTGCTTTCCGAGACGCCGCTGCCCGACCACTGCCCATAGAAGGCGGAAATGGAGACCGTGTCCTGGGCCGCCGCTCCAGCGAAGGGGAGGGCGAAAAGCACTATCGCAAGCATGGGCGCGAACAGAGGCCGAAGGGCGGCGCTTAGGCGGCGTTTCATCATGGCTGACCTTCCGGCTGGCGTTGCGCGCTGACACACAATTGGTAAGGGTTTATGGCCCGCTCTGGCAAGGGCTCAGAGGAGATAGGATACATGTGGCGCGCGCCGGGGCGGGGTGGTTTTTTAAGTGGGTTGGTCCGTGGCGAAAGCGGGGAACCGGAGCGTCCGAAGGTTTCCCCGCCGAATGGCCTCAGGCGTCGCCGCAAAAAATCTCGGCCGGGGCCGCCGCCGCGGTCTCCACGAGTTCACGCAGGTCGGCCTCACGCGGGTCGTGCTCTGTCGCCGCCGGGCTGGACGGCTCTTCGGCCCGCTTCAACTCGCCGCTCAGGCCGCGCAGCACGTGGTCGCGGTCGGCGCGCAGGAAATCCAGGCGCATGCCGAATTCATCGAGGGTGCGGTCGTAAATCTGCAAGCCGGAAAACCCCTCGTCGCTGGTGATAATGCCGAAGATGGTGAGCGTGCGCCCGCGCAGGTTGGCCCAGACCCCGCTCCGGGTGGTCTGCGCGTTTCCCGTCTCGACCGCCTGCCAGGTGTCGCGGGCGGCGCCCGGCTCGAAGACGAAGCGCCATTCGGTGCGGATCAGATCGCCGGGGCCGCCGGCGCGCACGGTTGTCCAGCACACTCGGAATCCACCGGCCTGTCGGAGAATGGCGACGTCAAGGTCCCGGGGGGCAATTGGGACATTCGAACCGAGCCCGTTCTCGGTTACCGACACGCCGGCCCAAAGGCCAAAAAAGTCTTTGATTTCAATCTTGTCCGGCTTGGGCAACGCCCCGCCGGGGCGCAGGAGCAGGCCCATCAGCATCGCGGCGGCAAGCCAAATCGTCTGCGATTTGGTGAACACGGATTGTCCCTCCCCGGACCCTCTCCGCGCGAGTTATCGCATAAACTGCTTAAAGAGTGCTTGCGGGCCGGGCATGTGTCCCGCCAACCTTTCGCAATCTAAGAGAGCGGTTCGGCCGCCGCACGACTCCCGAGGGACCCGCGTCTCAGGGCCACTTCACGACCGGGGGAAGGGACATCAGGATGGCCTCGACATTGCCGCCGGTTTTCAGGCCGAAGGTGGTGCCGCGGTCGTAGACCAGGTTGAACTCGGCATAGCGGCCGCGGCGGACCAGCTGGTGCTCGCGCTGCTCGGGGCTCCAGGGGTCGTCGATACGCCGCCGCACGATCTCCGGGTAGGTGTCGCGGAAGGCCCGGCCCACGTCCCGGGTAAAGGCGAAATCCTCGTCCCAATCTCCGGAGTCGAGATTGTCGTAGAAAATGCCGCCGACACCGCGCGCCTCGTTGCGGTGCGTGTTGAAGAAATATTCGTCGCACCATTTCTTGAACTTCGGGTAGTAGCCCGCGTTGTGTTTATCGCAGGCCTCGCGCAGGGTGGCGTGGAAGGTTTTCGTATCGGCGTCATCGGGGTACATGGGGGTCAGGTCGGCGCCGCCGCCAAACCAGCCCTTGGTGGTCACGATATAGCGCGTATTCATATGCACCGCCGGCACGAGCGGCGAGCACATGTGGGCGACAAGCGAGATGCCGCTGGCCCAGAAGCGTGGATCCTCGGTGGCGCCCGGCATGCTTTTGCGGAATTCCTCGGAGAATTCGCCGTGCACCGTCGAGACGTTCACCCCCACCTTTTCGAACAGCCGGCCCTTCAGGACCGCCATGACGCCGCCGCCGCCGCCCGCCCGGTCCCAGGCTTTGCGCTCAAAGCGCCCCGGCGGCAGGTCGCGGTTGGGGCCGTCATGCTCGTCCTCCAGCCCTTCGAACGCGTTGCAGATTTGGTCGCGCAGGGTTTCGAACCAGGCGGTTGCGGCCTTTTTGCGTTGTTCCAGGGCCTCGACCCCCAGGGCCTCGGCCCCCGAGTCTTCAATCCCCGAGTCTTCAGCCCCCGAGTCTTCAGCCCCCGAGTCTTCAGCCCCCGAGTCCTCAACCAATGGCCAACCTCTCTTTTTCCGCCGTTTGGGGCTGCGCCGCGTGCCGGCCCCTTAACCCGCCCGTCTGGCGCAAGCCTTCGGCGAGAACGATGGCCGCCGCCACAACGACATTCAGTGAGCGCGCGCCCGGCGCCATGGGAATCCTTATTCGGGCGTCGGCGGTTTGGTGGAGATGTTCCGGGACGCCCGCGCTTTCACGGCCCAGCAGGAGAATATCGTCCGCGTCAAAGGCGAACTCGTCGTAGCTGTGTTCGGCGGCGGTCGTGAGCAGCACGAGCCGTTCCGCCGAGGCCGCTCCCCGCACCTCGGTGAAGGCCCGCCAAGAGGCATGCCGAGTGACCAGCGCCCGGTCGATATAATCGAGACCGGCGCGGCGCAAGCCTTTGTCACTAAAGGGAAATCCGCACGGCTCGATGATTTCGACCGGAACCCCAAAGCAGGCCCCGAGGCGCAGGGCCGCGCCCACGTTCTGTGGAATATCCGGTTGAAAGAGAGCGAGCCGCATAATGGGAATGTACACCCCAGGCTGGTGGGCCGGAACCGCACGCCGTGCGGCAACGTGTCGCGCGCCAAGTCCTTCACTGGACATTAACTCAAATAGGTGACAAAAAAGCGCCGGAAATTTCCGTCCGTCAGGAACGCAGGCCAGGAACACGGGAATGTCGACTACGCAACCGGATGAGAAAGTCACACGCCGCGATTTTCTCTATATCGCCACTGGCGGCGTCACCGTCGTGGGGGCGGCGCTCGCCGGATGGGCCATCATCGATTCGATGAATCCCGCGGCCAATATCCTGGCCCTTTCAACGGTGGAGATCGACTTGTCTCCCGTCGAGGAGGGCCAGAGCCTCACCGTGGTCTGGCGCGGCAAGCCCATCTTCGTGCGGAATCGCACCGCGGAGGAGATTGCCCAGGCGGTGGCGGAAGATTCAGACAACATGAAGGACCCGCAAAACGATGCGGACCGCGTGCAGCAGCCGCAATGGCTGGTGATGATCGGCATTTGCACCCATTTGGGATGTATTCCGCTGGGGCAGAAGTTCTCCGACCCGAAAGGCGAGTTCGGCGGCTGGTTCTGTCCCTGTCACGGTTCGCATTACGACACCTCGGGCCGCATTCGCAAGGGACCGGCGCCGACGAACCTCGAGATTCCCGAATACGCTTTCCTGGATGACACCCGAATCAAGATTGGCTGAGGACTGCTGAGATGTCTGGCGCGGCGAAACGCGAGTACAAGAATGGCTTCGTGCGGTGGGTCGAGTACCGCTTGCCCATATTCAGCGCCGCCGACGCCATCGTCGGGCGCGACTATCCGTCACCGAAGAACCTGAACTATCTCTGGAACTTGGGTTCGATCCTGGGCCTCGCCCTGGTGATCCAGATCATCACCGGTATTTTCCTCGCCTTCTACTACATTCCCACGGCGGAGCAGGCCTTCAATTCGGTCGAGCACATCATGCGCAACGTCAACAACGGTTGGCTGCTGCGCTATGTCCACGCCAACGGCGCCTCGCTATTCTTCGCAGCCGTCTACATTCACATGATTCGCGCCCACTACTACGGCAGCTACAAGGCGCCGCGCGAGCTCCTGTGGTTGATCGGGCTCGCCATCTTCGCCCTGATGATGGCGACCGCCTTCATGGGCTACGTGCTGCCCTGGGGCCAGATGAGCTTCTGGGCCGCGACGGTGATCACCAACCTGTTCACGGCGATTCCCTTGATCGGCGATTCGGTAACGATTTGGTTATGGGGCGGCTTTTCGGTCGATACGCCGACCTTGCAGCGCTTCTACAGCCTCCATTATTTGTTCCCCTTCATCATCGCCGGTCTGGTGATGATGCATATCTGGGCGCTTCATACGCACGGGTCGTCGAATCCGTTGGGCATCGAAGTCAAGGGGCCGCAGGACACGATCCCCTTCCATCCCTATTACACGGCGAAGGACCTGGTCGGGTTCGGCGTTTTTCTGTTGATTCTTGCCTTCTTCGTGTTTTACCAGCCGGTCTATTTTTCACATCCGGATCAGTTCAAACCAGCGGACCCCTTGGTGACGCCCCCCAACATCGTGCCGGAGTGGTATTTCCTGCCCTTCTACGCGATCCTGCGCTCGATCCCGGACAAACTCCTCGGCGTGGTCGGGTTCGTTTCCTCGATCCTGGTGCTGTTTTTCCTGCCCTATCTCGACACCTCGAAGGTGCGTTCGGCGAAGTACCGTCCGGTGTTTCGGCAGTTCTTTTTTATCTTCCTGGCCGATGTGGTGATCCTCGGTTTCGTGGGCGCCAACCCGCCGGAGGGCGCCTGGCTTGTGATCGGGCGTCTGGCGTCGGCCTACTACTTCATCCACTTCCTCGTCATTCTGCCCCTGGTGGGATGGTTCGAGCGGACCAAACCGTTGCCCGAGAGCATATCGACCCCGGTCCTTGGGGACGCGGGCGGCGGGGCCGCCAAGCCGGAGCCGGCGGAATGAAGGCGGCAAGACGGCTCTTCGCGGCGGCGGCCACGGCCGCGGCCCTGATGTTGGCGGGATCGGCCGGTTGGGCGGCCGAGAAGCCGAGGGAGCCCGAATCGCGGGACTGGTCGTTCAGCGGCATGTTCGGCAAGTACGACCGCGCCGAGTTGCAGCGCGGTTACCTGGTCTACAAGGAAGTTTGCGCCGCATGCCACTCCGTGGAGCAATTGGCCTTCCGGAACCTTCGGGAGATCGGGTTTTCCGAAGAAGAGGCCACGGCCATCGCGTCCGAGTTCACGGTGCGGGATGGGCCCGACGACAGCGGCGAATACTATGACCGCGAGGCCCTTTTGTCCGATCACCTCCCGGAACCCTACGAGAACGAGAACGAAGCGCGCGCCGCGAACAACGGCGCCTTCCCGCCCGATCTTTCGCTCATCGTGCGGTCGCGCAGAGGTGGGCCGGATTTCCTTTATGCCTTGCTGGCGGGGTATGAGGATCCACCGGACGGCCTCGAGCTCGCCGATGGCATGAGCTACAATCCCTACTTCACGGGCACGCAGATCGCCATGCCGCCGCCGTTGTTCGAGGATATGGTCGAGTACGCCGACGGCACGGCCGCGAGCGTCGAGCAGATGTCGAGTGACGTGGCCGCTTTCCTCTACTGGGCCGCCGTGCCGGAGCTCGAAGACCGCAACCGGCTCGGTCTCCAGGTCATGATCTTCCTGGCGTTGCTGACCGTCCTGTTCTATTTCGTCAAACGCAGGGTGTGGCGCGACGTGCATTAGCGCGTTTCCTGTTCATCTGGAATAGCTCAAGGCTGCTGGAATCGCTCAAGGCCGCAAGGCGGCCCGCCGGCTATCCGGCGCGCCCGCGCGGACCTTCCGGTCCGCAGCCGTGAGCGACAAAAGCTAGAGTGGTTACGACTAAGTCGGAGCCGCTCTAGGCGTTTCCGCGGCACGGATTTCTAAAAGGGTCATTTTGCGTGACCCTTTTTCTTGCAGGGCGGGGCGAAGGACGCCAAACTTCCGCGCGCATGGTGAATCAAGACCCTCACATTCACGCCGCCCCCGTCGTCGGCGTCCTGGGCGGCAGCGGCGTCTACGACATCGACGGACTGACCAACACGCGCTGGGAGCGGGTGGGGTCCTCCTTCGGCGAGCCCTCCGACGACCTCCTGTTCGGCGAACTCGACGGCATGACGGTCGTCTTCCTGCCGCGCCATGGCCGCGGGCACAAGCTTTCGCCAAGCGCGGTCAACTACCGGGCCAACATCGACGCCCTCAAGCGGGCCGGCGTCACCGACATCATTTCGGTCAGCGCGGTCGGGTCCTTCCGCGAGGAGCTGGCCCCCGGCGCCTTCGTGATCGTCGACCAGTTCATCGACCGCACGTTTGCCCGCGAGAAATCATTTTTCGGCGAGGGCATGGTGGCGCACGTGTCGATGGCGCACCCTGTTTGCGGGCGGCTGGGGGATTTGTTGGAAGAGTCGGCGCGGGAACGCGGCATCGCTTGCGTGCGCGGCGGCACCTACCTGTGCATGGAAGGGCCGCAGTTCTCCACGTTGGCCGAATCCGAGCTCTACCGGTCCTGGGGCTGCGACGTCATCGGCATGACCAACATGCCGGAAGCCAAGCTCGCGCGCGAAGCGGAAATCTGCTACGCGACGGTGGCGATGGTTACGGATTACGACTGCTGGCATCCCGAGCATGACAACGTCGAGGTCGCCGACATCCTCAAGGTTTTGACCCTCAACGCCGGCCACGCCCGCGCGCTCATCAAGGCGGCCGTGCCGCGCCTGCGCGGCCGCGTGGCCGTCTGCCCCAAGGGCTGCGACCGCGCCTTGGACTCGGCGCTGATCACGGCGCCGGACGCGCGCGACCCGGCGCTGCTGGCGCGGCTCGATGCCGTGGCGGGCCGCGTCATCGGCGGATAAGCGCCTTGCCGATCAAATCGCGCATCCGCACCATCCCGAATTACCCCAAGCCGGGGGTCATGTTCCGCGACATCATGACGTTGTTGCAGGACCCGGAGGGTTTCCGCTTAACGATCGAGCAGATGCTCGAGCCCTTCGTTGATGTAGCGATCGACAAGGTGGCCGGAATCGAGGCGCGCGGCTTCATCCTCGCGGGCGCCATCGCCCACCGCCTCGACGCGGGATTCGTGGCCGTGCGCAAGAAAGGCAAGCTGCCGCACGACACGGTGGGGCAGGATTACAAGCTCGAATACGGCTCGGACCGGATCGAGGTTCATACCGACGCCATCGTGGAAGGGGAGAAGATCCTTCTCGTTGACGACCTTCTTGCCACGGGGGGAACAGCCCTGGCGACGATCAAGCTCGTCGAACAGGTCGGCGGCGACCTCGTCGGCTGTTCCTTCATCGTCGATCTACCCGACCTCGGCGGCAGCAAAAAAATCCGCGCCACCGGCCACGACGTGCACTTCCTCTGCGAATTCGAAGGCGGATAACTGTTCGTGAAAAAGTCCCTCGCCTTTGGCTCGGTGTACTTTTTCCCGGAGTCTATCCGGTCAAATCCGCCCTTGAGGCGGCTCTGCGGGCGGATTCAACGTGTGTTTTGGTTCAATCCGGAACCATGGTCCGGATTGAACTGCCGCAGTCGCGGGGCCCGAAAACAGACACCCTCTCCCTTGTTTGAGGGGGAGGGCAGGGAGGGGGTGTTTTGTTACTTTCCCCTTCCCAACCTCCGCCTGGGGAGGGCGAGGTAATGAAATGAAAGTCGACGGCAAGCCGTACCGCACGATCTGGCTCGGCGAGGACGGCTGGTCGGTGGAGATCATCGACCAGACCCGCCTGCCGCATGACTTCGTCACCGCGCGCCTGACCACCCTGGACGAGACGGCATGTGCGATCACGTCCATGCAGGTGCGGGGCGCGCCCCTGATCGGCGCCGCCGCGGCCTATGGCCTGTGTCTCGCCTTGCGCGGCGATCCCTCGGACGCGGCCCTGAACGCCGCCTACGACGCCTTGCTCGCCACGCGGCCCACGGCGGTCAACCTGCGCTGGGCGCTCGACGACATGCGCGCGCTTCTGCGCAACACACCCGAGGCCGGGCGCGTCGAGGCGGCCTACGGCCGCGCCGCCGAAATCTGCGACGAGGACGTGGCTATCTGCCGCTCCATCGGCGAACACGGCGCCGGGCTCATCACAAGCGCCTGGCAGGCCAAGGACGAAACCTCCGCCGATGAGGAGCGCGTCAACGTACTCACCCATTGCAACGCGGGCTGGCTCGCTACGGTGGATTGGGGCACGGCGCTCGCGCCCATCTACGTGGCGCACGACGACGGCATTCCGGTTCATGTCTGGGTGGGCGAAACACGCCCGCGCAATCAGGGCGCGGCGCTGACCGCCTGGGAGCTGGGCCGCCACGGCGTTCCCCACACGGTGATCGCCGACAACGCGGGCGGCCACCTGATGCAGCACGGCCTTGTCGATCTTTGCATCACCGGCACCGACCGCACCACCGCGCGGGGCGACGTGTGCAACAAGATCGGCACCTACCTGAAGGCGCTTGCCGCACACGACAACGGCGTGCCCTTTTATGTCGCGCTTCCGCGAACCACCATCGACTGGACCATCGATGACGGCCTCGCCGAGATACCGATCGAGGAGCGCGGCGGCGCGGAGGTCACCCACATCACCGGCCGCGGCGCTGACGGCGCCGTTCAGACCGTCCAACTCACGCCCGACGGCAGCGCGGCCGCCAACTACGCCTTCGACGTGACGCCGGCGCGTCTCATCACCGGCCTGATCACCGACCGGGGCGTGTGCGAGG
>JADFIH010000058.1 GCA_022566715.1 Pseudomonadota bacterium | reverse complement strand
GGGGCCGCGGCCTAGAGGCGCGTATGACCGACGTCATTGTGTCGACCATGCCGTTTCTCCTGGCCGGCCTATGGATCACCGTCAAGATTTCCCTGCTCACGATCATCGCTGGTAGTTTGCTCGGGGTCGTGGTCGGCATGTTGCGGACCCTGAACTACGCCCTGATCAACTATCCGCTGGGCGCTTATATCCATGTGCTGCGCGGGACCCCGTTCCTGATCCACCTCTACTTCATCTATTTCATGCTGCCGGCGACGGGAATCGCGTTGTTGCAGTTCGAAGCCTTTCCGGCGGCCGTTATCGCCCTTAGCCTCTATACCTCGACCTATGTCGCGGAAATCGTTCGCGCCGCGATCCAAGCCGTTCCCCGCGGCCAGACCGAGGCGGCGCGCTCGACCGGAATGACCACCCTTCAATGCATGTGGCATGTGGTGCTGCCGCAGGCCGTAAAAATGATGATCCCGCCCATGGGCGGCGTCTACGTGATCATCATCAAGGGGACTTCGATCGTGTCGGTTATCGGCATCTCCGAGCTTGTCCGAGCCGGCGAACACGCCACCCAACGCCATCCCAGGGAATTGATGCTGATCTACGGCATGACCGCGCTTTTGTACTTCGCCTACTGCTACCCGGTTCTGCGGGTCGCCCGTTGGGCCGAGACCAAATTCGGCAGCGTCCGGTTGCCGTCGTAGTCCCGGGGTGCTTTCCGGCCAGAATGAATCGATAAGATAGCTGCAAGTTGGCCCGCGCCGCGAGGCGCCATGCCGGCGCACCGAGCGAGTTGCGCAATGGGCCCGGGATGCCTATTTACCCCACCGAAGGCCGGAATTCCTTGCACCATGACGACGTTTCATCCCTTATCCGACGCTGGTCATCGCGTTGCTCGCTGCGGCACACCGCATCTCCGGTCAACCGGTTCGGTCCGGCCGGAAAAGTCCTTAGGCCTTCCGTAACGAAAGGTATTTCCAGCAGGTTCAATGAAAATCGTCACCTAAAACATACAGTTTGGGCTCGGTAAGGACGGCCGTGTCGATCTGGAAAGAATCGCCGGCGAAGTCGACGGCGCCGATATCATCGCCCTGCAGGAAGTGGAGCGCCATTGGCGGCGCAGCGGTAACGCCGATCAACCGGCGCAATTGGGGAAAATACTAGACAAATACTATTGGGCGTATGGCCCTTACTTCGATGTCGATGCGAGCGTATCTCGGCCCGGCGGCAAGATCGAAAATGTCCGCAGGCAGTTCGGCAACATGATTTTGTCGAAAACGCCGATCCTGTCGACCAGGCTTTTCCCCCTGCCGAAATCGGCCTTGCGCCAGCGCCATAACATGGTCGTCGGGGTTTTCGAGGGGGTCGTTAAATTGCAGCGCGATGGCGCCTTGCGTATATACAACGCCCATTTAGGGGCGCACTCGCGGCATGACCGTGTGGCGCAAATCGTCTCCATACGCGACACAATTCGCCGGGCGACGGCCGAGGGCGGGGCATGGACCGGCCATCATGAGCAAGCCCTATGGGAAGCGGATTCCGACCCGCCCCCGATGCCCGAGGCATTCGTCTTGCTGGGAGATTTCAACCTGGAGGCCAAGGACCCTGGGTACGATTATCTGGTCGGTCCCAAGGACGGTGAACTCGGCCGAATTTCCTCAAAGGAGGATTTTATCGATACCTGGGTTACGGCCGGACACGACGAAGATGAGGGGGTTACCTATCCCGCCAGCGAGTCTACAACCAGCGCGCACGGCATCCGCATCGATTACGCCTTCGTCGATGAGTCGATGCAGAAGCGCGTGCTCGGGGCGCGGATCGACGACGCGGCTCTTGGGTCGGACCATCAACCCTATTGGCTCGACCTCGACTATGCGCCGTATGATTAGGCGGGGTCCGGCCCAACTCGTGACTCCGCTCCGCCTGGAAATTAGGCCCTAGCTTTTCTTCACCGTCTGGACCGCGTCGAACCCTTCGAACTCGGGCGGGCCCAGGTAGACGTTCTTCCTACCGCCGGCGCCGGCATGGGCCTTGCGGAAGGCGTCGGACTTGGTCCAATCCTCGAAGTGTTCGCGCGATTGCCAGATCGTGTGCGAGGCATAGAGCGTGTGATCCTCGGCGTCCGGCCCGCGCAGCAAGTTGAACTCGACGAAGCCGGGGACCTCGCCGAGATGCGAATCCCGCTCGGCCCAGATGCGCTCGAATTCGGGCTCCTTCCCCTTGACGATGCGGAAGCGGTTCATGGCGACGAACATGGGCAAATCCTTTCCATCCCGATGTCAAAATCCAATACGCGCCCGCCTACCCCTTG
Source organism: Pseudomonadota bacterium (assembly GCA_022566715.1). Lineage (GTDB taxonomy): Bacteria > Pseudomonadota > Alphaproteobacteria > SHVP01 > SHVP01 > JADFIH01. Next base: position 13,400 of record JADFIH010000058.1, on the reverse strand, counting down.
TGCGGCCACTTTGGCGGGTTTCTCGAAATCCGATTTGGCTTGCGCAACTTCGCCGGGCCCAATTCCTCGAAGCTCAACTCGGCGTCCGCCGCCGTAAACACGATTCTGCGGGCGGTTGCCCTAATCTTTTCGATCTTCGGGGCGCCGATCTTCGAGGGTGCTTCCTTGGGTCGTTTCGGAACAGCAACCTGCGCGGCCACAAAGTCTTCGAAGCTTTCGGCGGCCTCCAATATGCCGCCGTGCGGCGCGTCGCCCAGCTTTACGGACAGCCAACGCAATATCGCCCAGCGCCGTTCCTGACCGGAGATACCGGCGGGAGAGGGCTCGGCGAGCCCCACCGCGGCCTGGCTCATGGCGCCCACCGCCCAGCCCATGACGGGCGGACAACGCTCCCTAAGAGAGATACCCGGCGCGGGCAGGTTTCAAAACCGGGCCGCGGGTACCCTGACCGGAGGCGAATAGCGCGCGGTGGCCCCGCCAAACTTCGCGGCGGCCGGGGAGGCGCCGGTACGGGGACAGCTATGCGGGCGCGTACTCGGACGGCTCCTCCTCCTTCGCCGACGCAGCGATAATCTTGCTGGCCGCCGGATCGAGTTTGGCGATGTTGGAGATGGCCTCGCCGGACACCTGCCGACCCTCGACGTCCCCGGCGATATAGTCCTCGAACTGGCGCGCGGCATCGAGGATGTCTTCGTAGGGGGATTTTTGAAGCTTTACCGACAGCCATTGGAGGATGGCCCAGCGCCGATCCTTCGCCGAAATACCGGGCGGGGACGGCTCACCAATGCCGATCGCGTCGTTACTCATAGGGATGGTCTCCGTTCGTCGGGCGCGAGTGCGCCAAGGACGCTAGCCGATTTCGCGCTTCATATACACTAAATATAGTACCCGTCGAACACGCAACCGCAATATACCCTGCTCAGGCGCGGAGGCATGCCACCCCCGGTTATGTCCGGGAGCCCGGAAGAAGTCCTGGCCTTCGCCGACTTAGGGCGTTTCCAGTCGGTCAGGAATCGCTCAAGGCTGCTGGAATCGCCCAAGGCCGCGAGGCGGCCCGCCGGTTATCCGGTGCGCCCGCGCAGGCGCGGACCGAAGGTCCGCAGCCGCGAGCGATAAAAATTAGAGTGGTTCCAACCAAGTCGGAACGACTCTAATGCCCCCCGGCGCCGGGAAAACAACCGGCCAGACCAGAGCCGTCCAAAAATAATGCAGCCTTACGGATATCCATGTTCGCGGGTAGGCCGGAGACACGGCGCCGGTGAGCGTGACCACGCGGCTGGGCATCGGGACTTGACGAAGGATCGGCGTGAGGTGGCGCTTCATGGCGCGCCCGAGAGGACTCGAACCTCTAACCGCCAAGATTAGTGATTCAAGGGCGGAAGTTCTGCCTTCCCAACAGACACTAACTTGCTATCATGAGTTGCCATGAGTGAGCCTCCAATAGATGAGCAGACCGTAGAGCGGATCGAAGCATTCTTCGATTACTTCGGCAGAGAACTTCACGCTATCACCGAGGTGGTTAGAGAGGTTCACCAACTGCTTCTGTCGGTGGCGGTCTTGGATACGTTGGCGCGATCTCGGTACCCTGAGCTAAACCAGGGTAAGAACAAGAAGCGCTTTACCCGCCTCATCAAGGAGCACTCCGATTGGCCGGACGCCGCTAGGGTCAGCTTGCCTCAGTTGGCCATGCGTGTGGAGCGAGAAGGAGGCACCATTGATCGGAAGTTCGCAGCCAACATTCAGGACAGAATGCGGAATTGGACTCACGGTAGCATTTATAAGCTTGACGCTGACCCGGCGGAAAATGAGCTCGAGGCACCCTCGGACAAAGAGTGGAAGCTCGTGAGAGCGGCGACGCACTGCAATTTGCTCTACACGGAGCGCTCCTGCCTAGTACACGAACTGCGTCGAAAGGGTCATGGTATGCACTTCACGGGAGAAGACACACCCTATTACCACTCAATGACGTGGGATGACAAAACCACTTGGGAGCTCGTTTATCCACCGAAGTTCGTTTTATCGCTTGTAGAGCCAGTAATCGCGTCACTCAGGAGCCACTTCCGTTCCCAAGGTACCAATCCCTACTCCTCGTTTGATTTCGGTTCAATCTGGTAGGAGAAACGAGTGTTTCAGGGGAAGTTTCGGTCCTTTTGCATCTTACGGTTTTTCCAAAACGCTTTCGCATCGGCAGACTGGGATTCCGAAGGTGTAATCTCATCTCCAGATAGTCGATCGATTTCGTCATACATTGCCGTCGCCAACCCATTGCGCTGATGCCCTAGATTCACTGAGACATTCAACACAATTAGCGCCTTTTGCCCCCCAACACCCCAATACCATAGTCAGCAAATCCGGCAACATCACCTTGGTCTGAAATGACTTTAACCGTTCAAAATGGAGCTTCCTTATCAAAAAGGTGTTCTTGATGCTCTCTGTTGTCTGTCTCCACAATATGATCGAATTTCTTATAGCCTTCCGATAAAGGCGGTTTCTTGTCGGCGGATGACATTTTCTCTTAACGGACTGATTGGCTGCTGGTCGCGCGAGCAAAAGTTGTTGAGAATGTTGGCGCGCCCGGCGAGACTCGAACTCACGACCCCCAGATTAGGAATCTGGTGCTCTATCCACCTGAGCTACGGGCGCCTTGGGCCAAGTTCTAGGCCGCGCCGCACACAGCGTCAACGCCCCGGAGAGAGCCCGCCACGCTCTGGGATCATCGCCGGCGAGCACGCCCGATCACTCGGCGACTCACCCGGCGAACGCCGCGCGCGTGGCGTCGAGCTTGAGCATCAGGACCAAGTCATCGATTGGCGATGGGACAAACCCATGGCCCCGATAGAAGCGCGCTGCCTCGTCATCCAAAGCAGGGACGAGGATCGCGCGGAGCCCGGCGATCTCACCCGCCTTTAGTGTCCGCAACACCGCGTCGCGCAGCAGCCCCGAACCGAGCCCCCGGCCCTGGAAGCGCCGGTCTACCGCCAAGCGCCCGATGACCATGACGGGGATCGGTTCCGGCATGTTGCGCCTGACCGGGCCCGGCGCTTCGCTTCTCGCGACCGATCCCGTCGCAAGACAGTAGTACGCGGCCACGTGTCCGTCCTCGCAGACGATATACGTCCGCGACGCATCCGATGCCTCGTTCTTGAGGGCGTTTCGCCTCAACCAGTCGTGGAGTACCTGCCTGCCGCAGTCGAAATCCGAAACGTCATGCGCCGGGCCGATCGCCTCGGGGGCCTGGAGGGTCACCTCTCCCAGGGCGGCGGCGTGGCGAGCAGGCGGCGAAGTTCATCGCCCGGCACGACGGGGGCGTCGAGGACGTCCGCGAATTCCTTGTACCGCGCCTCGTCCAGAAGAAACAGCCGCCGGTCGAGCAGGGCATTCTCGGCGGCATCGCGGGCGCTCTCCAACATGAACTCCGTCCGCGACTTGCCGAGAACGGCGGCGGCCCGGTCGATCAGCGCTTTCTGCTCGGGCGAAGCGCGCAAGCTTATCGTCTGGGTTGCCAGAGAGGCCTTCCGGCGGCGTAACCGCTCGGCCATCTTTTCTCCGTCCTCCGGGCGCCCCTAGGCTCCCGCCTTCTCCCGCATGGCGCTAAGGGTGGTGCGGGGCGAGATGGCGTCCGGGTCGAGGTGAAGGTCCAACACGGCGGCGCGGCCGCACGCGAGCGCCTCCTCGAAGGCGGGAGCGAAGTCCGCGGTGCGCCGCACGGTCGCGGCAAACGCGCCGAAGCTTTCCGCGTATTTGGCAAAATCGGGATTGCGCAACTCGGTGCCGCTGACACGGCCCGGGAACTCGCGCTCCTGGTGGTAGCGGATGGTGCCGAACATGCCGTTGTTGATGACCAGAATGACCGGGGCGAGGCCGAACTGCATGGCGGTGGCGAGCTCGCTGCCCGTCATGAGAAAGCCGCCGTCGCCGACGAAGGTGACGACGGGCCGCTCGGGTTCAACCACCTTGGCGGCAAGGCCGGCGGGCACGGCATAGCCCATGGCCCCGTTGCACGGCCCAATCTGCGTGGGAAAGCGGCGGAACGGGTAGTAGCGCTGGAGCCACTGGGCGAAGTTGCCGGCGTCGTTGGTGATGATGGCGTCGGCGGGAAGTCGTTCGCGAACAACGCGCACCACTTCGTTCATGTCGAGGCCACCAGGGCAGGGTACCGGTTTCAGCGTCGCGGCGTAGTCGGCCCGCGCCTCGGCGAGCCAGCCCGCCCAGGCCGAGTGGTCCAGCGGTTCCAGCGCGTCGAGCGCCGCGGCGAAATTGGGCACGCTCGAGTTGATGGCGAGTTCAGGCGTGAGGATGCGCCCCAACTCGTCCGGATCGGGGTAGACGTGGATCAGGGTTTGGCGGGGCCGCGGCGCCTCGATGGCGGTGTAGGCGCGGGTCGTCACGTCGCCCAGGCGCGTGCCCACGGCGAGGATCAGGTCGGCCGCCTCGACGCGGGCGGCCAACGCGGGATCCGGCGCATAGGCGAGATCGCCCGCGTAATTGGGATGGCTGTTGTCGAAGCGGTCTTGGCGGCGAAAGGTCACACAGGTGGGCAGGCCGTTGGCCTCGGCGAAGCGCACCATGCCCTCGCAAGCCGCTTGGGTCCAGCCGCCCCCGCCAACGATCATCAGCGGGCGGCGCGCTTCGCCGAGAAGTTCGCGCAGGCGGGTAAGGTCCGCCGCCGATGGCGCGGGCTGCACCACTTCGCCCGGCCCCCCGGCGACGCCTGCCGTTTGGGCCGTCAGCACGTCGACCGGCAGCGCAATCACGACGGGACCCGGCCGGCCCGAGCAGGCCACGCTGAAGGCGCGGCCGAGGATGTCCGGCAGGGCGTCGGCCGTCTCGGCCTGTACCGCCCACTTCGCCGTCCAGCCGAACATGGACGCCACGTCGAGCTCCTGGAAGGCCTCGCGCCCCAGCACCGCGCGTGCGACCTGGCCCACCAGAAGAATCATGGGCGTGGAATCCTGGAAGGCGATGTTCACGCCGACGCTGGCGTGGCTGGCGCCGGGCGAACGGGTAACGACGCAGATGCCGGGCCGGCCCGTCAATTTGCCATAGGCTTCCGCCATGTTGGCCGCGGCGGCTTCGTGGCGGCAGGTGATCAGCCGGATGCCGTCGCGCTCGTCATGGAGCGCATCGAGGATGGGCGTGAAACTTTCGCCCGGCACCTGGAAGACGGCATCGACGCCGTTCGCCTTGAGGACGTCGACCACCAGGCGGCCCCCCGACCTGGTTCCGGAGGAAATCTGCGTCATCGTTTCCTTCGCTTTGCTTGAAACCCGGGACCAAATCAAGGCGTCCGCGGCGGCGTCACAAAGACGCTGCAAAATCGCCCCGAAGGCTCCTATTGTTGGGCGCCGAAGCCCTACAGGTGCGAAACCTAGATGAAACTCATTGGCGGACCAAGGGAACACTTTGCGCGGGCCCGCCAAGTCGGCTGGTATTTGGGCCTGGCCGCGCTCGCGCTCCTGTTCCATGGCGGGGCCTGGGCCGAGCCCGGGCTCACGCAAGGCGGCAGCGGCGTTGTCCGCGAGGTGGTCGACGGGGACACCTTGGTGCTCGAGGACGGCACCACGGTACGCCTCGTCGGAATCATGACGCCGAAGTTGCCGCTTGGCCGCCCTGGGTTTCCCACCGAGCCGTTGGCGCGCGACGCCAAGGCGGCCCTCGAGGCTTTGACCCTGGGACGCCGGGTCACGTTGTCCTATGGCGGCCGGCGCACCGACCGTTACGGCCGCGCGCTCGCCCATATCCAAGACGAGGACGGCCTGTGGATTCAAGGTGAGCTGCTGCGCCGGGGGCTCGCCCGCGTCTACACCTTCAGCGACAACACGGCGCGGTCGGCGCGCATGCTCGCCCTTGAGGACGAGACCCGGCGCGCGGGCGGGGGCGTCTGGACCCTCGACTATTACCACGTGCTCACGCCCGAGGAGACGGGCGCGGCGATCGGCAGCTTTCAATTGGTCGAGGGCCGCGTCGTCGATGCCGCCAAGGTGCGCGGGCGCGCCTATTTGAACTTTGGGCCCGACTACCGCACCGACTTCACGATCACCATATCCCCAAAGGACATGCGCAGGTTCCGGCGCGCGGGATTCGATCCCACGTCGCTCGGCGGGCGCCGCGTCCGGGTGCGCGGTTGGTTGAAATCACTGAACGGTCCGATGATCGAAGTGACACACCCGGAACAGATCGAGGTGCTGGAGGAATGAAACTCAAGGGCCGCGCCGTGATCGCCCTGGCCTGGCTTTTGCCGGCGGTTGTGGCTTGCACCAGCGTGAACCCGGCGACGGGCAACGAGGACTTCACCCTGTTCATGTCGCCGGCGCAGGAAGCGCGCATCGGGGCCGAGGAACATACCAAGATTCTCGACCGTTTCGGCGGCGTGTACGATGATCCCAAGATCGGCGGCTATGTGGCGGAGATCGGGGGACGGCTCGTCGCCAACTCGGAAACGCCGCGTGCGCCCTTCCGGTTCACGGTTCTAAACACCCCCGAGGTCAACGCCTTCGCCCTGCCCGGCGGCTATGTCTATGTGACGCGGGGGTTGATCGCGCTGGCCAATTCGGAGTCCGAGCTGGCCGGCGTGCTGGCCCATGAGATCGGCCATGTGGTGGCCCGCCATTCGGCGCAGCGCTACAGCCGCTCCGTGGTGGCCGGCATCGGCGGGGCCATCCTTGGCGCCATCACGAACGAAGAAATCGGCCAAATCGCAAGCCTGGGCAGCGAGCTCTACCTATCGAGCTTTTCGCGCGAACAGGAGTTCGAGTCGGACACGCTCGGCGTCCGTTACCTGCGGCGCACGGGGTATGACCCGGGCGGCATGGCGAGTTTCCTGCGCACGCTCATCGCCGAAAAGGCCCTCAACGGGAAGCTCGCCGGGGTCGACCCCAACGTGGCGGCGAGCAACTTCTTCGCCACGCACCCGCGCACCATCGACCGGGTGAACCGCGCCGTGGCGCAGGCCGGCGGTGCGGGCGGCGTCGTCCGGCGCGACGCGCATCTCGACAACCTGGCGGGTCTCGTGTTCGGCGATGATCCGAGTCAGGGCATCGTGCGCGGCCGCGAGTTCATTCACCCGGAACTGCGCTTTCGCTTCGAGGTCCCACCCGGCTTCCGCCTCCTCAATACGGCCGAGGCCGTGTTCGCGCGCGGGAGCGGCGGCGCCGCGATCAAGTTCGATTCCGCGGGACGCGAAACCCACCCCGACGCACTCGTTTACCTGCGCGAAATTTGGATGCCGAAGGCGCGCCTCGAGCGGCCGCAGCGCCTGACGATCAACGGCATGGACGCGGCGACGGCGACCATGCGCCTGCGCGGGACCGTGGGAAATTACAGCGGCCCCCTGGACGTGCGCCTGCTCGCCATCGTGGCCGGCAACCGCGAGATCTACCGCTTCATGTTCATGACGCCGCCCAACCGCACGGCCGCGCTGCGCGAGGATTTTCAGCGCACGACCTTCAGTTTCCGGCGCCTGAGCGACCGCGAGGCGGCCCTGGTTCAGCCGCTGACGGTTGAGCTCTTCAAAGTGCGGCCGGGCGACACCTCGCAGAGCATCGCCCAAGGGTTGCCCTACGACGATTTCCGGCACGAACGTTTTCTGGTGCTCAACGGGCTATCGCCGGGCCAGCCGCTGACGCTGGGCCAGCGCGTCAAGATCATCGCGCGCTAGGGGGGCAGTGTCTCCCGGAGGGCTGGTTACGTTTCGTTTACCCTTACTTGCATAAGGTGGCGCGCCTGGCCATTGCCGGAAAAGTTTATGGTTATTCAACCATTTGCCAAGATCGAAAACGAAGGAAAGCCATGACCGTCACGAAGACCCAGCTTGCTGATGCGTATTCCACCGCCCTGACCGACGAACTCGGCGACTCTTGGGATCACGATTTCAGCCGCAAGGACGCGAGCAATCTCCTCGATACCCTCTGGCCGGTCGTTTCCGAACTCGCGCTCAAGGACACCAAGAAGAAGACGCCGGGCAGCGTGCCGCTCGGCCATCTCGGCCGTTTCAAGATGCGATATAAACAGGCCACCAAGGCCCGCAAGGGCATCAACCCCTTCAACGGCGAGCCGACCACCTTCAAGGCCAAGCCGGCGACTTTGCAACCGCGTTTCACCGCTGGCAAGGCGCTGAAGGAGGAGGCTGGCAAGTACTTCAGGAAGAATATGAAGTAGGTCGCCGAAGGCGACGCCGCGAGCGCCGCAAGTTTTGTGATCCCAAGGATTTGTTAGCAATCTTCAACCGCTTGTCGGTTTGACCCTCCTGGAATTTCTGTCCAAGAGCGGCATCCGGGAATGTCCGCTTTACCCCCAATAGCGGACGTCGCGGGATAGGTCGAGTTTGTGGCGCAGGCGCGGCCAAGTAGCCCGGACCCGCCCTACACCTCGATCCAGTCGAGCGCCTTGCCGTTGACGTCGAAACAGGCCGCCGCGAGCCGGCCGCCAAAGCCACAGCCACTGTCGATGGTGGCGGTATGGTGCGTCATGGCGAGCCCGGCATGCGCACGGTCGTAGCCGCGCACTACCATCTCGACGGCGCCGTAGGGCTCGGTAATCTGATCGAAGTAACCGCTGCCCCACCACAAGGTATCACCCTGCTCGGACAAGGGCCGGGACGGGTCGAGGCCGGCATGAACGAATAGAACACGCCCGTTTTCGGTAATGGCGGCGCGCTGCACGCTGCTCAGCAGCTCGTCGTGCCCCGGAAACGTGTGCACGACCTCGCGCAGGGACGTGGTCCACCGCGCGATCGAGCGGGCGCCGTCTTCCAGGCGCCAACGGGCCTCATCGACATCGGCGCCGTAGGCCCGCAACGTGGCCGCGACGCCCTGCTCCATCATCCACTCGAACACCTCGGAGGGAGTCTCGGCGAGCTGGATCTGCAGGAGCCGTTGCCACATCTCCTCCTGCGCGCCGCGCAGGTAGACGAAATCCCCCGCCTCCATGCCGGGCCGGAGCATGGCGCGGCGGAAGGCGAGTAATTCGTCGAGGGTGGCGGTCACCTCGCCGCCATGACCCAGGTAATTGCCGTGATAGACGAAGCGGTCGCCCGGCTGGAAACGCGCCGTGATGCCCTGATGCAAGGCGCGCAGGCGCGATGCATCGCCGTGTATGGCGCCAACCGCCCAGACACGCTTCACATCCGTCAGTGTCGCGAAAACCTCGGCTGTCGGGTCGCGCATCCCCCTGCCGCGTATGGTTTTGCGGTGTTTACGCGCCGTCGCGGGCGACGTGGTCCGCCGGCCCGCCTAGGCCGCTTCCAGAACCTTCACCAGCTTTTCCGTGGCCGCTTCCTCGTCGATCTGCTCGACGACCGCGAGCTCACGCACCAAGCGGTCGAGCGCCGCTTCATAGATCTGACGTTCGCTGTAGGACTGTTCGGGTTGGTCCGAACTGCGGTGTAAATCCCGCACGACCTCGGCGATGGACACCGGGTCGCCGGAGTTGATCTTCGCCTCGTATTCCTGGGCGCGCCGGCTCCACATCGTGCGCTTGACCCGCGCCCGGCCCTTCAGGGTGGTCAGCGCCGTTTCCAGTATCTTGGGAGTCGCCAGCCGCCGCATGCCGGTCGTTTCGGCTTTGCCCACCGGCACCCGAAGCGTCATCTTGTCCTTCGCGAAGGTGATCACGAAAAGACGAAGCTTCGTCCCCGAGATTTCCTCCACCTGGATTCCGGTGATTTGGCCAACGCCGTGCGTCGGGTAGACGACGTAGTCGTTAATCGCAAACGGAAGTTTTGTCGTCGTTTTCTTCTTTGTCGCCATGGTCCTGCTTCGGATTGCCGGGCACTGGCCGGACTTTGGATTGGCCCTCCGGCGCGCACGATTCGGACCGAGGGAGTCCGCCGGCGCACACCGTTGATTCAACTGATTTCAGCCGGGTCTTGGCCGATTAACCCCGAGGCGCATTTACGCCGCACCATTCCGCGTCCCTGGTCTTTCAAGCCGGGAAAATAGCCCAATACCACGCTGATGCTTGAGCATACCACATCACAGGCCCAAAATCCAAGATTATGAACGCCTTAAGGGCTTATCCCGACCTCGATTCGGAGCGCCGGAGGCCGCCGCGGGGCCGCCAGAAAGCGCGGGAATCCCCCGGGGAGCTCCGGCGAGCCTATGATCCGCCCGGGTTGGAGCTAAAATGTTTTTCGAATTTGCCCGCGACGCCCCGGTATTCGGCCTCATCCGCGGGGACTTCCCCTTTTAGGGTGATATTGGGCCACTTCTCGGAGTATTCCCGGTTGTGCTCGACCCACGACTCGGCCCCCTCGTCGGTGTCGGGGCGAATCGCCTCGATCGGGCATTCCGGTTCGCAGACGCCGCAGTCAATGCATTCGTCGGGGTGGATGACGAGCATGTTTTCGCCCTCATAGAAGCAATCCACGGGGCAAACTTCCACGCAGTCCATGAGTTTGCACTTTATGCATGCGTCGTTGACGATGTAGGTCATCTGGGTCTCCACCTCTCGATTACTTCGCTAAATGTTATCGGCGCGCCGCGTGCCGTGCCACTATTTTTCTTGCCTTATCATTCCTCAGGGGCTGATCCCGAGGCGGGCCGCGACGCGCTTGCGGGCAGCCCCGGAGTCCCGGTCGGAGACATAGAGGAGACCGTTGATGCGGCGGATCAGGTTGGCCTCGTAATGATGCACCACGCCGTCCGCGTAGACGACCTCCCACAGCATCTCGATGATCTTGACGCGGTCCTCGATGGGGAATTTTTCCTTCACCGTTCTCGTGAAACGCAATAATTGGGTGGCCTTGTCCTGGGCTTGCCGCGCCGTTTCTAAAAGGCTCGCGGCCTCCTCTTCGTTCAATCCGAAGTGCCGTTGAGCGATCCGCGAAATCGCATCGGCTTCCGAGTCGTCGAAGCTGCCGTCCATGGTCGCCGCCTCGACCATCAGAACGGCGGCGGCGAGGTGTTTGGTTTCGTCGTCCGTGTCGATACTCGGGGCGCCGCCGGACGAACCGAACGCGGCGGCCAGCGACTTTATGCGGTTGATCATGGCGTTGCCCTAACATACCCCTTGGGGGCCATCAAGCCTCTCAGGAGCGTGTGCGGATCACTCGCGGCCGCGCCCGCGCAAGCGGTCCAGCGCCCGCCGTTCGGCCTTGGTGGGGCGGCCGGCGCCGCTTTCCCGGATGATGCGCGGCTCGGCCTCGGCTTGGACCTTGGGCGTCTCGGGTGGTGCAAGGTCCTCATAGAGCGTCGCGGCTTCCGCCGCCGGTCCACGCCGGCTGCCGAGATCGGCAACGCGCACCACGCGTATCCCGCGCCGCTGCGCGAAGGTCAGGACATCGTCTTCCTTCACGAGGTGGCTCGGCTTGGTCACGACCGTTCCGTTGAGCCGCACTTTCCGCGCGTCGCAAATTTTCGCCGCCAGACTCCGGCTCTTGAAGAAACGCGCGTACCACAGCCACTTGTCGATGCGCTGCGTCGCCGTCATACGGTGGACTGCCCCCTGCCGGCCGCGGGTCCACGGCGCCTGGAACGCCGGGCGCGCTTGGTACCCTGGCGCTTCGGTTTCGCGCCGGGCTTCGCGCTCCCATCGTCCTCGACGACAAGGGCGCGCAAGGGGGCGAAGGGCGAATTCGGGTCGCCAGCGCCGCTGATCCTTCGCGCCGCCACGGGTGTCTTCGCGCCGCCCTTTTCTTCGCGCCGGGGAGGCGTCTTCGCGGACCTGTCCCCGGACTTGGCGGACCGCGCCAACCGGTACCTTATCTCGCCCCGCGGCTTCGTCTCACGGGTGCCCGCCGTACCATGGGTCCGGAAGCCGAGCCACTTCATGACGGCGGGGAACTCCTCCTGCGAAACGCCCACTAGGGAAAGAAGCTCGGGGCTCGCCGTGAAAGAACCTTGCCGCGCGAGTTTCGCGGTGGCCGTGGCGAGGCGTTCCAGCATGTCGATCCGGACGGCGCGCGCGCCGCAGAGCGCGTACCCGGCGGCTTCGTAGTAGCCCGTTGCCCGGCCGGGATCGGGTTCGAGCGAAACCCGGCCCACGGCGTCGAGGGGGGGCGCGTCGACGCCCCGATGCACGCCCCAAAGGATGAGACCAAGCTCGGCGCGGGCGGGCTTCAGCATCGCCGGGACATAAACGAAGGCGCGCCCGATACGGACCCCGAGGGCGCGCAGCCGCTTTCGCTCGTCGGGTTTGAGCGCGGCGACGAGGTCGGCCACGTGGCGCCGCGGCACAATGCCGAGACCTTCCTCGAGGTGATAGGCGATGCCCCGCGACGCACCGACGAGGTCGGCCCGCGCCGTCCGGACCAGCGGCGCAAGGATGCGGTCCACGTGCGCCACGGCCCAGCGCTCGACGCGCTGCTGCACGAGGTCGCGGGCCCGGCCGTTTAGAAGCTCGCCGTGACGTAATTTCACTCCCGGCCGCAACGCCCCGGGACCGGCGATCAACCGGGCGATGTGCTGCTCCCCCCAGAAGATTTGCGCCGAGGCATCTAGCCGAATGGCGCTGTCGGGCGCGCCGGCGAGCGCCCGGGCGCGTTCGTCGATTTCCCGCCGCAACGCCCGGTTGGCGGCGCCGCGCAGGGTCCGGCCCTCGAGGGTCGCGGCATGGCTGGAGGGCGTAAAATCAAAGCCCTGCAAGCGCCCCACGTTGTGGCCCTCCACCATCACCTCGCCATCCGATTCGACGACGGCAAGCAGGTCGCCCTTATCCCTGAGCTTGCGGGCCAGCACCGCCGTGCGGCGGTCGACGAAACGCTGCGTCAAACGCTCGTGCAGCGCGTCGGACAAGCGGTCCTCGACGGCGCGCGCGCGCCCCTGCCAGTGGCCCGAGTCGTCGAGCCAGGCGCCGCGGTTGGAAATGAAGGTCCAGGTACGCACGTGGCTCAACCGCCCGGCCAGCGTGTCGATGTCGCCGCTCGTCTGATCGAGGCGCGCGATGTGCCCCGCCACCCAGTCCGTCGGCAGCCTCCGCTTGGGGCCCGCGAGATGACGGTAGACCTGGCCCAGGAAGCGCACGTGCGCGCCGGCCGCGGCCTTACGAAAATCCGGTATACCGCAGACCTCCCACAGCAGGCGAACGTTGGCGGGCGCGCGCGCGAGTTGGGCGATGTCGTCCTCCTGGTAGAGCGCCTTGAGGGCATGCAGGTCCTCGGCCTCGCGCGCCGGCGCCAGCCCGCCGTGGGGAGGCGGCGCCCTCAGGCTGGTGATGAGGCCCGGCACGGACGACGTGTCGAGCTTCGAGTTACGGTACATCAGACGGCGCAGGGGCGGGTAATGGTGGCCTTCCACCGCCGCGACCATATCGCCGCCAAGATCGCCCGCGTCCGAGGTCGTACCGAAGGTTCCATCGTTCATGTAACGGCCGGCGCGGCCCGCCACCTGACCGATCTCGGCCGCGGTCAGGGCACGCACGTTGAGGCCGCCGAATATGTAGAGCGAGGCGAACGCCAGAGGGTT
>JADFIH010000057.1 GCA_022566715.1 Pseudomonadota bacterium | reverse complement strand
AGCCTACTATCAATCGAGGCTAATGGCATTAGGCGCTATGGCGAGGGTGTTGGCTTAGTTGCATATCAACGGTGGATTCAAGAGGCCATGAAGATACCAGATAGCGCGCGGCGCGACAGCAGGGGCGGCGCAAGGTGAAACTGCAGCTTGAAGTCGCCTTCAAACTGCTCGTTCAGGCGGCGTAGGAAGGAGGGATCGGTATAAAGGCGCGCGACTTCGTATTCGTCCTTGTAGGCCATCAGCTTGAAGGCGTTGCGGGCGACCGCCTCGGCGAAGCCCTCGCGGCCTTTGGCCTTTTCCTTTTCCGCCGCCGCCGCCAGGGCCGTCAAATCCTGATAGCGGCGGGCATAGGCGGTGTTCTGGTAATCGGTCAGAAAAGCGGCCCGGCGCGCGATACGCTGATCGAGGGTCTCGCCGACGGCGGGGGCCGGGGCCGCGCCGTGCGTATCGGCCAACAGCTTCGTCACCAGGTCCGGGTTATGCGCCGCGAGCCGGCCCCAGCGGATGATGCTCAGGTTCGTCTCCACCGCCACGCCGTTGAGCTCGACCGCCTTCTCGATCGCCTCGAGCGAGATCGGTATTGCTCCCTTCTGGAAGGCGTAGCCCACCAGAAACAGGTTGGTGCCGATCGAATCGCCGAAGACCGACGTGGTGACGCCGGTCGCATCGACCAGGTTCGTGCGCTCCACGCCGGCCGCCTCCACGAGCCGCGCGCGCAGCGAATCGGCGTGCAGATCGGCGTCGGGGTTCAGGGTCGAGGCGGCGGTCGGAATCTCGTGACTGTTGGCGACAATGCGGCCCCGCCCCTTTTCGATTCGGGATAGGGCGCCCGCGCCCGCACCCACCACCATATCGGCGGCCATCAAAAGATCGGCGGCGCCGGTATCGATGTGCGGGGCGTTCAGGTCCTCGGGCCGCGCGGCGATGCGGACATGACTGACCACCGCCCCGCCCTTTTGGGCAAGGCCGGTTTGGTCGTGCACGGTGCAGGCCTTGCCCTCCATATGCGCCGCCATGCCGAGAAGGGCCCCGATGGTGACAACCCCGGTGCCGCCGACGCCCGCGACAAGAATACCGTACGGGGTATCGACGCCGGGAATCCGCGGCAGCGGAATCGACTCCAGCGCCTCGCGAACGTCGGGCGGCATGACCTGGCGCTTCCGGATGGCGCCGCCGTGGACCGTCACGAAGCTCGGGCAAAAACCGTTGACGCAGGAGAAATCCTTGTTGCATGAAGACTGGTCGATGGCGCGTTTGCGGCCGAACTCGGTCTCGACGGGAACGACCGACAGGCAGTTCGAGGCGACCGAGCAGTCGCCGCAGCCCTCGCAGACGAGCTCATTGATGAACACCCGCTTGGGTGGATCGGGATAAAGGCCGCGCTTCCGGCGGCGGCGCTTCTCCGCGGCGCAGGTCTGGTCGTAGATCAGCACCGAGACGCCCGTCACCTCGCGCAGTTCGCGCTGCAATACGTCGAGTTCATCGCGGTGATGGATCGTCGTTCCGGGCGGGAACGCCGCACCGCCGGCGTACTTCTTGGGCTCGTCGCTGACGACGGCGACGCGCTCGACGCCCTCGGCGCGCACCTGCCAGGCCATGGCGTTGACGCTCGGTTGACCTTCGACCGGCTGTCCGCCGGTCATGGCGACCGCGTCGTTGTAGAGAATCTTGTAGGTGATGTTGACGCCCGCGGCGATCGTGGCGCGGATCGCGAGACTGCCGGAATGGGTATAGGTGCCGTCCCCCAGGTTCTGGAAGACGTGCTTGGTTTCGGTGAAGGGCGTTTGGCCGATCCAGGTCGCGCCCTCGCCCCCCATCTGAGTGTAGGTCGTGGTCTCCCGGTTCATCCACACGGCCATGAAATGGCAGCCGATGCCGGCCAGGGCCCGGCTTCCTTCCGGCACTTTGGTCGAGATGTTGTGCGGACAGCCGGAGCAGAAATAGGGCTGCCGGACCGGCGCCGGGGTTTGCGCCGACAGTGCCTGCTCCTTGGCGTCGAGGTAGGCGATGCGCTCCTGCACGTGCGGCTTTTTGTAGTAACGCGCAAGCCGCGCCGCGATGAATCGCGCGACTTCCCCCGGACTGAGGACGCCCGCGGTGCACAGCACGCGCTGGCCCTGCTCGTCGAACTTGCCGATGACGCGGGGCCGGCGCTTCTCCGCCAGGTCGTAAAGCTGCGCCTTGATCTGGTCCTCCAACAGCGGCCGCTTTTCCTCGATGACGAGGATTTCTTCGAGGCCGTCGGCGAAGCGCAGCAGGCCTGCGCTATCGAGCGGCCAGCTCATGCCGACCTTGAGGACGCGCAAACCGGCCTCCGCCGCTTCGGCGTCTCCGATGCCCAGGGATTCAAGCGCCTGGCGCACGTCGAGATAGGCCTTGCCCGTGGTGACGATGCCGAGGCGCGGCTTCGGGCTGTCGATGACGACTTTGTCGAGATGATTGGCGCGGGCAAACGCGCGGGCGGCGTACCGCTTGTAGTCGTGCAGCCGGGCTTCTTGCGCGAGCGGGTCGTCGGGCCAGCGGATGTTGAGGCCGCCCGGCGGCATCTCGAAATCGTCCGGTGTGACGATCTCCAACCTGTGCGGATCGACTTGGACCGAAGCGGAACTCTCCACGGTATCGGCCACCGCGATAAAGCCGACCCAAAGGCCCGCGTAGCGCGACATGGCCCAGCCGATCAATCCGAAGTCGAGGTAGTCCTGCACGCTGGCCGGGTTGAGCACGGGAACCATGCAGGCCACGAGGTTATGGTCGCTCTGATGCGCGAGCGTGGATGAGCTGGCCCCGTGATCGTCGCCGGCAATCACCAGCACGCCGCCGTGGGGCGACGTCCCGGCCGAATTGCCGTGCTTGATGGCGTCGCCGGCGCGGTCGAGCCCCGGCCCCTTGCCGTACCATATGGAAAAGACGCCGTCGTACTTGGCGCCTTGGAACATGTTGACTTGTTGGGTGCCCCAGATAGCCGTGGCGGCGAGTTCCTCGTTGATAGCGGGCTCGAAATGAACGTGGCTGCGTTCGAGAAACGCCTTGGCGCGCCAGAGGTTGAGGTCGTAACCGCCGAGCGGCGAGCCCCGATAGCCCGAAATGAATCCCGCCGTGTCGATCCCGGCGGCAAGGTCGCGTTGGCGCTGCATCATGGGCAAACGCACGAGCGCCTGGGTGCCGGACAGGAAGACCCGGCCCGATTCGAGAGCGTACTTATCGTCGAGTGATACGGCTGCCAGGGACATTTTGGATTTGCTCTAAGGGCAGGCGCCCCGGGGCTGAAAGGTAAGTTACGCGAACCTACGAAACATCGCACACGCCGGAGAGCGTTGCTACGAAACCGCGCACCACTAGGCCCGTTCGACCTCCAAGCCCAGGTCGCGAATCTTACGGTAGAGGGTGGAGCGTCCGATGCCGAGCTGCTTGGCCACTTTCGACATATGCCCGTTGTTGTGGTCGATCGCCAAACGGATCAATTCTTCCTCGACGTCCTTGAGGGGCCGCACCGCGCCCAAGGCATCGAGAGCCCGGATCGCTTCACGGGGGCCCGCCGGGGCGCCGTGCTCGCCCGTTGCCGGGGGCGGCGGGATCTGCACCCCCAGCCGCTGGGCGATCTGCGGGAAGTCGGCGACGCCGAGGAGATCCTCATCGCACAGGACGATTCCACGGAAGATCGCGTTTTCCAGCTGACGGACGTTACCGGGCCAGGAGAAGTCCTTGAGGAGGTCCAGGGCCTCGGGCGTGATGCCCCGAATGGGTTTGCCTTCCGAAGCCGCGGAGCGGCTTACGAAATAGTCGACCAGCGGTTCGATGTCGGCAGGCCGTTCGCGAAGCGGTGGAATGTGGACCGGGAAAACATTGAGCCGGTAGTACAGGTCCTCGCGGAATTTCCCCTGCTCGACCAGGGCCGCCAGATCACGGTTGGTCGCCGAGATCAGCCGGAAATCCACCATGATCGGGCGATTGCTGCCCACCGGATCGATCTCACCCTGTTGCAGCGCGCGCAACAGCTTCACCTGAATGTCGGGCGTCAGTTCGCCGACCTCGTCCAGAAAAATGGTCCCGCCCGAGGCCTCCTGGAACCGTCCAATGTGTTTCTCGAGGGCGCCCGTGAAGGAGCCCTTTTCGTGACCGAACAGAATGCTTTCGACCAGGTTCTCAGGCAAAGCGCCGCAGTTCACGGTGACGAACGCTTTTCCCGCGCGCTCGCCGGTCCCTTGAATGGCCCGCGCGACCAATTCCTTGCCGACGCCGCTTTCGCCCTCGATCAGGATGGGGATGTTGGACCCACCGGCGCGCCGGGCCAGGTCGATCACCGCCGCCATCTCGCCGCTCTCGTAAATCAGGTCCGTGAAGCCGAGCTCCCCCGTCAGGCGGCGCGACATGCGCGAAAGCTCGCCGGAAAGAGTTTGCAGCTTCAGGGCGTTCTCGATCGAGACCTGAAGCCGTTCGCGGCTCACGGGTTTGATCATGAAATCGCTGGCCCCGGCACGCATCGCCTTGACGACGGTGCCCACGCCACCCTGCATGGTCAGCATGATCACCGGAAGCTGGGGCCGCGCCGGCTTGACCTTTTCGAGCACTTGAACGCCGTCGATGCCCGGTAGAACCAGGTCGAGAAGGACGAGGTCGAACGGCTCCTTGCCTTCGTCGAGGAGCCGTTCGACCGCGGCTTCGCCGTCGGTGGCGGCGTTGGTCGCGTAGCCCAAGCTACGCACCACCGTATCGATGTAACGGAGTTGGGCGGGATCGTCTTCGACGATGAGGATTGATTGTGCCATTTTGGCCCTCCCTGGACATTAGCAACTGCCCCCCATCGATTCCATCCCATTTAGGGACACCTCGGTTAATTCTCGGCGAACGAAACCGCAGGTTTTGGCCCTAAATTTTTGCGGGTTTTGCGTAGGTGCCTCTTTCGACCGGATTCCGCCGCCCGGCATGACCGCAAAATTGGGTGATTCAGGGACCGGTCCGGTCTATGTTCCGCGCCATGCGGTGGGCGCGTGCGTCTGCCGCCGCTCCACACCCCACCTGTCCTTTTAGGTTCAATTTGGCCAGGATCGCGTTTGCCGGGATAGAGGTTAAATGCCAGTTCTTGTCACCGGGGCCGCCGGTTTCATCGGTTACCACGTCAGCGAAGCTCTGTTGGCGCGCGGTGAACGGGTTGTCGGCCTGGACAACCTCAGCCCTTACTACGATGTGGCGCTCAAGCAGGCGCGGCTCGAACGCCTCGAGGGTCATTCGGGTTTCAGATTCATTCGCGCCGATATCAGCGACCGACAGGCCTTTGGGGATGCGCTCGCCGGGGCCGCGGACATCGACCGGGTCGTCCACCTGGCGGCGCAAGCGGGCGTGCGCTACTCGCTCGACCACCCGTTTGTGTACGCCGAAACCAACGTGGTCGGCCACCTCGTGATTCTCGAATACTGCCGCGCCTTGAAGAACCTTCGGCATCTCGTGTACGCGAGTTCCAGTTCGGTGTACGGCGCGAACAGCGAGCTTCCCTTCTCCGTCGAGGACCGGGTCGATCATCCCGTCTCGCTTTACGCCGCGACCAAACGCACCAATGAGTTGATGAGCCACAGCTATGCCCATCTTTACGGTCTGCCGCAGACGGGCCTGCGTTTCTTCACGGTGTACGGTCCCTGGGGCCGGCCCGACATGGCCATCTACATCTTCACCAAGGCCATTCTCGCCGGCCGGCCGATCCACCTGTTCAACGGCGGCGACATGCGCCGCGACTTCACCTACATCGACGACATCGTACAGGGCGTGTTGGCGGCCCTGGACAAGCCGCCCCAAGGCGCGCCGGGCAAGCCGCCGCACCGCCTCTATAACCTGGGCAACAGCCGCGTCGAACCGCTCACCCGGGTGGTGGAACTCATCGAGGACTTGCTGGGTAAAAAAGCCGCGGTGATCAACGAGCCGATGCAGCCGGGCGACGTGAAGGAAACCTATGCCGACATCGCCGCATCGGAACGCGATCTCGGTTTTTCGCCCACGACCCCGCTGGACGTCGGCCTGCCCAAGTTCGTCGAATGGTACCGGGCCCACGTCGAGTCAAAACCCCATGCCGGGACCAAAGGGTGACCGGATCGTTTCCCGCCTTCGACGCCAAGGCCGTGGAGCAGATGTCCGGGGCGCTTCCGTTCGTGCGCGCTCTGGGTGCGGAGGTCGTCTCGGTCACGCCGGGGGTCGGCAAAATGAAGCTGGCCTGGCGCGAAGACCTGGTGGGCGATCCCCGGTCCGGCCTTCTGCACGGCGGCGTCATCACGACTCTCCTGGACAACGCGAGCGGGATGGCCGTGTTTTCGTCCCTTCGAGAGGTCATGCAGATCGCCACCCTCGACCTGCGCATCGACTATCTCAGGCCGCCGATTCCCAAGCAGGACATCCACGCCGAAGCGACCTGCTACCGGATGACCCGCACCATCGCCTTCGTCAGGGGCCGGGCCTATCAGGAACCGGGCGGCGACATTGCCGCGAGCCTGTCCACGTTCATTCTTGGGTCGAGCGGACCGCGGGACGCATCGGACCGTGCGTCTTCACCATGACGTTCGAGGATCACATCGCGGAGGCCAAGGCCGCGGGCGATCCCGCCCGGCTCGCCGAAAAGGTGCCGTTCGCGGGTTTCCTCGGCCTGAGTTTGGGCCTCGACGGCGAGGGCCTGTTCTGCAAGGTCGCAGGCGACGAAAAACTCGTCGGCAACCCAACTTTGCCTGCGCTGCATGGCGGGGTCCTGGGCTCACTTCTCGAATGCGCCGCGATCTTCCTATTGATCTGGGAGATTGAAACCCCAACGATTCCGAAAACGATTAACATGTCGATCGATTACCTTCGCAGTGGCCGGCCGGTTGACACCTTTGCCCGCGGCGTTGTGACGAAGCAGGGACGCCGCGTCGCCAATGTCCGTGTGGAAGCCTGGCAAGAGGACGCCCGCAGTCCCATCGCCGCCGCCCATGGGCATTTCCTGCTCGCATAAACGAGGACCGACAAATGCCTGACGCTATCGCCGATCCGCCGCCCGATTCTCGGAGTGACCTCGGAGAGCTTCCCGAATGGAACCTCGACGATCTCTATTCGGGGCCGGACTGTGCCGAACTGCGGCGGGATCTCGAGACCGCCGGCCGCGCGGCGGAGGTCTTCAACCAACGCTACCAAGGAAAAGTGGCGGACCTGAGCGGCGATGAGCTCGGCGAGGCCGTCGCCGAGTTCGACGCGCAGCAGGACCGTCTGGGACGCATATCGAGCTACGCCCAGCTCTTGCACGCAGGCCATGTCAACGACCCGTCGGTTGGGCGCTTCTATCAGGATACCAACGAACGGGTCACCGACATCACGGCCGAGTTGATCTTCTTTACGCTGGAAATAATCCGCATCGGCGACGGCGCCATGGAGAAGCTGTTGCCGGCGCCGAAGCTCGCGCGTTATGCGCCCTGGATCCGCGACACGCGGTCGTTCCGCGGGCACGAGCTTTCGGACGATCTGGAACGGGTTTTCCACGACAAACAAGTAACCGGCTCATCCTCGTGGATACGGCTGTTCGACGAGACGATGGCGTCGTTGCGCTTCACCGTCCGGGGCCAGGAGCTCACCTCGGAAGAGGCGCTGCACATGATGACGGACAAGGACCGGTCCGTGCGCGCCGATGCCGCCAAGGCGCTGAGCGACGTGTTCGAGGAGAACCAGAGGCTTCTGGGGCTCATTACGAACACCCTGGCCAAGGACAAGGAGATCGAGGATCGCTGGCGCAACTTCGATGCGCCGGCCAGCTCGCGCCACCTGGCGAACTTTATCGAACCCGAGGTCGTCGACGCCCTACTGACGGCGGTCACGTCCGCGTATCCGCGCCTCTCCCACCGCTACTATGCCATGAAGGCGCGCTGGCTCGGGCTCGATCACCTGGAGTATTGGGACCGGAACGCCCCGTTGCCCGACGACAGCGACCGGGTGCGCCCCTGGGCCGAGGCCCGCGACACGGTGCTGGACGCGTACCGCCGCTTCTCCCCGGACCTCGCCGACCTGGGGCGCCGCTTCTTCGACAGCCCGTGGATCGATGCGCCGGTCCGCGAGGGCAAGGCCGCGGGCGCCTTCGCCCACCCCACCGTGCCGAGCGCCCATCCCTATCTCCTGCTCAACTATCAGGGCAGAACGCGCGACGTCATGACCCTGGCGCATGAGCTGGGCCATGGCGTCCACCAATTGCTGGCCGCACCGCAAGGCGCCCTCATGTCCGATACGCCGCTTACGCTTGCCGAAACGGCCTCGGTCTTCGGCGAGCAGTTGACCTTCCGGTCGCTGCTCGAATCCGAAAGCGACCCGAGGCGCCGTCAGATCATGTTGGCGGGCAAGGTCGAGGACATGCTCAACACCGTGGTGCGGCAGATCGCCTTCTACCAATTCGAGCTGCGCGTGCACGACGAGCGCGGCGGCGGCGAGCTCACCGCCGAACGGCTGTGCGAGATCTGGCTCGACGTGCAGCGCGAAAGCCTGGGTCCCGCCGTTCACCTCGACCCGGCGTACCGGACCTGGTGGTGCTACATCCCCCACTTCATTCACGCGCCGTTCTACGTCTACGCTTATGCCTTCGGGGACTGCCTGGTCAATTCGCTCTATGCCGTCTATCAGGAGGCTGAGCAGGGCTTCCAGGAGAAGTACTTCGACATGTTGCGGGCCGGCGGCACCCGGCGCCACAAGGAGCTTTTGGCCCCCTTTGGGCTCGATGCCAGCGATCCGGACTTCTGGTCCAAGGGGCTGGCCGTGATCGAGACCTTTATCGACGAACTCGAAGCGGCCCCGGCCCCGGAGTTGTAGAGCCCGTGCGAGTCAAGGCCGATAGCGTCCACCACAAGATTCTCATGCGCCTGTGTGGCGCGCCCAAGGCGGTGCGGGGCGTATCCGAGGGCATGCTGGTGCGGTCCTATGGCGACCCGCGCGCCATCGACGAACTCGCCCAGGCCAAGCTCATCAAGAAGCGCGGCTGGCACGACGGCCCGGGAGGGATCTGGATTCCCACGCAAGCCGGCGCCGAGCTGTGCGAAAAGCTGTCGGCGCGCTGAACGCCGGGCCGGTTGATCGCCGGGTCGGCTTTGCTATATTGCCCGCCTGTTGAACCACCGGGAGACGCCGAATGGCGGAGCAGGCCACACCGGGCGATACCAGCCTCGAACAGTCCCAGGCGGCATGGACGAATTTTGTGCGGTTGACCAAGGTCTGCGTCGCGCTATCGGCACTCACACTCATTGGCGTTGCGTTCCTGACTCTTTGATTGCCAGAGCCTATTTTTGTGTGGGACGGTTATCGTACCTTCACCTTTCTCATGGACCATCATGGATCGTTGCTCCGCCGGCGCCCCGGCGGGGCCAATCCCCGGGTCGCGGCACAATCGCGACATTTTTTGCTTCGGACCACGATCGACGGAACCCATGTCCGTTTTCCATAACATCCCGCGCCCGCCGGTGACCCGCCGATGAAAATCGTAGTGCCCAAGGAGCGGCGGTCGGACGAGAGCCGGGTCGCCGCCACCCCCGAATCCGTCAAGAAATTCATTGCGCTCGGCTTTGGCGTAACGGTCGAATCGGGCGCCGGCGCTGGCGCAAATATCCTCGACCAGGACTACGCCGATGCCGGCGCGGCGGTCGCCGACAAGATCGAGGGGGCCCTTGGCGAGGCCGACATCGTTCTGAAAGTGCGCCGTCCCGGCGCGGGCTCAGGCAACGGTGGGGGCAAGGGGCTGGACGAAGCCGCGGCCATGAAAAAAGGCGCGCTCCTGATCGGCATGCTGACACCGCTCGAGGATCTGCCGCAAGTGGAGGCCTACGCCAAGAAGGGCATCGACGCCTTTGCGCTCGAGTTCCTGCCGCGCATCACGCGGGCCCAGGGCATGGATGTCTTATCCTCCCAGGCGAACCTCGCCGGCTACAAATCGGTGCTGGACGCCACTGCGGAGTTCGGCCGTGCCATGCCGATGATGATGACCGCCGCGGGCACCATCGCCCCGGCCAAGGTCATGGTTCTAGGCGTGGGCGTCGCCGGCCTGCAGGCCATCGCCACGGCCAAGCGGTTGGGTGCGGTGGTGCTCGCCACCGACGTGCGCCCCGCCGCAAAGGAACAGGTCGAATCGCTGGGCGCCAAGTTCGTCATGGTCGAAAGCGACGAAACCGAGCAAGCCGAGACCGCGGGCGGATACGCCAAGGAAATGAGCGAGGACTACAAGCGCAAGCAGGCGGAACTGGTGCGCGAGACCCTGCGCAAACAGGACATCGCCATTTGCACCGCGCTCATCCCCGGCCGGCCGGCGCCACGCCTGATCAGCGCCGAGATGGTCGGCGAAATGAGACCCGGGTCGGTCATCGTCGACCTTGCCGTCGAATCAGGTGGCAACTGCGAACTTTCGAAACCCGGTGAGATCGTCGAGGTGGGCGGCGTCAAGATCATCGGCCACCGCAACGTGCCCGGGCGGCTCGCGGCCGACGCAAGCGCGTTGTACGCACGCAACCTGCTCAACTTCGTTACGCCGTTGGTCGACGCCGAAACCAAATCGCTGAAGATCGATTGGGAAGACGAGATCATCACGGGGACGCTGCTCACGCGCGGCGGCGCCGTGGTTCACCCGAGTTGCAAACCCGCGGACGCGGGTTAGGCCGCGCGCGCGGCGTTTGGGAAAGAGCACATGGAAGCCGCCGCTGTTGATCCTTTCGTCTTCCAAATCTCGATTTTCGTGCTGACGATCTTCGTGGGCTACTACGTGGTCTGGAGCGTGACGCCCGCACTGCACACGCCGCTGATGGCGATAACGAACGCGATCTCCAGCGTGATCATCGTCGGCGCCGTTCTCGCGGCGGGTTCCGACGAGATCAGCTTCGCCAAAATACTCGGGTTCGTCGCGATCATGCTGGCCGCCGTCAACATCTTCGGCGGTTTTGTCGTGACCCAACGCATGCTGCGAATGTTCAGGAAGAAAAAGAAGTAGGGGTGATGGTGAAAAATAGTCCTTCGCTTCGCTCACCCGAGGAAGCCTAGCCGTGTCCCCCGATCTATCCGCGGCCGCCTATCTCATCGCCGGCGTGCTGTTCATCCTCGCCCTAAGGGGTCTGTCGTCGCCGGAAACGGCGCGGCGCGGCAACCTGCTTGGCGTCATCGGCATGGCCATTGCGGTGGCGACGACGCTCGCCAATCCCGGTGTCATCGGCTTCGAGTTGATTGCGCTCGGCCTCGTGATCGGCGGCGCCATCGGCACGGTGATCGCGCTGCGCATCCAGATGACGGCGATGCCGCAGCTCGTGGCGGCATTCCACAGCCTGGTCGGCATGGCGGCCGTTTTGGTGGCGGCCGCCGCGCTCTATTCGCCCGAGTCCTTTGGCATCGGCACGGCCGGGGAAATCAAGGCTTTAAGCTTGATCGAGATGTCGATCGGCGTCGTCATTGGCGCCATCACCTTTTCCGGATCGGTCGTCGCCTTCGCCAAGCTGCAAGGACTCGTCGGCGGTTCGCCCGTCGTCTTCCCGGGCCAGCATTTCCTCAACCTCGCCATCGGCATCGCCATCTTCGCGGTCGGCGCTTATTTCGTCGCCGATCAGTCGACCACGGCGTTTTGGGTGGTCACGGGGCTTGCCTTCCTGGTGGGCTTCCTTTTGATCATTCCCATCGGCGGCGCCGACATGCCGGTGGTCGTCTCCATGCTCAATTCCTATTCCGGCTGGGCCGCGGCCGGGATCGGCTTCACGCTCGAGAACACCGCGCTGATCATCACCGGCGCGCTGGTCGGCTCGTCGGGCGCCATCCTCAGCTACATCATGTGCCGGGCCATGAACCGCTCGTTCATCAGCGTGATCCTGGGCGGTTTCGGCGGCGATGCGGCGGCCGGCCCAAGCATCGACGCCGGCGACAAGACGGTGAAATCGGGCAGCGCCGACGACGCGGCCTTTATCATGAAGAACGCCTCGTCCGTCATTATCGTGCCGGGTTACGGCATGGCGGTGGCGCAAGCCCAGCACGCGGTGCGCGAAATGGCCGAAAAGCTGAAGGAAGAAGGGGTGAGCGTGCGCTACGCCATCCACCCCGTGGCGGGGCGCATGCCGGGGCACATGAACGTGCTGCTGGCCGAGGCGAACGTGCCCTACGACGAGGTCTTCGAGCTCGAGGAGATCAACCCCGATTTCGCCAACTCCGACGTGGCCCTGGTGATCGGCGCCAACGATGTTTGCAACCCCGCCGCCAAGACCGACAAGTCGAGCCCGATCTACGGCATGCCGGTGCTGGACGTGGGAAAGGCCCAGACGGTTCTGGTGGTCAAGCGCTCCCTGTCGGCGGGCTACGCCGGCATCGACAACGTGCTGTTCTACGCCGACAACACCATGATGCTGTTCTCGGACGCCAAGAAAATGGTCGAGGGCATCACCAAGGCGCTGTGAGCGCTCAAACTCCCGCTCGAATCAAAAAAGCCGCCCGGCGGCGGCTTCTTTCAAGGGTGAGCCGATGGGCTCCGGCTCAGGTGAGCCGACAGGCTCGGGTCAGCTTTCGCGCTGAGCCCGCTTGCGGGCCAGCTTGCGCGCCCGGCGGATGGCCTCCGCCTTCTCCCGCGCCCGCTTTTCCGAAGGCTTCTCATAGTAATTCCGAAGCTTCATCTCGCGGAAAATGCCCTCGCGCTGCATCTTCTTCTTCAGCGCGCGCAGGGCCTGATCGACGTTGTTATCCCGAACGTGAACTTGCAAACGCACACACCCCTTTGTTTCCGCCTTGCCCGGAGAGCCGGGGGCGGGGCGCTGTGGATAGCACACCCGTCCCCCATTGTGAAGGCCTTAGCCCTTAAGGTTCGGTAAATAGGCCAAGAATGCCCGTTCAGCCATGCGGTGGGTACAAGTTAAGGTAAACGCGGGCCGCCGGCCAGACCGCCGCCCTTTACCGGATGCGCGGCCCCCGCCATATTGGCGCCATGGCCATTCTGAAGATCGCCCGCATGGGCCACCCCGTGCTCAAGCGCTGCGCCGAAGAGATCGCCGATCCCGAGGCGCCGGAGATCGCCAGCCTGGTCGAATTCATGCTGGACACCATGGCCGACGCCGACGGGCTTGGCCTTGCCGCGCCGCAGGTGTACGTGCCGTTGCGGCTTGTCATCTTCCGCATCCCGCCCCCCGACGTGGGCTATGAGGAGGAACTCGACCGGGAAACCCTCTCGCTCCGGATTTTGATCAATCCGCGGATCGAACCCTTGAGCGAGGAAAAGGCGCTCGGCTGGGAGGGTTGCCTGTCCGTGCCCGGACTGCGCGGCAAGGTGCGGCGGTACACCGAAATCCGCTACCGCGGCCTGTCGCCGGGCGGCGAAGTCATTGACGATGTCGCCGAGGGTCTGCATGCCCGCGTCGTTCAACACGAATGCGACCACCTCGACGGCGTGCTGTACCCGATGCGCATGGACGATATGTCCACGTTGACGTTCGAATCGGAATGGAAGCACCTGCGCAAGGCGGACGCCGAAGCTCAATCGGAAGATCTGGCCGAAGACTTGGCCGAAGACTTGGCCGAAGATTTGGCCGAAGCGAATCCCGAAGAAGAGGAGGAGGAACTTGAGCGGGCATCTTGAGTCGGAGCGCACCGCGATCTTGCGGGCGGCCTTGCCCCACGTCCCCTTCGACGGATGGAGCGCCAAGACGCTAAAATCCGCGGTCAGGGACGCAGGGTTAGACCCCGCCATGGCGCAGCGCGCCTTTCCCGGCGGGCCGCGCGAGTTGGCGGACTATCTAGCCGCCGACGCGGACCGGCGCATGGTCGAAGCCCTCGCAACGCGAAACCTCGAAGAGCTTCCCATTCGAGAGCGCATCGCAACCGCCGTGCGCGTGCGCCTCGAATTGCTCGCTCCCCACCGCGATGCCCTGCGGCTCTCGCTGGCGCTTCGCCTTCGGCCGGGCAGCGCACCGCACACCATGCGTGCGATGTACCAAACGGTCGACGCCATGTGGCGGGCCGCCGGCGACACCTCGACCGACTTCAACTTTTACACGAAACGTGGGCTGCTCGCGGGGGTTTACGGCGCGACCCTGCTCTACTGGCTGGACGACGAGTCCGAGGACTTTACCGAGACCTGGGCCTTTCTCGACCGGCGCATCGAGAACATCATGCGGATACAAGACGTTCGCCACCGCCTCGAGAAGTTCCGCGTTGTTCTGCCCTCGCTTGCGAAACTTCGTCCGCGCAATCCGCTGGACGCCGCGCGGGCCGCCCGGTGGGCGACACGCCCAATCTTCCGCGGCCGGCGGCGGCGCCCTTAGGGCGTTTCCAGTTCGACTGGAATCGCCCTAAGCCGCGAGGCGGCCCGCCGGTTATCCGGCGCGCCCGCGCAGGCGCGGACCAAAGGTCCGCAGCCGTGAGCGACAAAAACTAGAGTGGTTCCGACCAAGTCGGAACGACTCTAGCTGCTTTTTGGGAAAAGCCGCGTGACGTGGCCCATTTTGCGGCCGGGCCGCGCGTCCGTCTTTCCGTAAAGGTGCAACCGTGCGTTGGGCTCGGTCAGAACGCGGGCCGCGCCCTCGATCTCCTCGCCGATCAAGTTGGTCATTTCCGCGTCCGCCAGGCGCGACGTTCCGCCCAGCGGCAGACCGCAGACGGCTCGGATATGCTGTTCGAATTGATCCGTGGTCGCGGCGTCAAGGGTCCAGTGGCCCGAATTGTGAACCCGCGGAGCGATCTCGTTGACAATGACACCGCCGTTCGCGGTGACGAACATCTCGACCGCCAGCACGCCCACGTGATCGAGCGCGCCCGCGATGCGGCGCGCCACCGCTTCGGCGGCGTCGGCGACTGCGGCCGGGATTCGCGCCGGCACCACGCTTGTGTGCAGAATGCCTGCGCGGTGTTCATTCTGGATGACGTCGTAAGCGGCGATGGCGCCATCGCCGCCGCGCGCCAAGACCACCGAAATCTCCGTCACGAAATCGACGAAGCCCTCGACGATGCAGGGCACTCCGCCGAGTTCGGTCCAGGCCCTTATCAGCGCCTCGTCCGGTGAGCCGCCGAGCGCACCGGTGCGGCCGAGGTGGCGCTGGCCCTTGCCGTCATAGCCCAGGCGGCGCGTCTTGACGACGCAGGGAAACCCGATCTCACGGGCCGCGATCCCGGCATCATCGGGTCCCGACATCGCCACATAGGGCGCGGTGACGGCTCCCGTGCCGCGGATGAAATCCTTCTCGGACAGCCTGTCCTGCGTGATGGAGAGGACGCCCGCGCCGGGACGAACCGGGACGAGCGCGGCCAGGCGCTCGACGGCGGCGACGGGTACGTTCTCGAACTCGTAGGTCGCCACGTCGACGCCGCGCGCGAAGGCGTCGAGAGCTTCATCGTCGCCGTAGTCCGCCACCGTCGATGCACTCGCCACCTGCGCCGCCGGGCTCTCGGCCTCGGGCGAGAATATATGCACGCGGTAGCCGAGCCGGGACGCGCCGACCGCAAGCATGCGGCCGAGCTGGCCGCTGCCGAGAATGCCGATCACTGCGCCGGGGGGGACGGCTGCAAAGGGCATTGTTGCGGCGCCGGGGTTCGGGCCGGGGGCGGGGCCAGGAGCGGGAATAGGTCCGGGCCCTAGCCGTTCGCGGGTTCGTCCGCGACGGCGGCTGTTTGCGCCGCGCGCCAGGCGTCATGGGCTTTGGCGATCGCCTCGTCCGACAAGGCCAGGACCGAAGCCGCGAGCAGCGCCGCGTTGACCGCGCCCGCCTCGCCGATGGCCAAGGTGCCCACCGGAACGCCCGCCGGCA
>JADFIH010000056.1 GCA_022566715.1 Pseudomonadota bacterium | reverse complement strand
CACGGCGGCGAGGTCAGGGCGGAGCGGGCCGGGTTCATTAACTCATTGAACTGAAACGGAATTACTATTGAATCTCGAAAAACTTGACGTTGACGTAAACGTAAACTAGAATCATCAGGCCCTTGGGCGCTTGCGGGCGGGGCATTGTTTCCAGGTCATGGGTACAACCTATTCGATAAGTCATCTCGCGGAGGAGTTCGCGGTCACGCCGCGCACGCTGCGTTTCTATGAGGATCGGGAGCTTTTGCGCCCGGCGCGCCGCGGCCAGACTCGCGTTTTCAGTCACGGCGACCGGGCCCGCCTGAAGCTCATCCTGCGCGGCAAGCGCCTAGGGTTCAGCCTGGCCGAGATCAAGGAAATGCTCGACCTCTATAACCTGGGCGACGGCCAGGTCGAGCAACTCATGCTGACCTTGCGCAAGGGCCGCGAACGTATCGGCGTCCTCCAGCGGCAGCGGAACGATATCGACTCCACCCTGGCCGAATTGCGCGGCAACTGCGCGCAGATCACGCGCCTGCTTGCCGAGAAGGGTGTGCCCGCCGATGAAGTATGAGCGCGAGACCAGGGGCCAGAACTTCTACGCACTCGACGCCAACTTGGGACAAATCCTGTGCCGCATGGCGCCCGAAGCGTTCGCCACCTGGGAAGGAACCTTGTCCGATTTCGGCGCCTGGGTCGGCGGCACCGTGGACGAAGAGGCGCATTACACGGACCGCCATGGCCGCCCGGTCCTGGAGGCCTACTCGGCGGACGGCGAAACGGTGAACTATATTCGTCATAATCCGGCTTGGGAGGCGGTTTCGCGCGAGGTTTATCAGCGCGGCATCGTTGGACTCAATTACGGCGACGAACCGGCCCCGTACCTGATCACCTTCGCCATGGGATATCTTCTCTCCCAGTCCGATGTCTCGTTGCACTGTCCCGTCACCATGACGGGCGCGGTCGCCTATGTGCTGGACCGGTTCGCCCCGAAGGGCGTGCGCGAAAAATACCGCCATGAACTCACTCGGATGGACGGCAAGGCCCTGACCGGCGGCACCTGGGCGACGGAACTGCATGGCGGCAGCGACGTGGGCGCGACCACGACGGTGGCGCGGCCCGAGGGCGATCACGTGCGCCTGACCGGCCTCAAGTGGTTCACCAGCAATGCGAACGGCGGCCTCGCGGTGGCCACGGCGCGGCCCGAGGGCGCGCCCGAAGGGTCCAAGGGTCTCGGCCTGTACCTCGTGCCCACCCACTTGGACGACGGCACGCCCAACCCCATGCGTATTCGCCGGCTCAAGGACAAGCTCGGCACCTGCGGCGTGCCCACGGGCGAGATCGATTTGACCGAAACCTGGGCGGTGGAGATCGCGCCGCCGCCCATGGGCTTCAAGCTGATGATGGAGGCGCTTGGGTTCAGCCGCATCCACAACGCCATGTCGGCGGCCGGCCTGCAACGCCGCGCCTTCCTCGAATCCGTGAGCTACCTGTCCCACCGCGAGGCCTTCGGCAATCCGGTGTTCAGCTACCCGATGGTGCGGGCCGAGCTCGTCAAGATGCTGTTGCGGCTCGAATCGGGTTGCGCGCTCGCCTTCGAGGCGGCCCAAGCTTTTGACGCAACCCAGGCCTTCGACGACGCCCATGTCACGGACTTGAGCGATGACGACGGCGCCCGGGCCTGGATGCGCATGGTGACGGCGCTGGCCAAATACCGGACGGCGGACGACGCGAACATCGTCTGCCGCGCGGCGATCGAGTTGATCGGCGGCAATGCCTACACCTACGACTACGTCACCCCGCGGCTCTTGCGCGACGCCCAGGCGCTCACCGTGTGGGAGGGGCCGGCCAACATCCAGGCGCTGGAAGTTCTGCGCATGATCGGCAACCGCTATCCGGGGTTCGAGGCCCTGGCGGCGCGGGTCGAGGGAATTCTCGCGGCGGCCCCCGACGATCTGACCGATTTATCCGCCGCCGTCGCCGGGTCCTTCGGCGAATGCCGCGCCGCCGTGGATCACCTGCGCGCCAACCCGGCCGATGGCCCGATCTATGCGCGCAAGCTCATGACGGCGCTGGCGGATGTTTTGGGGGCATCTCTACTATTGGAGGAGGCGGCCGCGGGCCTCGCCGCGGGGGATGCGCGCAAGGCCGTGATCGCGCGCCTGTTCGTCCACGACCGCCTGGCGCCAAAGGCGGCCTCCATCATCGACGACTCCGAGCGGTGGGTTCAGCCCTATTTCGAGGCCCTGATCGGTTACGAACCCATCCCGGCCGAGCCCCAAGCCCTGAAAGCCGCCGGGTAGATGGCAAACCCGTATCCCCACCTTGTGGCGCCGCTGGACCTGGGTTTCACCACCTTGGCGAACCGCGTGCTCATGGGCTCGATGCACACGGGGCTCGAGGAAGTCGAGAACGGGGCCGAGCGCATGGCCGCCTTCTATGCCGAACGCGCGCGTGGCGGCGTCGGCCTGATCGTCACCGGCGGGATCGCGCCCAATCGCGCGGGCTGCACCATGTCGTCGGCCCGCATACTCGAGTCGTCCGAGGGCGTCGCCGAGCATCGTTTGATTACCGATGCCGTGCATGCCGAGGGCGGCAAGATCGCCATGCAGATCCTGCATACGGGCCGCTACGCCTATCACGAGCACTCGGTCGCGCCGTCGCCCTTGCGCGCGCCCATCAACCCGATGACCCCGCACGAGTTGAGCGCCGGGGAGATCGAACAAACCATCGAGGATTTCGTCAATTGCGCGACGCTGGCGCAGGAGGCGGGCTACGACGGCGTCGAGATCATGGGTTCCGAGGGCTACCTGATCAACGAGTTCATCGCGCCCCGCACCAACAAGCGCGAGGACGAATGGGGCGGCTCCTTCGAGAACCGCATCCGCCTGCCGCGTGAGATCGTGCGCCGCACGCGCGAACGGGTGGGCCCGAACTTCATCATTATTTACCGCCTGTCGATGATCGACCTGGTCGAGGACGGCAGTGCGTGGGACGAAGTCGTGGCGCTCGCCAAAGCCGTTGAGGCGGCGGGCACGACCATCATCAACACCGGCATTGGCTGGCACGAGGCACGGGTGCCGACGATCGCGCAGATGGTGCCGCGCGCCGCCTGGACCTGGGTGACGGGGCGCCTGCGCGGCGAGGTCTCGCTGCCGCTGATCACCACCAACCGCATCAACACGCCGGAGGTGGGCGAAGAGGTTTTGGCGCGCGGCGACGCCGACATGGTCTCGCTCGCCCGGCCCTTCCTGGCCGACGCCGAGTTCGTTCGTAAAGCCGCCGAGGGCCGCGCCGACGAGATCAACACCTGCATCGGCTGCAATCAGGCCTGCCTCGATTTCATTTTCACGGGCCGCACCACGAGTTGCCTCGTCAACCCGCGCGCCTGCCAGGAAACCGAACTCAACTACACCAAAACCGCGGCGGTCAAGCAGGTCGCCGTGATCGGCGCCGGTCCGGCGGGGCTCGCCTACGCCTGCATCGCGGCGGAACGCGGACACCGGGTCACCCTGTTCGAGGCGGCCGACCGCATCGGCGGCCAGCTCAACATCGCGCGCGAGGTTCCCGGCAAGCAAGAGTTCGACGAGACCCTGCGCTACTTCCGCCGGCAACTGGAGCTCCACGGGGTGGAGGTGCGCCTGGGAACGCGGGCGTCCGCCGCCGACCTGATCGGCCACGGCTTTGATCAGATTGTACTATCTTCCGGCGTGACGCCGCGCCGCCCCGATATTCCCGGCCTCGATCACCCGTCCGTTCTGTCCTATGTCGATGTCATTCTGAACAAAAAGCCCGTGGGCGAGCGCGTCGCGATCATCGGCGCGGGCGGCATCGGCTTCGATGTCGCGACCTTCCTGACGCAAGCGCCGGGCGGTCCCGGCAAGGAAGATTTCCTGGCCGAATGGGGCGTCGATATGGAATACGCGGGCCGCGGCGCCCTGCGCGAGCCCGTGACGCAAGCTAAACACAACGGCGTGGCGCGGCACAAGGTCACCATGTTGCAGCGCAAGACGTCGAAACTAGG
This sequence comes from Pseudomonadota bacterium, assembly GCA_022566715.1. Classification (GTDB taxonomy): domain Bacteria; phylum Pseudomonadota; class Alphaproteobacteria; order SHVP01; family SHVP01; genus JADFIH01. Next base: position 11,738 of record JADFIH010000056.1, on the reverse strand, counting down.
CGCCGGGCTGGGCAAGACCACGGGTTGGATTCACCGCGCGGCGCTGCGCCAGGCCGGCGTCGCCATGATGGGCGGCGTGACCTATCTCGGGATCGACGATCAGGGATTGCATATCTCATTGAACGGGCGCGACGAACTCGTGCCCGCCGACACCATCGTCCTTTGCGCGGGCCAGGAGCCGCGCCGGGAGCTTGCCGGCGACCTGCTTGCGGCTAATATCACGGTTCATATCATCGGTGGCGCCGACACGGCGCTGGAGCTCGACGCGCAGCGCGCCATCGATCAAGGCGTCCGACTCGCCGCCGCGACCTGACACAACGAACTTGAAAACCGCACCCCGGGAAAGGGTCTCACCATGAAGAACGTCGTCATCGCGGGATACGCTCGCTCCCCCTTTCACTTCGCCAACAAGGGCCAACTCGCCAAGGTCCGGCCCGACGAAATGGCGGGTCAGGTTTTGCGGGCGCTGATCGAACGCACCGGCGTGAAGCCCGAGGATATCGAGGACGTGATCATGGGTTGCGCCTTCCCGGAGGGCGAGCAGGGCTTCAACGTGGGCCGCATCGTCGGTTTTCTCTCCGACCTGCCGCTCAGCGTCGCCGGAACCACGGTGAACCGTTTTTGCGGATCGTCCATGCAGGCAATCCATATGGCGGCGGGCGCGATTCAGATGAACGCGGGCGACGTGTTCATTTGCGCCGGCATGGAATCGATGACGCGCGTGCCGATGCCGGGCTTCAACCCGGCGCCGCACCCCGGCCTCTACGAACGCTGGCCCGAGGTCTACATTTCCATGGGCGACACCGCCGAGAACCTCGCGCGCAAGTTCGGTATTTCGCGCGCCGAACAGCAGGACCTGACGGTGATCAGCCATGACCGCGCCGCCAAGGCGCGCGAGGAGGGACGGTTCAGCGGCGAGATCGTCGCCATCGTCCAGGGCAACCTGCGCGTCGAAGAGGACGGCTGTATCCGTCCCGGCACGACGCAAGAGGCGCTCGACGCGCTTGACCCCGCGTTCGACAAGAACGGTACGGTGACGGCGGGCACGTCCTCGCCCCTGACCGATGGGGCGTCGGCGGTTCTGGTCTGCAGCGAGGACTACGCGGACGCCAACGGCCACGAAAAACTGGCCCGTATCAAGGGCATAGGCGTACACGGCTGCGCCCCGGAAACCATGGGCCTGGGTCCCGTCGGGGCGGCGAAAAAGGCGCTCAAGCGGGCCGGCCTCGAGTTGAAGGACATGGATGTTATCGAGCTCAACGAGGCGTTTGCCTCCCAGGCGCTTGCCGTCGTCCGCGAGATGGGCATGGATACCAAGAAGATGAACATCGACGGGGGCGCGCTCGCGCTCGGTCATCCGCTCGGCGCCACCGGCGCGCGCATCACCGGCAAGGCCGCGAGCTTGCTCAAACGCGAAGGCGGCAAGTACGCGCTGGCGACGCAATGCATCGGCGGCGGGCAGGGAATCGCAACGGTGCTGGAGGCCGCCTGATGGGCGCCATCAACAAGGTCGCGGTGCTCGGCTCCGGCGTCATGGGCGGGGCCATCGCCGCGCACGTCGCCAATGCGGGCGTGCCGGTCGTGCTGCTCGACATCGTTCCCAAGGACTCAAACGACCGCAGCGCGTTGGCCAAGGGCGCGGTCGCGCGGATGCTGAAGCAAAAGCCCGCGCCCTTCATGCACAAGCGCAACGCCAAGCTCATCACGCCGGGCAACCTGGAGGACGATCTCGGCTTGCTCGCGGACTGCGACTGGATTTGCGAGGCGGTGCTCGAGAACCTCGAGGTCAAGCACGATCTCTACAAGAAGGTCGAAGCCGTGCGCGGCAAGGGCTCGATCGTCACGTCCAATACCTCGACGATTCCCCTCCACAAGCTTGTCGAGGGCAGTCCAGAGTCCTTCGCCAAGGACTTCGCGGTTACCCACTTCTTCAATCCGCCGCGCTACATGCGGCTGTTGGAAGTTGTCGGGGGCGAGAAAACCGATAAGCGCGTGATCGATACCCTGAGCGCGTTCGGCGACGTGGCGTTGGGCAAGGAGGTGGTGCCCTGCAAGGACACGCCCGGTTTCATCGCCAACCGCATCGGCATTTATTGGAGCATGGTGGCGACCGAAACCGCCGCGCAAATGGGCCTGACCGTCGAGGAAGCCGACGCCATCGTGGGCCGGCCCATGGGCATCCCCAAGACCGGAATCTTCGGCCTCATGGACCTCACCGGTATCGATCTCGGGCCCCATGTGGTCGGCAGCATGCTCGGGCTTTTACCCAAGAGCGATGCGCTCCACGCCGTGGTCGATGCGGACAGCCCGCTCAGCAAACTCATTCACAAGATGATCGCCGACGGCTACACGGGCCGCAAGGGCAAGGGTGGTTTCTATCGCCTGGTGCGCGACGGCGACAAGAAGACCAAGGAAGCGCTGGACCTTACGACCGGCGAGTACCGCGCGCCCATCAAACCGGCGATGGCGAGCGTCGAGGCGGGCCGTAAGGGCCTGCGCGCCCTGGCCGAGCATCCCGACAAGGGCGGCCAATACGCTTGGAAGGTCTTGAGCCAGGTGTTGAGCTACGCGGCCAGCCTGGTGCCGGAAATCTCCGACACCATCGCCGCCGTGGATGACGCCATGAAGGCGGGATACGCCTGGAAGCATGGGCCCTTCGAGCAGATCGACCAGCTCGGCACGGAGTGGTTCGCTGAAAAGCTCGAGGCCGAAGGCATTGCGGTCCCCGAGATCGTCAAGCTGGCGGCGGGCCGTCCCTTGTATAAAGAGGAGGGCGGCAAGAAGCGCTACCTGACCCTGGACGGGTCCTACGCCGATATCGAGGTGGCGCAAGATGCCTGGATGCTGGCCGACAAAAAGCGTGGCCAGGAGCCTATTGCCTCGAACGGCTCGGCGAGTTTGTGGGATGTGGGCGGCGGCGTCGCCTGCCTGGAATTCCACAGCAAGATGAATTCGCTCGACGCCAACTCCATCGCCATGGTGCGCGAGGCGGCCAAGATCGACAAGAAGGGCTTCAAGGCGCTGATCATCGGCAACGACGCCGGCAATTTCTCCGTCGGCGCCAACATCGGCCTGGGCCTGTTCGCCGCCAACACGGCCATGTGGCCGGTGCTGGATCAGAACATCAAGGAAGGGCAGGACGCCTATCTCGCCCTCAAGTATGCGCCATTCCCCGTGGTCGGCGCGCCCGCCGGCATGGCGCTGGGCGGCGGCTGCGAGATATTGCTTCACTGTGACGCCGTGCAGGCGCACGCCGAAAGCTACATCGGCCTCGTCGAAGTCGGCGTCGGGCTGATCCCGGGCTGGGGCGGCAGCAAGGAAATGGTCATGCGCAATTTCGCCAAGGCCAAACGGCCGGGCGGGCCGATGCCCCCCGTGGCCGCCGCCTTCCAGACCATCGGTCTCGCCAAGGTCGCGACCTCGGCGGCCGAGGCCAAGGACCTGCTTTACCTGCGTGAGGGCGACGGCGTCACCATGAACCGCAAGCGCGTGCTTGCGGACGCCAAGGCCAAGGCCCTTGCGCTGGTGGAGGATTACGCGCCGCCCGAGCGCGATGTGGAAATCCATCTGCCGGGCCCGACCGGCATCGCCGCGCTCGACATCGCGGTCAAGGACCTTGTGCGGTCCGGCAAGGCGACGGCGCACGACGAGGTGGTGTCGCGGCAGCTTGCGAAAACTCTCTGCGGCGGGGACCGCGACGTCACCGAGCCCGTGACCGAAAAGGACTTGCTCGCGCTCGAACGCGACGCCATGGCGTTTCTATTTCGCCAGCCCGCGACGCTCGACCGCATCGAGCACATGCTGGAAACCGGCAAGCCGCTGCGAAACTAAAGGTTGAAGTTAATAATGGGACGACGAGTGCCGCGGACAACAAAAAGAACACCCCCTCCCAACCCTCCCCCATCGCAGGGGGAGGGCTTCATCGCTCTTTGAGGACTAAGCCATGCCGACCTACCAGGCCCCGTTGCGCGATACGCGCTTTCTGCTCAACGAGTTTCTCGAGATCGGCAAGTACCGGAACCTGCCCGGCTTCGAAAACACGACGCCCGACCTGATCGACGCCATCCTCGAGGAGGGCGGCAGGATCGCCGAAGAGGTGCTCTTTCCCCTCAACCAGTCGGGCGACGAAGAGGGTTGTCACTTTGATAACGGCGAGGTCTCGACGCCCAAGGGGTTCAAGGAGGCCTACAAGACCTTTACCGAGGGAGGCTGGGCCGGGCTCGTGGCCGACCCGGATTACGGCGGCCAGGGCCTGCCGCGCGTGATCGGGTCCGCGTTCGTCGAAATGATCTGTTCGGCGAACCTGTCCTTCGGCACCTATCCGGGGCTTGCCTCGGCGGCCTACGCCGCGATCAAGAAACACGGCTCGGACGACCAGAAGAACACCTACCTGCCCAAGCTCGCGAACGGCGAATGGGGCGGCACCATGAACCTGACCGAGCCCCATTGCGGCACCGACCTTGGCCTCATGCGCACCAAGGCCGAGCCCCAGGACGACGGCAGCTTCCGCATCACCGGCACCAAGATTTTCATCACGGCGGGCGAACACGACCTGACGGACAACATCATCCACCTCGTCCTGGCGAGAATCCCCGGCGGGCCGGAAGGCGTGCGCGGGATCAGCCTGTTCATCGTGCCGAAATTCCTCGTCAACGGCGACGGCACACCGGGGATTCGCAACGGCGTCGTCTGCGGCTCCATCGAAAAAAAGATGGGCATCAAGGCGTCGTCCACCTGCGTCATGAACTACGACGATGCGGTTGGCTATCTTCTGGGCGAAGAGCACCGCGGCATGCGCGCCATGTTCACCATGATGAACGAGGCCCGCCTCGGCGTCGGCATTCAGGGCCTGGGGTTGTCCGAGGTCGCCTATCAGAACGCCGCCGCCTACGCCAAGGAGCGCTTACAAGGCCGCGGCTTGAAAGGCGTTGCGGCGCCCGACAAACCCGCCGACCCCATCATCGTGCACCCCGACGTGCGCAAGATGCTGCTCACGATGCGATCGTTCAACGAAGGCGCGCGGGCGCTCGCCCTGTGGATGGCGCTACAGACCGATCTCGCGGAGAGGCACCCCGAGGAGAGCGTGCGCCGCGACGCCGACGAATTGGTCTCCCTGATGATGCCCATCGTCAAGGCCTACCTCACCGATATGGGTTTCGAGTCGGTCAACTGGGGCGTGCAATGTTTCGGCGGCCACGGTTATATCCGCGAACACGGCATGGAGCAGTTCGTGCGCGACACCCGCATCACGCAGCTTTATGAGGGGACCAGCGGCATCCAGGCGCTCGACCTGGTGGGCCGTAAGCTGCCCGCGCACATGGGCCGCTCGCTGCGGCAATTCTTCCACCCGGTCGATGCCTTCATACGGGAGAACATGAGCGATCCGGCGATGAAGGATTTCGTCCTGCCGCTCGCCAAGTCCTTCGCGCGCCTGCAACAGGCGACCGCCTGGATCGCCGAGCAAGGATTGAAGGACCCGGAGCAGGCCGGCGCCGCCTCGGCCGACTACCTCAAGATGTTCGGGCATGTCGCCCTGGCCTATATGTGGGCCCGCATGGCGCGGATCAGCAACGAGAAGCTCGCCGACGGCGCCGGCGACCGCGATTTCTTCGAGGCCAAGCTCATGGTCGGGCGCTTCTTTATGACCAAGACCCTGCCCGACACCTCGGCGCTTCTGTCGAAGATCACGGCGGGGGCCGCGCCCCTGATGGCCATGGACGCCGACGCGTTTTAGCCGGCGCCTAAGTGTGGCGGCCCAAGCTTCCAACAAGATAAGCACCCCCCTCCCTAACCCTCCCCCACAAGGGGAGAGGGAATTAGAACAGGGGTCGCAGTGCCAATCCCCCTCCCCCTGGATGGGGGAGGTTGAGATTGGACCGTGGCCCCAGCGGGGCCGCGTAAGCCAATCGAAGGGAGGGGGTGTTTTAGTCTTGTGGTGGTGGTTTTTACACCTTCCGGGTGGCCCACGCGGGCGGGCGTTTTTCGGTGAACGCGGTCAGGCCCTCCCGGCCCTCGCCGCCGCGGGACGACTCGGCGACGAGCCGCGCCCCTTCGTCCAGCAGCAGCGATAAGGGCGTGCGGCCGACTTGGTTGATCAGGCGTTTGGCCTGGGTCAGGGCCACGGGACCCCGGTCCTTCACCTGCCCCAGCACCTCCTTGAGCGCGGCCTCGGCGGCGGCCTCCTCGGCGCAGACGTAATGGACGAGACCCAACCGGCCGGCCTCCTCCCCGGTCATCGGATTTCCCGTCAGGGCCATGCGCCGGGCCCGGTGGCGGCCAAGGCGCATCGCCACGAAGGGCAGGATTTGCGCGGGCGGCAGGCCGAGCCCGGTCTCCGGCATGGCGAAGCTCGCGTCCGCGCGGGCGATGACGATATCCGAGACGCAAACGAGCCCGAAGCCGCCGCCGCGCGCCGCGCCGTGAACCACTGAAATGATCACCTGGGGCGCGTCGTCGGCCCGCGTCAGGAGGTCGCCGAAACTCCGGTTGATCCGGAACAGCGCGTCTTCCTCGCCGGGTGCGGGTGGGTCAAGCGCATCCGTCATGTCCTTCAGGTCGCCGCCGGCGCAGAAATGCTTGCCGGCGCCGCGCAGGACGATGGCGCTGATCTCCGGGTTGGCGGACGCGGCCTCGAAGGCCGCCTCCAGTTCCCGCACCATGGCGGCGTTCATGGCGTTGCGCGCTTCGGGCCGGTCGAACGTGATGGTCAGGTGGAAGCCGCGAAGATCGAGCGACAGGTAATCGCAGTCGGGGAGCCCTTTGGTCATGGCGCGATCCTTCATCTGGCGGGTCAGGCCATGTTAGGGGCGAACCGCGGGCGCACCAACACGGCGGGCCGCCTCGCGGCCTTGAACGATTCCAGCAGCCTTGAGCGATTCCTAAAGAACCGGAATCGCTCTACGACGCGGATTTGGGTTTGTAGAGCACCATGCGGTAGCAATCGAGATTTCGCGACAGGAACTCGTAGGTCGCGCCCCACAGGTAGAGACGAAACTTGCGGTATTCGAAGTCGCCGAAGCCGCGGATGATGGCGTCTTTATTTTTCTCCAGGTTCTTCGCCCACTGCTTGAACGTCAGGTAATAGCTGTGGCGGTCGTTCAGGATTTCGAGCATCTCGAAGGGCGTCTTAGCGACCTTGTTGACGAAGTCGTCGAGCACCAGAAAGGAGTGGTTGCCGGGATAGATGTGGCGCACCATGAAGGTCGATAGCTCGTACTTCTTGACCGACGCGCTGCCGTCGAGGAAGACCAACCCGCCCGGCTTCAGCAAATGGTCGAACTTTTTCAACACGCGCTCGTAGTTGGGTAGGTGTTCGATCACGCCCATGATGACGATGGCATCGAACTTTTCCTTGGGGTCGTACTCCAGGAAATCCTGCAGCAGGATGTCGAAGGTGTCGCGGTATTCGGTGAGCTTTTCCTTGATGAAGGTCCGCGACACTTCGGAAATCGTCAGGCCCACGAAATCGACGCCGCGGGGCAGCACGTGGCTCGCGAAGGCGCCCCAGCCGGGGCCGATTTCGAGCACCCGGGTCGACTGGCCGAGCTCGCACTTCTCCACGGCATAGTCGAATTTTCGCCGCAGCGCGGTCTCCAGGGTCTCGGCGTCGTTTTCGTAGACGCCCTGGCTGTAAGCCGGCAGCGCGGGGTCGAGGAAGCCGAGAAACAATTTCGGGTCGAGGTCGTAATGCGACGTAATCGCCGCCTTGTTGGTGAACACCTGCCCGAAGATCAGCGGCTGAATAAACCGCCAGGCGGCGACGATCGGGTGGCGGTCGTCCAAGGACGCGCGCAGCGCGAACGGGCTGATCATGTCGCCCTCGAGGTCGATGTCGCCTTGCAAATAGGCCTCGGCGATGTTCGCTTCGTCGAGCGAACCCAGCGCCTTCAACGCCCGGTCGGTGCGGAGCGCGACATGGAATCTCGGCTCGCCTTCGCCGACGTCGCGCCTGTCGCCATCGGGCATCTCGATTGAAAACGGAGTCTCGATCGCGCCGATACGGTCGATGAAGCCTTTGATTCGTTTGAAGCGGGCGGGCGCCGCCATATTCCCCTCGTCGTTGCGGTCGTAACGATTAATGCCCTTCCGCAGTGGAAGGCTCAGTATAATCTTGCACAAAAACCAGGGGGAAGGAATGCCCCGGAAAACGCCCCGCCGCTGGAACGGGTCGGCCCGGCCGGAAGGCCGTCGGCGAGGCGCCCAATGAGACCCAAGACGGTTTGTGGTAGCGTCGCGTCATGGCGGAACCCTATTTGAAGGAACTGCGGTCCCTTGTCGAGCGCTTCGCTCCGCGGCGGGACGGGGACCTCGATATTGAGTGCAAACATTTTTTCAGTGGTGCGGCGGCCTACGAGAACGGCCATATCTTCATGTCGTTGACGCCTGTCGGGCTTGCCCTAAAGTTGCCTGAACGTGATCGCGACGCGCTCATGTCCGAAGGTGGGGCGGCGCTGAAATACTTTCCCAAGGCGCCTGTAAAAAAGGAATATGTCGTGCTTCCCGGCAAGCTCGTTGAGGATGAGCGCGCCTTAGGGGCGTGGATTATGAAAAGCATCGAGTTTGGACGCACCTAGGGCGGCATCCCGCCGACACACGGGGACGGTTGACAGACGGGCGATGTGGCCGGTACCAATCTGGGGAGGGCGGCCGGCAGCGGAGGATATCATGAGCCTGGACTCGATCACCGAAGAGTTGCGGACCCGCGTGGGAGACGATTCCGGGTTCGGCGCCAAGGTAAAGTTCGATCTTGGCGGGGACGGCGTGATTTTCGTCGATGCGACGGCCAGCCCCAACACGGTATCGAACGATGACGCCGACGCCGACTGCACCATCGTGATCTCGATGGATGATTTCAAGACGCTCCTGGCCGGTGACCTCGATCCGACGACGGCCTTCATGATGGGAAAGCTCAAGGTCGAAGGCGACATGGGCATCGCCATGAAGCTGTCGAGCGTCTTTTAGGCTCTTCCCCTTAGATTGGCCCTTAGATTGGCCCCTAGATCGGCCTCTAGATCGGCGCTCAGCCTCCGCCCGCGTTGTTCGAAAGCTTCCAGATGCCGCTCGCCCGCACGATGGGCTGACCGGCCAGCTCGATGGTCGCGTTGGCAAAGGCGAGCGTGCGGGTTCGACGCACCACTTCGCCCCAGCCTTCGATCCAATCGCCGGCCTTCGCCGGGGCCAGGAAGTCGCAGTTCAGGCTTATCGTGGCGAACGGCGTCTTTTCGCTCAACGAACGGAAGATCGCCAAGCTGCCAACGTGATCGGCAAGCGTCATGAAGACCCCGCCGTGAACCGAGCCGTTGGGATTGGTATGGCGCTCCTCGATCCGTAGGCCGATCCGAAAATCCGAGTCGCCTTCGCTCAGATAGAAGGGACCGACTTCGTCGCCGAAGGGTCCGCCGCCGCGGGCCGGCCGGAAGCCTTCCGGAATTGCCGCGCTCATTGTTCCTCCGGTCTTCTCCTTGATCCGCGCCGGTGCGCCGTGTGCAGGCCCTGCCAGAATAGTGGCGGACGGGGCGCAACGCCTTGGATTCCTTGACGAATTAGCGAAGCATTAACCATCACATTGCGACAATGCCGGGTGTATCCGTGCCCGGCCAGCCCCCCAAAATCCTTCCCCGGTCAAGGGCGTAAGCCTTTGATAATAAGCGGTTTTGGCCGTTTGTCACGGGCCAGGCCGAGGCGCCGGATGCGGGCGTGGCCGTCTAAAGGCGCTTAAGCCGATGCGGGAAAAAAGCAATACGGCCTGGCTTCGGGAGGTAACCAAGCCGCTGCGTTCGATCTACCGCGAGGTATTTCTGCTCTCGCTTTTCATCAATTTCCTGGCCCTCGCGGTCCCGGTTTTCTCCCTTCAGGTCTACGACCGGGTCATTTTCAGCTCGGGCCTGACGACTCTCCAAGGACTCTTCATCGGGATGATCGTGGTCGTGGCCTTCGACTACATCCTGCGCCAGACCCGGGGCCGCATGATGCAGCGGGCGGCGCTTCGCATCGACGTGGGCGTCGCCGACAAGGTTTTCAAAAAGATTCTCGCCTTGCCCTTGAGCACCCTCGAAGGCCGTCCCAGCGCTTACTGGAATTCCCTGTTCCGCGACGTCGAGGTGGTGCGCAACGCGCTCTCGGGCCCGTCCGCGGTGCTGCTGATCGATTTGCCCTTCGCCATTCTCTTCGTCGCCTTGGTGGCGGTCATTGCGGCGCCCGTCCTGCCCGTGTTGATGATGGCCCTGCCGCTGTTTCTGTTGCTGGCCTGGCGCTCGGCCGCGGTTCTCAACGCCGCCAACAAGGAGGAGCGGCGCGCCGGATTCGGCCGTGACGAGCTGATCTCGGAATTGATCGCCGGGCGCGCGACGGTGAAAGCCCTGTCCCTTGATCAGGCCCTGCGGCCCCTATGGGAGGACCGGCACGCGGCGACCATCGAGCAGGCCATCAAGCGCGGCCGCCAGACGGAAACCTACGGCAATCTTACGACCACGCTTTCGGCCGCGACCATCGTGTCCATAACGACGGTGGGCGCGCTTGCCATCATCAACCAGGAACTGACGGTCGGCGCCCTGATCGCCTCCAACATGCTGGCCGGCCGCATCATCGGACCCTTCAACCAGCTCGTGCGGTCGTGGCGGAACTTCGTGTCCTTCCGCCAGGCCACGGGCCGGCTGACCCAGCTATTCGAGGCGGTGGAGGAGCGCGGCGAAACCGGCATAAAGCTCGACCGTCCCAAGGGCGAGATCATCGTCGAGAACGTAAGCTTCCGGTATTCGGAGGACGGGCCGGAGGTTATTCAGGGCGCCCGGCTGCAACTCAAGGCGGGTTCGCTGGTCACGGTGATGGGGCCCAACGGGGGCGGAAAGACCACGCTCTCCAAGTTGATCCCGGGTCTCTACAAGCCGACGCAGGGACGGGTCCTGCTCGACGGCGCGGATATCAATCAGTTCGCCCGCCGGGACCTGGCGTCCTGGATCAGCTATGTCCCGCAGGAGACCTTCCTGTTCAGCGGCACGGTCCGCGACAACATCGTGATGGCCCATCCCGACGTGGACGACGCCGAGGTGATCCGCGTCGCCAAGCTCGCGGGACTGCACGATTATCTGATCGATTTGCCCGACGGCTACGCCACCGACATTGGCGAAGCGGGCCATTTGCTGCCGGGCGGCATGCGCCAGCGTGTGGCCATTGCGCGGGCGCTGGTCGGCGATCCGCCGGTGCTCATTTTCGACGAGCCCACCAGCAACCTCGACCGCCAGGGCGAGCAGGCGCTTTGCGACACCTTCGCGAAACTGGCGGCGGATCACACGATCCTGGTGGTCACCCACAGCCAGGCCGTGATCGCCGCCAGCGACCAGTTGCTGGTGATGCAAAAGGGCAGGATCGTGCGGGCCGGCCGCCCCGAGGACGTACTTCCCGAGATGGCGCCCCGGCGCCGGCCGCGCCAGCCCGATGACCCGGCCGGGACACGGCAGGCGATGACGCGGAGACGGGCATGAGCCGGCTCGACGATCTCGTCGCGTCCAACCCGGTCCCAAGCTGGCGCCCGGCGGCTTTTCTCGTCGTGGCCCTGTTGGCCGCCGGCGTCGCCTGGGCCTCCGTGGCCGAGCTCGAGGAAGTGGCCACGGCACAGGGCGTCGTGGTTCCCCAAGGGCAACTCAAAATCATCCAGCACCTCGAGGGCGGGATCATTCAGTCGCTGCATGTGCGCGAGGGCGACCGCGTTACCCGGGGACAGGCGCTGGCCCAACTTTCCC